>JAILMX010000020.1 GCA_024692205.1 Desulfovibrio sp. | reverse complement strand
AGTTCCGTGATCTGTCGCTGCACGAAGGAGCTCATGGACCAGTCAGCCGTTATGTGGGCGATTTTGAAGAGGAAGTTGTGGATGATGCTCGCTCCCTCTTCGGTGTGGTGGACCTCGGGGTGGAACTGCACAGCGTAGATGCCCCGCGCAGGATCTGCCATGGCGGCGACGTCAAGCGTGTCCGTGCGGCCGATGGTGACGAAGCCGGGCGGCGGCGTCAGCACGCGGTCGCCGTGGCTCATCCATACGCGCAGCGGGCGGCTTGCGGGCAGACCGTCCCACAGGGCGCAGGGCGTCACGAAGGAGAGTTTCGCGGGGCCGTATTCGCGTGTTTCCGAGCTTGAGAGCTTGCCGCCCAGGGCATTGGCGATTGACTGCATGCCGTAGCAGATGCCGAGCACCGGCACGCCCAAGGTGAGCAAGCCCGGATCAAGGGCGGGGGCGTCCTTTTCGCCCACGCTGGCCGGACCGCCCGACAGTATGACGGCCTTCGGCTGAAGTGCGGCAACCTCCGCGGCCGTCGTCACGCAGGAATGGATCTCGGAATAGACCCCGGCCTCGCGTACGCGACGCGCGATGAGCTGCGTCACCTGCGAGCCGTAGTCGATGATGATGACTTTGTTGGCCGACATTGTTCCCTGCCTAGTCTTCCATGCGGTAGTTGGGGGCCTGCTTGGTGATGACCACGTCGTGGACGTGGCTTTCACGGAGACCTGCCGCCGAAATTTCATAGAAGTTGGTGTTCTTGTAAAGGTCTTCGAGCGTCTTGGCGCCCACATAGCCCATGCCGGAACGAAGGCCGCCCATGAGCTGGTAGATGGAATCCTTGACGCTGCCGCGGTAGGGCACGCGGCCTACGATGCCTTCGGGAACGAGTTTCTTCGTCTTTTCCTGGAAGTAGCGATCCGAGCTCCCCTGCTTCATGGCGTCGATGGAGCCCATGCCGCGATATGTCTTATAGGTGCGGCCCTGGTAGAGGACAGTTTCTCCCGGGCTCTCCTCCGTGCCGGCGAAGAGAGAGCCTATCATCACGGTGTGCGCCCCGACCACGAGGGCCTTGACTATGTCACCGGAGAATTTGATGCCGCCGTCGCCGACGCAGCAACGATCCATTTCGCGTGCGGCGCGGCTGCCTTCGATGATGGCAGTGACCTGCGGCACACCCACG
Source organism: Desulfovibrio sp. (assembly GCA_024692205.1). Taxonomy (GTDB): domain Bacteria; phylum Desulfobacterota; class Desulfovibrionia; order Desulfovibrionales; family Desulfovibrionaceae; genus Desulfovibrio. The sequence goes on along the minus strand of JAILMX010000020.1, from coordinate 27,691 downwards.
CCGGCGACGATGCGCGTCGTGCAGATGGAGCCGGGGCCGATGCCGACCTTAACCGTGTCGGCGCCCGCCTCGAGAACGGCGCGTGCGCCTTCATAGGTGGCCACGTTGCCCGCGATGAGCTGGCAGTTGGGGAAGGCCGATTTTACCCTGCGGATAGCCTTGAGGACGTTTGCCGAATGACCGTGGGCAGAGTCGAGCACGAGCACGTCGGCACCCGCTTCGAGAAGCTGTTCGGTGCGGGCTTCGCAGTCCTTGCCGATGCCGATCGCCGCGCCGACGCGCAGACGCCCCTTCTCGTCCTTGCTGGCGTTGGGGTACTTCTGAACCTTGTCAATGTCTTTGATGGTGATGAGGCCGCGCAGGTGACGATTCTCGTCCACCACGAGCAGCTTTTCGATGCGGTGCTCATGCAAATGCTGTTTCGCCTCTGCGAGGGAGGTGCCTACTGGTACGGTGACGAGATTTTCCTTCGTCATGACGTCCTGCACACGCACGGTGTTCGGGTCTTCGACGAAGCGGACATCCCTGTTTGTCAGGATGCCGACGAGACCGTCACCGTCTACGACAGGAAGGCCGGATACGCGGAAGTCTTCCATGAGCTTCAGCGCTTCCTGAACAGAGCTGCGGGGGGAGATCGTCACGGGATCCATGATCATCCCGCTTTCGCTTTTCTTGACACGTTCGATTTCAAGGCGCTGTTGTTCGATGGGCAGGTTCTTGTGGATGATGCCGATGCCGCCCATGCGCGCCATGGAGATTGCCATGGAAGATTCCGTCACGGTATCCATGGCCGCGGAAATCAGCGGGATACGCAGCGGGATTGAAGGCGTGAGCCATGTTGAGAGATCAACCGCGTCCGGCGTGACCTCAGAATATGCGGGAACAAGCAGGATGTCGTCAAAAGTCAGAGCCCTGCCCAAGTTGGTACGCATGATGGCCTCCGTGATTGGCTGCGATGAAAGGGTAAATTAGTACGAGAATACCTACCGTTATGTGCGTGTTCTGTCAACGTGCCATTTGCGGGGGCGTGTTGCGGCCCGGAAAGTTTTATGAGAAAATCAAGAAAGATTCTGGATATCAGCTTCGCCACGGAGGATGCGGCATGAATCAGGAGAACAGCAGCGCTGACGAAACATTTTCCGCCTTGCCGGGGCCGCGCCCCGGCAAAGGAGGCGCCGCCAAGGTCTGGGCTGCGGCCGTTCTCGCCGCCGTCTGCGTGGGCGGCGCGGGCTACTGGCTTACCAGGCCCCCGGAAGAAAGGGATCAGCTGCGCGAGCAGGCGGCCCGCGCCGTTGATGAGTCCACGGCCGGCACCCCGCTCGCAGGGGCGGGCGACATCCTCCGGCCAGGCCCGGAGCCCCTGCCCGAATCCGTGACGAATCCGCCGACCGAACCGGGCACTCTTGCCGGACAGACCATCCGAGGGACCGTCGCCGGCGCTGACGTCCCGAAGGGCGATGGCGCGCCGAGCGGGACTGGAAAAAATGCGCAAGGGGCCTCCCCGGCTGCGGATACTCCGGGCCTCATGCCGAAGGCCACTGAGGACAGCCGCCTCCCCGGCGGCCTCATCGACGACGTGGCCGAGTTCGTCGTCTCCCGCTACAAGCCGGGAGCGAACGGCGGGCGGCTCAACCTCACCGCGCAGAATCTCAACCAGCGTTATGGCGTTCGCATGACGAACGCTTCCGGCGGCGGACGTCAAAGCTTTTTGCGCTATGTTCTCCATCCCTCCATGGTGCGCGCCCTGTACAGCATGTACGCCGACCGTTTTCTGGCATCCCTATCCCAAGCGGCGGCGAGGCATTCTCTTTCCGCGGATCAGGGGCGGCAGATGCACACTGCCCTGGCCGGCCGCCTGCTGTCTATTGCTGCCGGCATTGACGGCGTGCTTTCGGCGCCATCGCTCGGCAAGCTTCAGGCTGACGCCGAGAGCAAGGCGAAAAAAGCTGAATCCCTTGGTGCTCAGTTGGCTGCGGCTACCTTCGAGCTTGACCAGCTGAAAGAGGGCGACGCCTCGCGCTCCAGCGTAGAGACGGCCGAGATGCGCGTGAGCGGCCTCAATGCGCGCTATTTGAGGGCGCTTGAGGAAAGTGCCGCCGCCGAGCGCGCCATGGCCGCCGCCATTCGGAAGGGTGCGAACCAAGGCCTTGATGACGAAACCCTGCTCTTTATCGCCTCCTGGGTGCAGCGCCGACAGGCAAACGGACTTGCGGATGCCCGTGCTTCTTTGGAGGCGGCCATGCGTGCCATGCGGGATCTCGCAGGGCGTTGCGCCCGCATAGGCGAAGGCCGCGCGGCACCCGTAGGCCAAGCCCCGCTTGCGAACCCGAAGCCCCCGTCTTCCGCGCCTGCCGAACAGCCGTCCATGAAGCCGGCGGCGGAGCGGCAGTCCGTGCCCGCACCCAGGCCTTCAGAAGCCGTGCCCGCCCCCGTGCAGGCAGCGCCGCACAATCCGCCTCTGCCCGAGCGGAACCAGACGCCTCCCGCTCCTGAGCGGCCCGTGCCCGTACCCGTCGGCGTGCCGCAGGCCATACCCGCCCCCGTGCAACTGGATGAGCCCGCGCAGTGAGCTGCCTTGTTCTGTTCACCGGTGGGACGCGCAGCGGCAAAAGCGCGATGGCGCAACGATGGACTGAAAGACGCGGTGCAGAGCGTGTCTTTCTCGCCACCTGTAGCGTGGACGATGCTGAGATGGCGGCGCGCGTCGCCTTGCACCAAAAGGCCCGCGGCGACGGTTGGAAACTTATTGAGGAGACAACCGACCCCCTTGCCGCATTGCAGCGCATCGAAATCCCCGGACGGCAGCCAGTGCTGCTTCTCGACTGCGTGAGCACGTGGGTCGCGAATCTCATGGGTGCCGGTCTCGATTGCGATGCCATTGCCGAAAGGACCGTCGCTTTCGCCCATGGTGTGCGGGCGTTGGACGCGGATGCCGCGCTCGTCACTGCCGAAACGGGCCTCGGCATCGTGCCTGTCAGCACGGTCGGGCGCCGTTTTCGCGACGTGCTCGGCACGGTCAATCAGAAGCTCGCATCCGTATGTGATCATGTCGTCTTTGCATGCTGCGGCCTTCCCTTGGCGCTCAAGGGGACGCTGCCGGAGGGAATATGAACGTCTTTTGCCTGTTGAGAACCTTTTGTCTGCTGTTGGTTTTTTCCGCACTGCCCCTCGCCATGCCCTGCGGTGCCGGAGCTGAGGGCGCCGGGGACTGCCCCCGCGCTATCGGCGAGGCTATCGACGCCTCTGATCTTCCCGCCTTTGAAAGACTCGTCGATATGGACGCGCTTTTGAACGATGCCCTTACCCTTTTTCTCGTGGAGGTGCGCAAGCCTGAAAACGCAGGCGCGATTCCTCCCATGATAAGCCTGATGTTGTCGCAGCTGGCGGGGGGCGGCTCGGAGAACGTCCGCAGACTCCTGCTTTCCGAAAGCCGGGCTTTCGTGGAGAACGGCATCTCCTCAGGGGCCTTTGCCGGGAAAAAGCCCGAGGGAGGCACGGCGCACGGCCTGCTCGCACCTCTTTTCGCCGACGCGTCGCAGGGTCGCAAGCAGATCTGCAACATAGGCGATGGGCGCCCGGACGACGGCGACACGCTCGTCCCCTTTGTCGTGCGAGACGGCGGCAACGGCCTCGAGTATCCCGTTGTCGGCCGCATACGCCGCGTGGACGGTGAGGACCGTCTCGTGAAGGTCGAGAACATGCAGGAGCTCCTTTCCCGAATACTCAGGGAGTGCCGCGAATTGCAGGAGTAACCGCCTTTTTTTCGGCCATCCCTGTTAAGGAATCGCTGGCGTGCTCTTTGAATGATTGCATCCTATTATTTCACGCTGTTAGTGCGGCAAAATTGCAAAAACCACCTTTACGCATCGATTCCCAAAAACGAATAGAGGACGCATGACTATGCTGAAATCCTTTGTCTTTTTCTGGGCGCTTCTCGTGTGCCTGTCTTCCGCCCATGCCTTTGAAATGCCCAAACTCGACACCCAGTTCTTCAAGCAGACATGGGAAAAGGTGCGCGGGGCCGCCGGCGAAGCCGCTGATTCCATGAAGGGGATGGGCAATGAAGGCGAGCGGAAAGCGTCTGCCGCAGATCCTGTCCTGAACGCCTCCAATGAAGAGAAGATCTTTTCAAAAGTGTGGAGAAAATTTTCTGATGTCAGCAATGAGGCGGCCCGGCTCGCGACGGAAGATGACAGAAATTCCCGCACGCTTATGGAGTTTCTGACGGCGCGAGAGCCGAAGTACGTGCGCCTTCTCAAAAAGGCGCAGGACATCCTTTCCGATTCGGAGGCGCGCGAGCAGTTCGACAGAATCGACGAGCTGACGCTCAGGAACAAGGCCCTTCAGGAGAAGATCGTCACCCTCAAGCGTGACAGGATATCGGCCCCCGTCACCTCATACAATCCCCTTGCCGACACAAAGGAGCGCATAGACAAGAAGCTCGCCGGCTGTGCCGCAGAAATAGAGGAGAACAAGAGCCAGATACAGGGGCTGAAGGTCGAGGTGGCGCAGATACTCAAGAAGAACGGCATCACCCTCTCCCCGGAGGAGGTGGAGTATTTCATCGTTTCCGCCGAGGGCAGCGAGCTTGTCAGGCTCATGGCGATAGCCGGCAACACCAAGAGGATTCAGGGGGTTATTGAGCGCGAGCTGCAGCAGGACAAGAACAACGTCAATCTGGCCAAGTATTACACGGGGATGTATTTCATTTCGCTTGAGACCTACATGTCCGCTCATGACGCCGTGCTCGCCAAGATTCCGGAATACAGAAAAAAAGTCGCGGAGATTTCGCAGGAGGCCGCGCGCAACCGCGACGAGGCACTCAGCCTGAAACGTTCGGCGAGCGGGGGGGATGCCGCCAACATCACGGCAAACATCGCCATAAATGAGCGCATCATCGCCGTCGCCAAAATGTACGACGAACTTTTGAGAAAAAGGATGACCCTGCTCCGCCAGTCGAGGGAAAACATCGAGAAAAAGGTCAAGATAGCGAGCAACACCTACAGGACGATTGCAAACGGCAGCGCGCTGATCTCGCTCGTCAACACGGAATCCGGCGAGTTTTCACTGCTCGTCAGTTTTGACATGCCCGAACTCAAGATGATCTACGACGGCGCCATGCTCAATGCCTTCATCGAGATATCCGACAGGATAAAGGCGGAGAAATAGAATTCCTCAGCCGGTCTAGGAGAATGCAGAGGCCGCAGAGGGCGATGACGCAGGCGAAGCCGACGAAGACGCCGCGGTAGCCGAAGCCGCAGTGGATGACGAGTCCGCCGAGCAGGGGGGAGAAGAGGCCGCTGATGTCGAAGGCCGCCATCATGATGTTGGCGTTGATGGGGCGTGTCTGCGGCGTGGAACGGTCGTAGACCGCCGCTGCGAGCAGGGGATAGAAGACTCCGAGCAGGCCGCCGTAGCAGAGCGATACGGGGATGAGCCCCCAGGCGGGTCCGTACGCCAGAGTGAGCATGCTGCCGCAGAGAAGGGTGCAGCAGATGACGCTTATGCTGAACCGCGGCAGCCTGTCGAACAGATGGCCGATTGTGATGCGGACGGCCATGATGGTGCAGGTGTAGGTGACGAAGAAGTGCTCCGTGTGTGCACCGGTCAGGGCGCACAGCCCCTTCATGAAGAGGATGGCGCCCGAGGTCATGATGCCGAAGAGCATGCAGGCCAGGTAGATGAGGGCGAGGCCCGAATGGAAGATACCCTGACGCAGTGAGGCAGCGGCCTTCTCTTTTTCATGCAGGGGCGCTGTTTTTCTTTTCAGGCGCGGCATGAGTGGCACGATAAGAAGAAGTGCCGGTATGCCCAGAAGCGACGTCCACGCAAAAAGGTTCGCTTCGCCGCCGAGAAGGGGAAGTATGCGTTCTGCCGCGGCCGGTATGATCGAATAGGGCAGAAGCAGGGTCAGCGAAAAGACGGCGAAGCCGCGGGCGCTCTGACCTTCGGGTATGCAGTCCACGAGCAGGGCTGTCGTACAGAATGAATATACGGCGATGGCGACGCCCTGTACGATACGCAGAGCGAGCACGGATACGACTATGCTCTCATGGGGCACGAGCGGGTAGAACAGCATGACGATGCTCGTGACCGCTATGGAGATGACCATGGCGGGGCGTTTGTCGCGGTTCAGCAGAAAACCGCTCACCGCCTGACGGCAGACGAAGATGATCGCGAAGAAGACGGCGAGCAGCCACCCCCGCCAGTTTGGGGAGACGGCGTGACCGTCCAGCCACTGTTCGAAGCAGTAATAGACCGCTATGTTGCAGTTGTTGCACATGGCGAGCAGAAAGAGCGAGACGAAGTCCCGGCTCAGGAGGCTTGTGCCTTTACCTTTATCCATGTCGTTTCGAATCGGGCCTGCCGGTGCGTTAATGATAGTTGCCGCTCAGAAAATTGTTTGCGAAGACGCTGACGGAGTTCTCATCGACCATCAGCATGTCCATCTGCCGGGTCATGATGAGCAGACGCCCTAACTGCGTCAGGCGGTCGAGCATTTCCCCTTTGGGGTATTTCTGGTAGCGGGCGCGCAGCCTGTCGCCTACGATTTCGACGTTGAAGCCGAGACTCGTCAGGATCATGCCGATGCATCGCACCCTGCGGGAACGCTGCTCATTGCCGGCGGCGCCGCCGGCGAATTCAAAGCGGATGTAGTTCTTGTTCAGGGCGTCGCTGCACCATGCGTCGAGAATGGCGTAATGATAGCCGACCCGCGAGGAGAAGTTGAGGTAGCAGTCCGAGATGATGGCGTAGCTGTGGCTGCCGAATCGCTGGCCGCCTTCCAGATGGCTGCCCGTCATGCTGCGCCCCACGACGGAGAGGAACCCGCGCATGTTGACGGGTCGCGGGCCTTTTGCCTGCACGTCGGGGTCGAGCATGCCGTTGAGCACCTGGTGCATGGGGGTGCTCGTCACGTCTTCGGGGCGTGCCGAGCCCCGGACGCCTTCCTTGAGGCCACCGCCCACATCGATCATGTACAGGTCGAGCGGAACATTGCAGATCAGCCGCACAGTGGCTCCGCCTTTTTCATCGGAGAGACTGTCGGAGAGGAGAAACATGGATGAATAGCTGTACTCGTGCGCGTAGCGCATGACATCGTGCAGCGAAGTGCAGTTTTCGGGCGTGAAGAGCTTGGAGTGCGGATCGACGAGATGCAGGGGAAGCACGTAGGCGGCGATGCGCCGCAGAAGGACCTGGGCCGGGGAATCAACGCGCGGGACTTCCCGCCGGATGGCGATTGAGAGCAGTTCCGGGATCTCGCCCATGAAGACCCTGCCCGATATGGCATCCACCGTGACGACCATGCCGTCCTCAAGGAGGTTGAAGACGTTCGGAATATTGAGAAGCGTCGGCACATGGAATTCCCGGCAGATGGAGGCCATGTGCCCGGTGAGGCTTCCCGTTTCCGCTATGATGGCGGCGGCCTTCTTAAGGCAGACCATCGCCGTCGGGGATGAGTGCCGCAGCACCATGACGGCGCCCTGCGGGAAATGTGTCATGTCGTCGCCTTCTTCGACATGGAAGACGGGGCCGGCGGCCACGCCCTTGGCCGCGACATCGGCCCCGGAAAAGATGGGGGGCGTGTCGAGACGCTGCAAGGGGGTGCTGTCGTAGACGGGCGCATCCATGCTCATGGGGCGCGTCTGCAGAAGAATGATATCGTCGTCTTCGTCGACGGCCCATTCCATATCCTGCGGATACTGGTAGTGGTGCTCAAGTTTCATCGCCATGGAGGCGATGGCTTCGACCTGAGCCTCTGTCAGGCAGGGGGCGAGTTGAAATTCAAGCGGCACGTCCTCTATTTCCTCTTCGCAGGAGTCGCCCTTCCGTTTCAGGACGAGACGGACTCTTTTCTCGGCGATCTTTTCACCCGTGATCGTGTTCTCATTGCGTGAGACGAGCCACTGGTCAGGTGTTGCCGAACCGTCCACGACCATTTCGCCCAAGCCCCAGAGGCCGTTGATCAGCACGTCTGTTGAGCGCACGTCGACCGGATGGCGTGAAAAAGCCACGCCCGCGGCCTTGGCCTGCACCATCTCAAGGCAGCACATGCCCATGCCGGATGCTTCGAGAGGGTAGCCGTTGCTCGCGCGGTAGGCGATGGCGCGTGTCGAGTACAGGCTCGCAAGGACTTTCTTGAAGGCGTCGAGCAGGGTGTCACGAGTGACGCCGAGAACGCTCAGATACTGCCCGGCGAAGGATTGCGCCCCGTCCTCGGCGATGGCGCTAGAACGAAGAGCTGCCATCACATGGCGGCTGCCGAAGGTCGTGTCCCAGGCTCTGTAGATGGCCGCCGCGACATCTGGGGGGACGGGGGCCTCCGTTATCATGTTCCTGACTTTTGCCGACTGGGCCTGTATGCTTTCGGGATCTTCAGGGTCGACGCCTCGAAGGGTGATGTGCATTTTTCGGAAGAGCCCGCTGTTGCGCAAAAGGTGCAGCACGCCGGCCTGAACGGTGATGGCGAAACCCTTGGGCACGGGCAGGTCGAGGGCGTTGCTCAGTTCGCCCAAATTGGCGCTTTTCGCGCCCACGCTGTAGGTTAGGCCCGCGTCTATCTCGCCGATGCCGAGCACGAGCTCGGTGATGTCGCCCTGGGCGTGCTGCTGCAGTTCATTTTCGATGCGCTTGCCAAGGGCCGAGACGGTCTCCTCGAGGCGCTTGTGGCGGTTGTTCGAGATGGCGTTGAGGCAGTAGGCCATGTGTTCGCAGCAGACGATGGCGCGGCGCGCCTCCTTGCGGACGATACGCATCTCCATCGTCAGCTCGCCGCGCTGGGCTGCATCAAGTCGGGCGAGAATGCCGGCCAGGTCTGCATTGCAGTCGAGAAGCTCCTTGAAGGATTCGTACCGCTTGGCGAAGGTGCTCATGGCATCCTGACGAGACTGTCGGGCATGCCCCCTGAAGAGCTTTTTGAGGGTGTTAAGAACGCTCACCTTTCTTCCTCCTTGACTGTGCTGCCGGGGGCAGTCGGCGCACTGCCGGCTTGTAGCGCAGGGACGGTCCGCGACCTTCTCGAAGCACGAGTCCCCTCTGGACCATGAAGGTAAGGTCGTATTGCGCGGTGCGCATGGCTATGCCGCCCGCGATGTCCTGGTATTCCTGCCGGCTCATGGATCCTCTGTCGATGATCTGTTCCACCATGGCGAGCTGCCGGCCGTTCAGGCCGGCAAGCTGGCCTTCGGTCGCCACGGAGGCGTCGCCTTCTCCATCCGCCGGGGACGCTTCTGCGGAAACGGCGCCTTTTGTCCGGTTTCGCGCAAAACGGGGTTGCGTACGGCCCGGGGCGTCAGAAGAGGATAGCTGTGCGTTATGAGGGGGCTGGGCGCCATCATCGGCATCGATGACAATGTCTTCGGCCTGCAGCACGTCCCTGTGGCAGAAGGTCAGCGCTCTAAGAATGGTGTTGCGCAGTTCCCGCACGTTGCCGGGCCAGGCATACTGGGAAAGTTTTTCAAGGGCGCCCCTGCTGATGGCCGGCATGGGTCGCGCGATGCCTTTCTTGTCGTCGGCTGTGGCCTGGGCCATGAAGTGGACAACAAGGGCCGGGATGTCCTCTCGGCGCTTGCGAAGCGGCGGCGTATGGATGGCGATGACGGCGAGCCGGTAATACAGGTCGGACCTGAACGAGCCGTCCTGCCCGTCTTTGAGAAGGTCTGCGTTGGTGGCGGCGATGATGCGCGTGTCAAAGGGAATGTCCTGGTCGGAGCCCAGTGGGCGAATCTGCCGTATGGAGAGAGCTCGCAGAAGGGCCTGCTGCACCCTGGGGGTGGCGTTGCCTATTTCATCGAGCATGAGGGTGCCGCCCTCAGCAGCGAGAAAGGCTCCTTTGCGGTTCTGTTTCGCTTCGGTGAAGGCGCCCTTTACATGGCCGAAAAGCGTGTCCATGAGCAGGTTTTCGTCAAGTGCGCCACAGTTGATGGTTATGAAGGGATGACCGGCACGCACGCTGCTCATGTGGATCGCCCGGCTGACGAGTTCCTTGCCTGTACCGGTTTCTCCGATGATGAGGACGTCTGCGGAAACCCTGGCTGCCTTCTCTATCTGGCCCAGGAGGCGGGTCATAACGGGAGAGTCGCCGACGAGCAGCCTGCCTCTGAGGCTCTGAGGGTCGGGCATGCCCTTGGCCGGTTCAGCGAGGATGCGGCTTGCCCGCTCACCGACCGTTGACGCTCTTTTCGCCTTGGCACGGCGCAGTCGTCCGAGAAGGGCGTTAATGCTGGCGCGAAGTCTTTCGAGCTCGATGGGCATGGGCGGCAGATTCAGCGGATCCACGCTGTTGCGGGCGTTGCGCTGCGCTATCTGGTCAGCGATTGCGCAAATCCGGCGGCTCATGCCGCGTACGAGAAACCAGATGGTGAGGCCGAGGAATGTCAGGCACAGGATGAAGCAGAGCACATAGCTGCTGAATATCTTGAGATTGTAGTTCTCCCGGGTGAAATTCGTATCGAGCATGCCGACGCCGCCGACGACGACGGGGGGAATGTCGGCCCCGGGATGGAAGGTGACGGGGGCGTAGCTGACCCTTTCGGCCCGTGTGTAGCCCGTGAACCATTTTTCGCCGGGCGCATCAAGGGTTATGTGGCCGCTTTTCTTTTCTTTTACGGACTCCACCATGGACCAGTAATCCATGTTCTGCGAGGATGGGCGGAAGGCCAGGCTGAACGCGGGGCGGCCGATGTCGCCATGAAGGCCTGCGCGAATGTCGTCGGAGCGCAACGGGTAGTCATGATGCTTTTCGTCGGCCGTATCCTCTGACTGGAAGAGGATCCAGCCGTTGTGGTCGAAAAACATGCTGCGGATGTTGGTGCCGCCGTCATTCAAGGTCGATGTCTCCGAAGAAAGAGCAGAGAGCTTGTCGCGCAGGGCCGTCAGGTCGAGAGAAAGCAGCAGAAAGCCGGTCTTATTGCCGTTCTCGTCATAGACGGCCGTGGAAAAGCGCAGCACGTAGAAGGTCAGGTTCTGCATCTTATCGCCAACCGGCACGAGGGTGTAGCCGACCTCCTGTGGCTGGCCGATGCTCACGGCATCTCGCGGCAGATCTGTCACCATGGACTGGAAGGGATTGCTCGCAGTATTCGCCTCGGCCGTGGCAGGCAGGCCGATGATGTTCCCTTCGTAGCTGAGCAGGGCGTAGCGTATACGCGGGTTGATGCCGGTATAGGCCACCTCGCGTATGGGCAGATCGTTCGTCTGCGAGCGTATGCTCAGTCGCTTGCTCATCACTTCGCAATCCATTGCTCCCGTCGCCAGAATGCGAAGCTGATTGCGCGTTTCTTCGAGAATTTGTTCAAGCGCGAGGCTCATCGCTTTTGCGCGCATTTCTTGATTGCGAGATATCGCATGATTTGCGACTTCAATGATATTTGTACCGGTGAAGAAAAAAAATATAAATAAAATCAATGAGATAAGTGGAATTCCTATGAGTGTTGTGCGGAGCGGCAGGTTGCGGTTCAGAAGGAATGTCGCAGTGTCGATTGCGTTTCCGGAAATTGCATTGAAGAAAACTCGCATTATGAACCCCGCTGGCCGCTGATGTCGCAAAAAATCTTCGTGCGTGATACAGTATCAAAATATCATGAAAGAAACAATACATTAATGTCGGTGTGTTGAAGCCAAAACAGCGCAAGAATCTCGCATTGGCACGCAGTTTGCTAATGAAACACGAGCGTGAAACTGGTCATTGGCCTATCTTTACAAATGGAGGAGACATGAAAAGATTTGAGCGCTTATGCACATGGTTGTCGTGCTGTGCCTTGGCGTTGCTCGCCATGCCCGGCATCGCCTTCGCCGCAAAAAAGGCTGCGAAGAATGTTGTGAATGTTGCCGATACGCGGATTGTTCACGAGGGAATCCTGCACTGGTGGGCACAGCTGTATAATGAGAGCCACCTGTATTTCGCCATCTTGACGATCATCATCATCCCTGTCACGGGCTGCATCTTCGGCATGCTGGCCGACGTGGTCATGAACCACATCGGCATCGACCTCAAACACCGCGAACTGAGCGAATAGCCGGAAGGAGGCGAATTATGGATTGGTTGTATGTACTGATGCCCATTTCCGGCATCGAGATATTCTGGCCCGGCCTCATCATCCTTGGCCTGGGCGTCGGCATCATCGGCGGTTTCTTCGGAATGGGCGGCGCCTGGATGGTCACCCCCGGCCTGAACATCCTCGGCTTCCCTATGGCCTTCGCCATCGGCACCGACGTCGCGCACATGGCCGGTAAATCGCTGATCTCGACCATGCGTCACGGCAAATTCGGCAACGTCGACTACAAACTTGGCCTCACAATGCTCATCGGTACCATCGTGGGCGTTGAAATCGGTGCCCAGTGCATCATGATTCTTGAGCGCCTCGGCAGCGTCGACAAGGTCGTCCGCTGGCTGTACGTTGTCCTTCTCGTCCTTCTTGCCTGGCTCGTCTTCGCCGACCTCGCCAAGAAAAAGGCCATGGAGCGCGCCGCCGAAGCCCGCGGTGAAAAGCTTGATGAACACGCTACCGGCATCGACTGGGCCAGCAAGCTGCACGCCATCAAGATTCCTCCGGTGGTTACCTTCCACGCGGCCGGCATCACCTGCTCCGCGTGGATTCCGATCATAGTCAGCCTTGCAACCGGTTTCCTCGCCGGCATCCTCGGCATCGGCGGCGGTCTCATCCGCATGCCCGCGCTTGTCTATCTCGTCGGCTGCCCGACCCACGTCGCCGTCGGCACCGACCTTTTTGAAGTCGCCATCTCCGGCTTGTACGGCGCAGCCACCTATACGTTCAAGGGCCGTACCGAGCTCGTGGCCGCCCTCATCATGCTGGTCGGCGCCGCGATCGGCGCCCAGATAGGCGCCGTCGCCACCAAGTACATCAAGGGATATGGCATCCGCGTTGCCTTCGGTTGCGCAGTCATCGGCTGCCTCTGCTCCGTTGTGCTGAAGCTCATCCAGCCCTACTTCTCGCCTGAAGGCGCCGCCATCGTCAACGGAATTGCCACCGTGGTCGTTCTCGGCTTCGTCTCTGCCATCTCACTGTACATCGCCTGCAAGATGGTCGCCGGCGCAAAGGCGGAACTGGCCGCCAAGAAGCAACGTTAGGCCTAGAGCTGAAGAAGGAGAAAACCAATGAAAACCCGCAATATGCTTCTCACTCTGGTCTTTGGCGCAGGCATCTGCCTCTCCGGTTGCAACTTGGGCGATTTCGGCGAAGTCGAACAGGGCCGTTGCGTCGGTGTGAGCGCCGATGGAAAAACGGTGAGCGTGCTGCTCGACACCGCCAAAAATCCGAAGGCCCCTGAGTACACAAAGGTCGCTGAATTCGCTTTCCCGGATGATCCGAAGGAAATGGGTCCCGAGCCCATCCCCGGCAATCTCGTGGCCATAGACCTTGAGAAAAAGGTCCTCAAGATCTTCAACCCCGCTACGAAGGCCGTTGAGGACGTGAAGGTCGAGTTCACAGACAGCCGCAAGGGCGTAGGGTCTTCCGATCCCGCCGTCAAGGGCAAGAAGTTCCCTGTGAAGGCCGATAAGGGCGTCACGCTCTACTCCGAAGCCCAGAAGATTCTTGTCACCGTCAAGGCAGACGGAGACATCGCGGCAAAGGCAGATACCCTGAACTGCGGCGACATCGTCCGTTTCTACTACAAGCCCAACGTCGACAAGAAAAAGATGCTGCGCTTCATGAACGTCACCCAGACGAACATCATGAAAAAGTAGTTCGTCTTTGCAGAAAGCCGTCGGGATTCCACACGCCTGTCCCGACGGCTTTTTTTTATACTGATACGAGAGGAATTCACGGAGGCGCCATGAACAGTTACAAGCAAAGCCTGTACTCGGGCATTGTCCGCATAACGGCCAACCTGCTCATGGTGGGGGCCGTTTTCCTTGCAATGTACATGGCCGCGCATACGCCGGGCGGTTCTGTCATGACATTCTGCGGCTGGTTCTTCGGCGTGAGCGTTCCTGTGTGGATGCTTGCGGGATGGCTTACGCGGCGCATCCGCAGGCTCTATCCCGCAGAAGAGCTCACGTGGATTGAGCTGCCGGGCAAGGGGACCGCCTTCGTCAAATGGACGGTCTGCGGCAGAGCTGACACATCCATTGTGCATGCCACTGAGTCCGGAAGTGCTCATTGAAAAGCGAGGCCCGCTGAATGAGCGGGCCTTTGCAAGCCATACCCCCTAAGGGGTGAATGTTCTTATCATTATTTCCCCGGTGCTGTTACACCTTTTCCCAATTTCCCCGGTGCTGTTACACCTTTTCCCATCTGACTTGAACCCGTTGCGGGTTGGCTGTTTTCACAGACGAGTTTTCAGTTGTACGCCGTATCTTCTGAAGTGCGGAGCCGAGTGATGTGCCGGGATCGTGCGGTGCGGTATCGGATCTCGAAAGGGAATCTCCGCTAGGGCGCGCATGATCGTTTTTTGCCTTCGCACGCATCGGTTTGAGCAGAATGCGCATAGCTGAGGCTTCGTCTGTAAAATTGCCGTTCTTGCAGATCATTGAGGAACTCAATGTCGTCGTGATGAGTTTGTAGCCTATGCTCGGTGCGACTTCGGGCAAGAGCTGAAAAGTGCCGCTTGATGAGACCATGTAGACCTCATCCTTGCAGAGGACGTATTTGCCGTCGCGCGGGAGCGCGTCGTCAAAAAACGATTCGGTAATGCCCGTTGGATCTGAGGTCTGGGTATCATTATGGTCGTTTTTCATGGCCTCCCCCGAAAGGATGGGCTTCAAATGGAGAAACTGACTCAGACTTTCATTCCACTATCACGCTTTTGGCCGAAATACAAGTTTTTCTAGATAACTCGGCCGAACCATCGAACACGTCCGTGTATGCGGAATGTATCTAGATCGCAATCCTCAACGGATATTGGCGCGTATTCGGTGTTTTGCGAGACAAGCAACCAGCCGCGTGGTGTGCGCTGAAGACGCTTGACGAGCAGTTCGTCGCCGAGCCCCACCAAGAATATCTTGCCGTCCTGCGGAGCAGTCTGGGATCTGTCGACGAGTATCGTGTCGCCGTTCATGATAAGCGGCTGCATGGAATCGCCCATGACATCCAACATGAAGCACTGATTCGGCGAGATGCCCACCCTTTGCAAAAACGGAAGGCGAAAGGCGTAGTAGCCCTGAACATCGTCTTCGGTCATGCATGAGCTTCCGGCGCCTGCCTTGGCGCCGATCTTGGCTACCAGGATGAATTCGTCGGGAGTGTTGCCTGCGGGAACAACCTCAAGCCCGAAAAAATCAAGCAGACGGGAAACGGCATTGAGCCCGAGGCCCTGTTTGCCATGGGCAGCCCGGGAAAGGCTCGCCTGGCTTATGCCGGTTTCTTGGGCAAGTCGGCTCAGTTTTCGTTTGGCGTGGAGGGCTTTCAGTTTTTCTTTCAGAGTATCTTCAAGGTTCATACGAATTCGTATAAAACTGGAGGGGATTTGTCAAACAGAAAGCCCGGCGAAATCCTTTGCAAACGGACCCAAGACAAAACTGATAAAAATGCTTGAAATTGGAGAGGCCAGTGAATGAATCATGATGATGACCTCCCTCGGTAATTCGATGGGTTAAATGGCAGCTGTGTGATTTGGCGACATGGGGCTTTCATGCCTTCTATCCTGTTTCCATGGATATAAGGATCGAAGAGGGAAGCCCTTTTTTGCTAATGAAAAAGCCCCGCAATAGCGGGGCCATTTTTGTTTGTCGGGCAAATTGTCCTACTGGTTGTTGAGGTCCACGAGGATGGGATCCTCCTCAAGCTCTTCGAGGAATTTGTCCGGACGTTCTTTCTGCTCGGGCACGACTATGTCGCCGCTGACATAGTCGCGGTAGCCCGTGCCTGCGGGGATGAGGCGGCCGACGATAACGTTTTCCTTGAGGCCGCGCAAGTAGTCCATCTTGCCCTTGAGAGAAGCCTCTGTGAGCACCTTCGTCGTTTCCTGGAAGGATGCCGCAGAGATGAAGGAAGATGTCGAGAGCGATGCCTGCGTGATGCCCAGCACGAGCGGCTCGGCCGTTGCCGGGGCCCGGCCCTCGGCGATCGCCTTCGCGTTTTCGGCGCGGAAGTCCGCCTTGTCGACCTGTTCGCCTTCAAGCAGTGTCGTTCCGCCGGAAGTGAGGATGGTGACCTTCTTGAGCATCTGCCGCACGATGACTTCTATGTGCTTGTCGTTGATGCCCACGCCCTGCGTACGGTAGACTTCCTGAATCTCATCGACCAAGTAGCGGGCGAGATACTTTTCGCCCTTCGTGCGCAGGATGTCATGAAGCTCGGGCAGTCCTTCGGTCAGCGTGTCGCCGGCCTCGATGAAGTCGCCGTCTGTAGAGGTGACGCGTTTGCCCTTGGGGATGAGGTATTCACGCGGTTCGCCTACTTCGGGGACGACGATAATCTTGCGCTTGCCCTTGGATTCGCCGGCATAGGTGACCGTGCCGGTGATTTCGGAGACGACGGCGATGTCTTTGGGCTTGCGAGCTTCGAAAAGCTCGGCTACTCGCGGCAGACCGCCGACGATATCCTTCGTTTTCGTCGTTTCACGCGGCTTGCGGGCTATTATGTCGCCCACCTGAACGTGATCGCCGTCGCGGAACATGATGATGGAGTCGACGGGCAGGCTGTAGACCGCAGGGATCTCTGCCTTGCCATGGATGATCTTCTTAACCTCGCCGTTCTCGTCACAGATGGAGATCGCGGGCCGGAAATTGGTCGTGCGGTATTCCATAATGGTCAGAGAGGTCTGGCGGGTTACTTCGTCGATTTTTTCCTGAACGGTTTTGCCTTCTACGATATCGGTGAAGCGGATTATGCCGTCCGCCTCGGAGATGAAGGGCTCGTTTGTGGGATCCCATTCAGCGAGGAAAGCGCCCTGGGCGATCTCCTGATTGTCGGTCACGCCAAGGCGCGAGCCGTTGGGCAGGATGTACTTCTCACGTTCACGACCCTGCGGGTCGACGATGGAGATTTGACCGCTCTTGCCGAGGACGACCTGAGTTCCGTCGCTGCGCGTCACCGTGCGCATGCGGTGCAGGATAACGCGACCCGCGTTCTGTGCCTCGTAGCGGTTTTTCTGAACCGTGCTCGACGCCGTGCCACCGATATGGAAGGTACGCATCGTCAGCTGGGTGCCGGGTTCACCGATGGACTGGGCTGCGATGATGCCGACGGTCTCTCCGATGTTCACCAGGTTGCCGCGGGCGAGATCCCGCCCGTAGCAGCAGGCGCAGACACCGCGCTCAGCCTGGCAGGTGAGGGGGGAGCGCACCGTGACGGACGAAATGCCGTGGCTTTCGATGATGTTTGCCTCGGCCTCATTGATGAGAGTGTTCTCAGGCAGAAGCACTTTCTGCGGGTCTTCAGGGTCGTAGACAGGATAGAGCAGAACGCGGCCCATGATGCGTTCTGAAAGCTTGATAGCATCCTTGCCGCCTTCCTTGATGGCGGAGAGCTCGACGCCATCGACGGTGTGGCAGTCGTGTTCCGAGACGATCACGTCTTGCACGACGTCGACCAACCGGCGGGTGAGGTAGCCTGAGTTCGCTGTCTTCAGAGCCGTATCGGCAAGACCTTTGCGAGCGCCGTGGGTCGAGGTGAAGTACTGAAGAACGGAAAGCCCTTCGCGGAAGGATGAGGTGATGGGCGTTTCGATGATGTCGCCGTTCGGTTTTGCCATGAGGCCGCGCATGCCGGCAAGCTGGCGCATCTGGTCAGCATTGCCTCGGGCGCCTGAGTCGGACATCATAAAGATGGGGTTGAAGCTTGGATTCGCCTCCGTGGCGCCAGTTTTCGGGTCGACGCGAGTGTCGGTGGAGATTTCCTTCATCATCTCCTTGGCAATGTCGGAAGTGGCCTTCGTCCACACGTCGACGACCTTGTTGTACTTTTCCGTGCGGGTGATGTTGCCGTCTAGGTACTGCCGGTCGATCTCATCGACTTCCGCCTGGGATTTCGTGAGGATGGCCTTCTTCGTGGTGGGGATGGTCATGTCCTTCAGGCCGATGGTCATGCCGGCGCGCGTCGCGAATTCGTAGCCGAGATCCTTGATCTTGTCACAGAGGATGACGGTGGACTTGATGCCGCAGGCTCGGTAGGCCGCCCCGACAAGCTTGCCGATCTCCTTCTTGGTGAGGACCTTGTTGACGGTATCGAAGGGAAGCTCAGGGGGCAGGATGTTGCTGACGAGAACTCGGCCGGGGGTGGTTTCAACGGGGGGCTCGCCCTCCTTCATGCGCACCTTGATGCGGGCGTGCATTTCGACCTGGCCGGCGTCATAGGCTGCCTCGACTTCCCAGGGGGCGCAGAAGACCATGCCTTCGCCTTTTTCAAAGCTGCGCATGGAGGTCATGTAGTAGAGGCCCAGCACGATGTCCTGAGAAGGCACGATGACGGGGGTGCCATTAGCGGGGGAGAGAATATTGTTCGTGCTCATCATGAGCACGCGGCATTCGATCTGCGCCTCGACGGAGAGTGGGATATGCACGGCCATCTGGTCGCCGTCGAAGTCGGCGTTGTAGGCTGTACAGACAAGCGGATGCAGACGTATGGCCTTGCCCTCGACGAGCAGGGGCTCAAAAGCCTGTATGCCCAAACGGTGCAGGGTGGGCGCACGGTTAAGAAGAATGGGGTATTCCCGGACAACCTCGGAGAGGATGTCCCAAACGACCAGCTCTTCGCGCTCCACCATCTTCTTCGCGCTCTTGATGGTCGATGCGTAGCCCTGCTTTTCAAGCTCGGAATAGATGAAGGGCTTGAAGAGCTCCAGGGCCATCTTTTTTGGCAGGCCGCATTGGTGCAATTTGAGGTAGGGGCCGACGGTGATGACCGAACGACCGGAATAGTCGACGCGTTTGCCGAGCAGGTTCTGGCGGAAACGCCCCTGTTTGCCCTTGATCATGTCAGAAAGCGACTTGAGCGGGCGGCCGTTCGTTCCGGTGATGGCCCGGCCTCGGCGACCGTTGTCGAAGAGCGCATCGACGGCTTCCTG
This sequence comes from Desulfovibrio sp., assembly GCA_024692205.1. Taxonomy (GTDB): domain Bacteria; phylum Desulfobacterota; class Desulfovibrionia; order Desulfovibrionales; family Desulfovibrionaceae; genus Desulfovibrio. The sequence goes on along the minus strand of JAILMX010000020.1, from coordinate 8,722 downwards.
CAGCATGCGCTTTTCATTGCGTATGATAATCTCGGGGGCGCCGAGATCCATCAGGCGCTTCAGACGGTTGTTGCGGTTGATGACGCGCCTGTACAGGTCGTTCAAGTCGGAGGTCGCGAAGCGGCCGCCGTCGAGCGGAACGAGAGGGCGAAGCTCCGGCGGAATGACCGGAATGACCTCGAGAATCATCCATTCGGGCTTGTTCTGTGATTCAAGGAAAGATTCGACAATCTTGAGGCGCTTGGTCAGCTTTTTCTTTTTGGTCTGACTTTTTGTCGTTTCACTTTCTTCGCGCAGCTCGGTCTTGAGCTGCTCGAGGTCGAGCTCCTCTAGAAGAGTGCGGACCGCCTCGGCGCCCATGCCAACCTGGAAGGCGTCTTCGCTGCCGTAGTTGTCGATGAGGCGCAGGTACTGCTCTTCGGAGATGACCTGGCGCTTGGTGAGCGTGGTCTGTCCCGGGTTGAGCACCACATAGGAATCGAAGTAGAGCACCTTTTCCAGATCGGCCATGGTCATGTCAAGCAGTGTGCCGATCTTCGAGGGCAGGGTCTTCAGAAACCAGATGTGCGCTACGGGGGCCGCAAGTTCGATATGGCCCATCCGCTCGCGTCTCACCTTCGAGGCAATGACTTCGACGCCGCATTTTTCGCAGACGATGCCGCGATGCTTCATGCGCTTGTACTTGCCGCAGTTGCACTCATAGTCCTTGACGGGGCCGAATATTTTCGCGCAGAAAAGGCCGTCGCGTTCGGGCTTGAACGTGCGGTAGTTTATCGTTTCCGGTTTTTTGACTTCGCCGTAGGACCATTCGCGAATGACCTCGGGCGAGGCGAGGGATATCTGGATAGCCTTGAGGTTGCGAATGTTCGACACGTTCGAAGACATTCCGCGGGCTGTGAAAAGGTCGTCCAAACTCATAGTACCGTCCCGTATGTAAAACTCGTTAGAGCTGTTGACAATATGGCGAAACGCGCGGCCTAGGCGTTCTCTTCATTCTCTCGCACGCCGGGACGGCGGGGGAGTTTCTTGCCTTCTTCCTGATGCAGGGTGACGTTGAGCCCGAGGCTCATGAGTTCCTTGACGAGAACGTTGAAGGATTCGGGAAGGCCCGCTTCAAGGAAGTTGTCGCCCTTCACGATTTTCTCGTACATCTTTACGCGGCCCGTCACGTCGTCGGACTTGACGGTGAGGAATTCCTGCAGGAGATAGGCAGCGCCATAGGCTTCGAGAGCCCAGACTTCCATTTCGCCGAGGCGCTGGCCGCCGAACTGAGCCTTGCCGCCCAGAGGTTGCTGCGTGACGAGAGAGTAGGGGCCTGTCGAGCGGGCGTGAATCTTTTCATCGACGAGATGGTGCAGCTTCAGCATGTACATGACGCCGGTCGTGATGCGGTTTTTGAAGGGGATGCCGGTGCGACCATCGTAGAGAACCGTCTTGCCGTCGTTGGCGAGGTTGGCCTTGTCCATCCAGCCCCAGATCTCCTCTTCAGTCGCGCTGTCGAAGACAGGAGTCTTCGTCACGATGCCTTTGCGGAGTTTCCGGACCGAGGCGATGAATTCCTCATCATCCATATCGTCCACGAGTTTGCTGATCTCTTCGGAGGCGAAGATGTCTTTGACGTCATCGCGCACCACCTGCAGGGCTGCTCCGGAATCGACGAGTTCTGCCAGCTGGCGGCCGAGCTCCTTTGCGCCCCAGCCCAGGTGGGTCTCCATAATCTGCCCTATGTTCATTCGCGAAGGAACGCCCAGGGGGTTGAGAACGATGTCCACAGGGCGGCCGTCAGCGAAGAAGGGCATGTCCTCTTCGGGCAGGATGCGCGAGACAACACCTTTGTTGCCGTGACGGCCAGCCATCTTGTCGCCGACGGAGAGCTTGCGCTTGATGGCGACATGAACCTTGACCATCTTGATGACGCCGGGGGGCAGGTCATCGCCTTCGCTGACCTTTTCGCGCTTTGAGTCGTAAATGTTTTTCAGGTACTCAACCTCGCGGTCGTAGTCGGCAATGACCTCTGCAACAGAGTCGTTCACCTCTCGGCTCTTGAAGAGCCCGGCGAGTTTCTTGACGGGGATTATGGCGAGATCTTCCTCGGAAAGGGCTGTGCCAGCTTCGACGAGAACCTCGCCCTTGCGTTTTCCTGTTACGGAGAGGGCAATCTGCTTGCCGAGCACCTTGTCTGTCAGGCGTCTGCGAACGCTTTCGCCAAGGGCACGCATATGATCGGCTTCCTTCTGGTCGAGGATGCTAATCTCGTGCTGTTCGATGGCGAGCGTGCGATCATCTTTCTCTCCGGAACGTCTGTTGAAGACTTTGACGTCGATGACCGTGCCTTCGACTCCCGGGGGAACCTTGAGGGAGGTGTTTTTTACATCGCGCGCCTTCTCGCCGAAGATTGCTCTGAGGAGCTTCTCTTCGGGGGTCAGCTGAGTTTCTCCCTTGGGCGTGATCTTGCCGACGAGGATGTCATCGGGCTTGACCGCAGCGCCGATGCGGATGATGCCGCTTTCGTCAAGGTTGCGGAGCATGTCCTCACCGACATTGGGGATGTCGCAGGTGATCTCTTCCGGTCCGAGTTTTGTGTCGCGCGCGGCGACCTCGAACTCCTCGATGTGGATGGATGTGAAGACGTCGTCGCGGACAATTTTTTCTGAAATCAGGATGGAGTCTTCGTAGTTGTAGCCGCACCAGGGCATGAATGCAACGACGAGGTTCTTGCCGAGGGCGAGGACTCCTTCGTCAATGCCCGGGCCGTCGGCGAGAATCTGGCCTTTCTTGACAGTCTGGCCGGGATAGCAGGTGGGTTTTTGGCCGAAACAGGTGTTCTGGTTCGACTTGTGGAACTTCAAAAGGTCGTAGGCTCGCACCCCGCCGGATTTGGCGAAGATGTCGCCTTCGTAGGCGACCACAACACGGTCAGCGTCTGCGTACTGCACGACGCCGTCGGCGGGTGCGACGATGCATGCGCCTGAGTCGCGGGCAACGTCGACTTCCATGCCGGTGCCGACAAGCGGTTTTTCGGATCGCAGAAGCGGAACGGCCTGACGCTGCATGTTCGAGCCCATGAGAGCGCGGTTCGCGTCGTCGTGCTCAAGGAAGGGAATGAGCGCGGCCGAGATGGAAACCATCTGGCTCGGCGAGATGTCCATGAGCGAGACTTCCTCTCTCGGGCGCGTTTCGACCTCACCCTTGACGCGGACGGTGACGAATTCGTCGAGGAGATTTCCGTCCTTGTCGACCTTCACGTCCGCCTGGGCGACGACGTGGTTTGCCGTTTCGCTTGAGGCATCAAGCTGGACGATCTCGTCTGTGAGCTTGTTGTCCCGCACGACGCGGTAGGGGGTTTCAATGAAACCGTAGTCGTTAACCTTGGCGAAAGTCGTGAGCGAAACAATAAGGCCGATGTTCGGGCCTTCGGGCGTTTCGATCGGGCAGATGCGACCGTAGTGGGATGTATGGACGTCGCGCACTTCGAAGCCGGCGCGCTCACGCGTGAGGCCGCCAGGGCCCAGAGCAGAGAGACGGCGCTTGTGGGTGACCTCGGAAAGCGCGTTCGTCTGATCCATGAACTGTGACAGCTGCGATGTGCCGAAGAATTCTTTGAGCACCGCCGCTACCGGCTTCGGATTGATGAGGTCATGCGGCATGAAGGTCGAGACTTCCTGGAGGCTCATGCGCTCCTTTATGGCGCGCTCCATGCGGACGAGACCGATGCGGTACTGGTTCTCGACGAGCTCTCCCACGAGGCGTACGCGGCGGTTACCGAGATGGTCGATGTCGTCGGCCGGGCCATGCCGATCCTTGAGGTCGACCAAGGTCTTCAGGGCTGTTAAGATGTCTTCGTCGAGGAGAGTGCGGACTTCCTTGCGCGCTTTCTTTTTGCCGTCGTTGTCAGTGACCTCATCATCAGGGGAAAGGCCGAGGCGCTGGTCGAGTTTATAGCGGCCCACAGGCGAAAGATCATAGTAGTCGTGGCTGCGGAAAAGATTGTTGAAGAAGCTCGCCGCGATCTCGGGGGTCGGCGGGGAGGAAGGGCGCAGACGACGATAGATCTCTTCCTGGGCTTTCTGCTGATCGGCCGTGCGGTCAAGCACGAGTGTGTCGCGTATGGAGGAAGACGTGTCCGTGCCGCGCGTGTGGAGGACGGAAATGGTTTTGATATCCACATCGCGTATGCGTTCGAGCATGCCGGCGGTTATCTCTTCCGCGGCCTCGGCGATGACCTCTCCCGTGTTGGGGTCGGTCACGTCCTTGGCAAGGAACATACCATCGAGGGTGTCCGGGCGGACCTCTATGAACTCAAGGCCTGATTCGCAGATTTGGCGCCATTTGCCGGCGGTGATCGTCTTGCCAGCGGGGACGAAGACCTTGTCTCCCTTGGTGATGTCGGCGTAGGCGGCTTCCTTGCGGAAGAAATCGCGTTCGACCTTCCAGAGAAGGCGGCCATTGTCAGCGAGAACATACTCCTCGAACTTGTAGAAGTAATTGAGGATGTCTGTCTGCGACATGCCCATGGCCTTTAAAAGGGTGGTCGCGGGCATCTTACGGCGCCGGTCGATGCGAACGTACAGTATGTCCTTATGGTCGAAATCGAAATCGAGCCATGAGCCGCGCATGGGAATCACGCGGCAGGAGTAGAGAAGCTTGTGGCTGGAATGGGTTTTGCCTTCGTCGTGATCGAAAAGGATGCCGGGCGAACGCATCAGCTGATTGACGATGACGCGTTCTGTTCCGTTGACAATGAAGGTGCCCTTTTCGGTCATGAGGGGGAGCGTGCCGAAATAGAGCTCCTGTTCCTTGATGTCGCGGATGGTCCTGCTTCCTGATTCCTCGTCGGTGTCGTAGACGGCAAGACGGATTCTGATGTACACGGGGGCTTCGTAGGTTAGGCCCTTTGAGATGCATTCGGCCTGATCGTACTTGGGGTCGCGAATTTCGTAGCCGACGAATTCCAAACTGGCCGTCTTGTTGAAGTCCTCGATGGGGAAGACGGAGTTGAAAACGCCTTCGAGACCGACATCCTTACGCCTTTCCTCGGCGGAAAGTCCCTCCTGAAGAAACTTGGAATACGAGTCAATCTGAAGATTCAAGAGATGGGGAATCGGTACCGAAACGTTGATCTTGCCGAACTGTTTCGTTAGTTGGCGCATGCGTACCTCAGGTCGGGTAATTGGTGCGGATCGTCCGCAGATGAAGGATACCTCAGCCGGAAGAAAAGCCTTAGGCGGGGCATTCTCGGAAGCACAAAACACAAAAAGGGCACAGCATTCAAGCCGATTTCATCGGTGGATATCAGCAGTGCCCAAAAAGTGCTCTATGGTCAAAGGAAGTGCTTCCCATCCATGCCTCGAAATGACATTGATAGCTGTATTCTGAAAAAAAAGCAAGGAAAAAATGAAGATTCTTTTAGAAAATAAAAAGCGGGGCCGAAGCCCCGCAAGAGAAACAATGAGGAAGAGACTTACTTGATTTCGACAACGGCGCCGGCTTCGGTGAGCTGTTTCTTGGCTTCCTCGGCCTCTTCCTTGGAAACGCCTTCCTTGAGGGTGGCGGGGCAGCCGTCGACCTTCTCTTTGGCTTCCTTCAGGCCAAGGCTGGTCAGGGCGCGGACGACCTTGATCACGTTGATTTTGTTGGCGCCGCATTCCTTCAGGACAACATCGAACTCGGTCTTTTCCTCGGCGGCGGGGGCATCACCACCGGCCGGGGCGGCCATGACCATGGCGGCGGCGGGGGCGGCGGCGGAAACGCCGAATTTCTCTTCGAGCTCCTTGATGAACTCGGAAAGGTCGAGGACGGTCATATTGGAGATAAATTCAATAACTTCTTCTTTGGTAACGGCCATGATAATTCTCCTGAACTTGTGACTTTTTGCTAAGCTTGGGGTTAAGCGGCAGCATTGCCTTTTTGCTCTTCGATAGCCTTGAGGGCGTAGAGCAGACCACGAAGGATGTTTCCGAACAGCGACACGAAGTTAGTGGGAACCGCATTGAAGGTACCCAGCATCTGCGCCAGTAGTTGCTCCTTGCCGGGCAGCTTGGCGAGTGCGGTCACCTGTTCGGCGGTCATGGGCTTGCCGTCGAGGCTAGCGCACCGCAGCGTAAACAGCTGACTCTTCTTCGCGAATTCGCTGATGGACTTTGCCGCAGCGACCGGATCATCGAAGCCAAGGGCGACACCGCAGTTCTCATGAAACTTGTCTTTCAGAGAATCGTGTTTTCCATCGGTGAGGGCAATACGACCAAGGGTGTTTTTGATGACATGGTATTCCGCGCCGGATTTGCGCAGATCCACCCTGAGGTTCGTCAGCTCTTCAACCGTCATACCCTTGAAGTCTGTGATGGCGGCAAAGGAAGCCTTTTCGGCAAGCGCCTTGAAAGCTTCGATTATCGCTGCTTTTCCAGACCTGTCCATGTGTACTCCACAGGATTAAAGGGTTTGTCGGATGAAATGCCAAGCCAAAGATCAGTGTCTGGACAGGATATTGAGCGCTTTTGCGCACCTGTCGTCTTCGACCGGAATTTCAAGCCTCTGCCATATCTTCAAGGGCGTTAGCCCTCAAGGAACTTCTTAACGTCGGCCATGTCCATCTTGAAGCCGGGGCCCATCGTGGTGGAGACGGACATCGAGATCATGTAGGTGCCCTTGGCCGAAGAGGGCTTGAGCTGGTTGACGGCGGCCAAGAGCGCCTTCAGGTTGCCCATCACCTTTTCGGGGCCGAAGGAGACCTTGCCCAGAGGGGCATGGAGAATGCCGGCCTTATCGACCTTGAACTCAACGCGGCCGGCCTTGAGCTCTTTGACGGTCTTGGCCACATCGAAGGTGACGGATCCGGTCTTGGCGTTGGGCATCATGCCGCGGGGGCCGAGCACGCGGCCTATCTGGCCGACGAGGGCCATGACATCGGGCGTGGCGACGGCGGCGTCGAATTCGAGCCAGCCTTCCTTGACGCGGGCCACGAGATCCTCGGCGCCGACGACGTCGGCACCGGCGTCCCGCGCTTCAGCCTGCTTCTCGCCCTTGCAGAAGACGGCCACGCGCACCGTCTTGCCGAGGCCGTTTGGCAAGGTGATGGCGCCGCGGACCATCTGATCGGAATACTTGGGATCAACGCCGAGGCGAAGAGCCACGTCAACGGTCTCATCGAATTTCGCGTACGCACTGGAAATGGCCTTGGTCACGGCATCCGTGACGCTGAAGGCGGCCTGCGTGGTTAGGGATTCGGTGACCTTGCGAAAATTTTTGCCGTGTTTGGGCATTGTATGATCCTTGTCGTTTTGAATCTCCTGCCGACCTTGCGGGGGGCAGTGCAATTGATTTCAACGAAGGCGGCCTTCGCCGCCCCTACTTCACTTCAATGCCCATGCTGCGGGCCGTGCCCGCGATAGACTTGACAGCCGATTCCAGGCTGGCGGCATTGAGGTCGGGCAGCTTGACCTTGGCGATCTCTTCGACCTGGGCCATCGTGAGGCTCCCGACCTTGTTGCGGTTGGGCTCGCCGGACCCCTTCTCGATCTTGGCGGCCTTCATGATGAGGACGGCGGCCGGAGGGGTCTTGGTTATGAAGGTGAAGGAACGGTCAGCATACACGGTGATGATCACGGGGATGATCATGCCCTTCTGATCCTGGGTGCGGGCATTGAACTCTTTGCAGAAGCCCATGATGTTCAGGCCGTGCTGACCCAGAGCGGGACCTACCGGCGGGGACGGGTTCGCGGCGCCTGCGGGTATCTGCAACTTGACTTTAGCGACTTCTTTTTTAGCCATGATTCCAGTTCCTGATTCGATTCAACCGTTAGTTGGAACTATCCCCGGGTTACCTGGATGAAATCCAGCTCCACGGGGGTTTGTCTTCCGAAGATAGAAACAGAGACCCTCAGCTTGCCCTTGTCGTAATTGACATCCTCGACGACGCCGTTGAAGCCGCCGAAGGGCCCGTCTATGACGCGCACTTCGTCGCCGCGATCGAAGCTGATCTTGGGGCGGGGCGCATCCTGACTGGTCTTCATCTGTTCGATGATGCGCTGGGCTTCGCTGTCGCGCATCGGGGTCGGCCGGTTCTTGCCGCCGATGAAGCCCGTCACCTTGGGAATGTTCTGGACAAGATGCCAGGAAAGATCCGTCATGATCATGCGGACGAGCACATAACCGGGATAGGACTTTCGCGTCGTCGTGCGTTTCTCACCGCCCTTGGCAAGCTCTATGACCTTTTCGGTGGGGACGACGACCTCCTTGATGAGACCCTCGTCCTGACCGGTGCGCTGCATCTCCAGGATCGTTTTCTGAACACGCTGCTCAAATCCCGAATACGTGTGCAGAATGAACCAGCGGGGCCGCTTCGATAGTTCGCTGTTTTCGTCTATCACTGCTTGGCTCATGGCGGACCTCAGGAGAGGATGAACTTGATGAGGGAGGAAAGGCCGAAATCGACAAGCCCGAGAATGACCGCCATGACGGCGACGAAGCCGAGAACCGCCAGGGTGGCCTTGCGCGTTTCCATCAGCGTGGGCCACGTTACCTTGCGCAGTTCCGCTTTGGACTCGTCGACGTAACGGGCGAAGCGGGAGAAGACGTTCGGTTTGCCTTCGGCGGTGTCGGGAGCGGGTTGAGCTTGTTTCTTTGCCATGTCTGTTTCCAATAAAAATGGCAGGGCAGGAGGGATTCGAACCCCCAACTTGCGGTTTTGGAGACCGCCACTCTGCCGTTAGAGTTACTGCCCTGC
>JAILMX010000260.1 GCA_024692205.1 Desulfovibrio sp. | reverse complement strand
TTGACCGTCTGCTGCAGGTCGATGATGTGGATGCCGTTGCGCGCGCCGAAGATGAACGGGCGCATCTTGGGGTTCCAGCGGCGGGTCTGATGCCCGAAATGCACGCCCGTTTCCAGCATCTGCTTCATGCTGACGTAAGCCATGGATGTACCTCCAGTCGGGTTGTGTCCTCCATCCCGGCGTCCCACGCCCCCCTGCCCTCCGGTCTCGGCCGCGCCGCGCGGCCGCGGACGGGCGCCCCGGGGCGATACCGGGATGTGCGATTTGCGATCGACTCTTCTACCCGAAACGCGCCGTTTTGGCAAGATGCCGGAGCGCCCCTTTTCAAATTGCCGCGGGATCATTATATTGGCGCAATCTCATCAATTTCGACAAGGATGCCTATGAACACGCACGGATTCACTCTCGTCTCCTCCCGCAGGCTTTCGGAAGTCAACGGCACGGCCAACATGTGGCGGCATGACGCGACGGGCGCGCAGCTGCTCTCCGTCGTCAACGACGACGAAAACAAATGCTTCACGGCGGCCTTCCGCACGCCCCCGGCGGACTCCACGGGCGTGGCGCACATCATGGAGCATTCCGTGCTCTGCGGTTCGGACAAGTACCCGGTGAAGGAGCCCTTCGTCGAACTGCTCAAGGGATCCCTGCAGACCTTCCTCAACGCCTTCACCTATCCCGACAAGACCTGCTACCCCGTGGCGAGCGCCAATCTGCAGGATTTCTACAACCTCGTCGACGTCTACATCGACGCCGTCTTCCACCCGCGCATAAGCGAGGCCATCTTCCGGCAGGAGGGCTGGCACATAGAGGCCGAGACAGCCGACGGCCCGTGGGCATACAAGGGCGTCGTCTTCAACGAGATGAAAGGCGTGTACTCCTCGCCCGATTCCGTGCTCGCCGAACAGAGCCAGCAGGCCCTCTTCCCCGACACGCTCTACAGCCTCGACTCCGGCGGCAACCCCGAGCATATACCCGACCTCACCTACGAGGCCTTCCGTGATTTCCACAGCCGCTACTACCACCCGAGCAATGCCCGTTTCTTCTTCTGGGGAGACGACCCGGAAGAGAAGCGCCTCGCCATCCTCGAAGAGGCCCTCAAGGGCTACGAAGCGCGCTCCGTTGACAGCGCCATCCCCTTGCAGAAACATTTTTCCACGCCCCGTCAGGTCGAGATTCCCTACGCCTGCGCCGAGGGCGAGACACGCGCCATGTTCACCGTGAACTGGCTGCTCGGCGAACGCGGCGACGTCATGCAGGCCCTGCTCATGGAGATGCTTGAGCACATACTCGAAGGTCTGCCGGGCTCACCCCTCAGGCGCGCGCTCATCTCCTCCGGTCTCGGCGAGGACATGACCGGCTGCGGCCTTGAGACAGACCTGCGCCAGATGTACTACTCGACAGGGCTCAAGGGCGTCGCTCCGAAGGACCTGACCCGCGCCGAAACCCTCATCCTCGAGACCCTGGGCGACCTCGCCGAAAACGGCATCCCCCCCGAAGCCGTCGAGGCCGCCGTGAACGCGGTTGAATTCAACTACCGCGAGAACAATTCGGGCCGCTTCCCGCGCGGACTCGCCGCCATGATCCAGGCTCTCTCCACATGGCTTTACGATGGCGACCCGGCCGACGCCCTCGCCTGGGAGACCCCGCTCGCGGACATCAAGACCCGCCTCGCCCGCGGTGAAAAAGTCTTTGAAGAGGCCATACGCGAGAACTTCATCGACAACGCCCACCGCGTGACGGTTGTGCTTCTGCCCGATGCGGACATCGGCGCCCGCCGGGAAGAAGCCGAGGCCGCCCGTGTAACCGCCGTACAGAAGGGGTGCGACGCGAAGGGGCGCGACCGCATGGCCGAAGAGACCCGCCGCCTGCAGGAAGCGCAGATCGCCCCCGACAGTCCTGAAGCCCTGGCGACGATTCCGCAGCTGGGAACAGGCGACCTGCCCCGCGAAAACGCACGCATTCCCCGCCGAGAGTCACAGCTGCCCGAAACCTGCCTGACCCACGAGCAGCCCACAAACGGCATAGCCTATTTCTCCCTGCTCCTGCCCATCCGGCAGGTGCCGCACCGGCTGCTGCCGCTCCTGCCACTCTTCTGCCGCTCCCTCACCGAAACGGGCACGGCGCGCCGCGACTACTCCGCCCTCGGCACGGCCATCTCGGCACGGACCGGCGGCATCGGCGCAGCCTCCCTCTGGGGCGAGCGCCTGGACACGCAGACTCCCTTCGCCTATTTCACAATCGGCGGCAAAAGCCTCTACGACAAGGCCGACGATTTCTTCGCCCTGCTCGACGAAATCCTCTTTGAGCCCGCGAACGACAGGGCCGTCCTGAGGGAACGGCTGGGGCAGATGCTGCTTGAGACGCGCTCGCGCCTTGAGGAGACCGTTCAGGTTTCGGGATCGGCCTTCGCGGGCGGCCGCCTCGCCGCGCGCTACGCCACATCAGCGGCCCTGAACGAGATAACGGCCGGTCTCGACTATCTGGACTCGGTGCGCGCCATGATCGAAAGACTCGACAGGGAGCCGGAAGCATTCCTCGACGACCTGGAGACGCTGCGCCGCGCCCTGCTCTCCCGCTCCGGCGCGATCGTCGAATGCACGGCAGAATCACGCGGCCTCACGCTCTTCACCGAAAAGGCGCGCTCTCTGCTGACCCGCCTGCCAAAAGCCCCTGCCCTGCCCGATGATGCGGCCGACGCCCCCTTCCCACCCATGGCGCTTCCGGCGGGCGAGGCCTTTGTGACACCCTCTCGCGTCAACTTCGTCGGCAAGGCCGCGAACCTCAGGGCTGCGGGCTGGCAGCCGAGCGGCACGGCGAGCGTCATCATACGTTTTCTCCGCATGGGCTACCTGTGGGAGCATGTGCGCGTGCGCGGCGGGGCCTACGGCGCCTCCTGCTCGCTCTCCCGTGCGACGGGCACCCTGCTCTGCACCTCCTACCGCGATCCCAACGTCGACGGCACCCTTGACGCCTACGACGGCATCATAGACTTCCTGCGCGCCTTCACGCCCAGCCAGGCCCAGCTGGAACAGGCGATCGTCGGCGCCGTCGGCGACATGGACCTCTACCTGCTGCCGAGCGCGCGCGGCAAGCGCTCGCTCCTCCACTGGCTCTGCGGCGAAAGCGACGAGGACAGGCAGAAACTGCGCGAGGAGATGCTCTCGACAACGACCAGGGATTTCCGCGACTTCGCCGAAACCCTAGCCCCCCTGCAGGCGGGTGACGTCTGCGTGATAGGCGGCCAGGCGGCCGAAGAAGCCGCGAAAAAACACGGCTGGGTCGTGCGGCGCATATTGCAGGACAAAGGGCAGAAGCCGTGAACACAGGCGCATCAGCCAGCACCCTCGTGCTGGTGCTGGGCATGCACCGCAGCGGCACGAGCGCTCTGACCCGCGGCCTGCGAGTGCTGGGCGCGGATTTGGGCGAGGGAGCCCTCGGCACGAGCTACAACCCCCGCGGCCTTTTCGAAGACGTTCAGATGGTGCGCATGGATGACGCCCTTCTCGCCGACGCCGGCCTGAACTGGAAGAGTCTGGCCGCCCCCGCTCCCGACCGCCTTTCAGAACTGGCTCAAGGCTCCGCCGGCATGCAGGCGCTTGCTTTTCTGCAAACGCGTTCGCGCGAGGCCGCCGGCCGCGCCGCAAACGCCGATGCGGGGCTGCTCGCCTTCAAGGATCCCCGCCTGTGCCGGCTCATGCCCTTCTGGAGACCGATTGCCGCAGCGGCGAAACTCTCCCTGACGGGCATCATCGTCCTGCGGCATCCGGCAAGCGTCGCCGCTTCGCTTGCCGCCCGCGACGGCATGGACGCCCCCACGGCCTGCGCCCTCTGGACGGCGTACACGGTGGACGCCGTGCGCCATACGCAGGGCATGCCGCGCATCTGCGTGAGCTACGATTTGCTTCTTTCAGAGCCCAGACGCCAGATGCAGCGGCTGGGGCATTTCCTTGAGGCGAAGGTGGATGAAACCGAACTCTCGGCTTTCACCGAGGGCTTTCTCGATAACGCGCTGCGCCATCACACCGAAGCCGAAGCCGCCGCGCCCGCTTCCCCGGAAGAACGGCAGGCCTACGCCGTCTACGAACTGCTCTCGCCGCTTGCGGCATCCCCGGACGGCAAAGGGCTGGACGAACCGAGACTCCTCAGAAGAATCGCCAAGGCATACGCATAGCCTCCCTTCCCCCTCGCGGCACGGTGACGGCTTTCATGGCCGGATCTTCTCTGCGTCAGCAGGGTCGATACCGGGCAGCTACAGTCGCGCGCATCTTTTCTTCTTCACAGCAAAGCCTGGCTTCAAGATTTTTTCTTCTCTCCTGAAGTGCATCGTCGGGCAATGCAGCGATTCGGGGATAGAGCTGAGCGAAGACGCGCAAGACAGGCCGGGCGGCAGAAGGCAGGCCTTTCGCAAGACGCAATCCCCCCATCTGGGCGGTGACGGCAAAATACTGTTCGCATGCTCCCAGATAGGCATCCCTTTCTAGTGTCTGCGGCACCCCCAAAAGACACTGCACCGCGTCGCTGATATCCTTCAGGATGGTTGCCCCCGATGCGGGGGCGTGGGAGAACCTCTCGGGGGCGCCATGCAGGGCTTTCGCGACGTAGGCAAGCCAGCCGAGATACTTGCCGGCACGGGGAAAACCGGGCACCCGCTCTAAAAGGGCCGCCACCCGCCTGCGGATCTCACCGTTGCGGACGATCTCATGATCGGCCATTGCTCCCGTCATGCTCCCGCCGTGCCGGCGGTACAGCACGAGGCTTTCCGTCGTGCTGCCGAAATGAAGCCCCCTTGCCGCGCACCGCTGCCAGTAATCGTTGTCCTCGCACACTCCGAGATCGGTGTCAAAAAAACCGACGCTGTGCACGGCCGAGGCTCGGACGAGAAAACTATGGACGGGTGAAATTATGCCATAACAGAGGTGGAGATCCAGATGCGCACGCTTGAGCGGCCACAGCCATGCGGGAGCCGACGCTCCTTCAAGGGAAGTCTGCAGGCTCAGGCAGACGCTGATGTCAAGTTCGGGGTGCTGCCGGAAATTGCTCAGCTGCCCGGCAAGAGTGCCCCTCGTGAGCATGTCATCGGCATCGAGAAAGAGCAGAAAATCACCGCGCGCGGCGGCGATGCCGGTATTGCGGGCGGCAGCGAGCCCTTGATTCACCTGACGGATGGAGCGAACGGCATCACCGAAGCCTCGGATGACGTTCGGCGTGTCATCGGTTGATCCGTCGTCCACGATGACGATATCGACATCGATTCCGTCCTTCCGTTGCAAAAGTACGCTTTCGACGGCATCCCCGAGGAAATGCGCGTAGTTGTATGCGGGTATGATGACGGAAACGAGGGGCGCTCGACTTGATGCCGTAGGGGAATCCAACGGACCGGAGCATCCGTTCATTGAGGGGCTCATAAGCGATTCTCCCCTGAGGCAGAGGATGTGTTCACGGAAGGGTCACGCCGGGCACCGCCACGCAGCGAATCACGCACGATTTCAAGATACTTGAAGCCGTAGCGCATGTCGGGCTCTATGTGCGCGCCTTCTCCCCATTCGTTCCACGCATTGATGAAGACGTACTGCAGGGAAGGCGGCAGCACGGCCTTCGTGTAGCTGTGGAGATAGTCGAGCGCGATGCGGAAAAGCTCAGGGTTCTGCCCGGTGCAGGCTATGCCGCCGCGCCCCCTGCGGGGCGTGTTGTCCCAGCCGGGAAAGGTGCAGCGTAGACGCGTGTAGGGCGGCACCGGCTTTTCCAGCATGAAGCGCACTGTGGCGGCGTAGTCGATGCGCACCGGCCTCTCCCCCGGTGCCGAGACATGGTTCTCCACACGCCAGTTCGGGGCGAATTCGACCATTATGTCCAGCCCGAGCGCAGCGGGATCGACGCCGGCATGGGCTTCAACGCCAGCGAGGCACAGACCGGGAAAACCGCGTTTTTGCGCTCCTTCGCGCAGGATTTCGGCGTACATGGCTATTCCCGTGACGCGTTCGGGCGACCAGATGAGAAAAAGCGGCCGCCCCCCGACGGTGATGGCCCTGGGATGCTCAAGAAAGGGCAGCACATTGGCGCACAGCCGCCTTGCCGCGGCTTCCGAATACTCCTGCGGCAGAAAGACGTTTTTCTGCGCACCGGTCTTCCTGTTGTCGTACCACGACTCATGGGCCCAGCACAGGCAGAAGCGGTTGCGTATGCGGCGGCTCGCGCAGATGAGGTCAAGCGGTCTTTCAAGCAGACGCCTGCCCGCGAAATCGTAATAGTAATAGCAGAACGCGCGCACGCCGTGATCATAGGCGAGCGCGTGCTGCACGGCGAGAAACTTCTCGTCCAGCAGAGAGTAGTAACCGATCAGGGGATGGGGGACGTGGGGTTCGTAATGCCCCGCGAAAAGCGGGGCGGCGCTGCGCACATTGTCCCATTCGGTAAAGCCTGCACCGTAGACGGCGTCGTTTTCGGGTATGCTGTGGTACTGCGGCAAATAAAAGGCGACGTGTTCCATGGAAATGCCGCCCTATCGCTTTGCAAAAGAGCAGGGCATGAACATTCAGGCGGTTTCGGCCCGGTAGGCCTCAAGGGCGTCAAGCACGCGCCGGAAACGCACTTCAAGCTCCTCCATCATGGAGGGATCGGCCGGCGCCTTGAGCGGGCGCACACTCTCGCACAGCTCAGCCGCCTTCTCGGCAAAGGCCGTGAAGGAAAGATTTGCGGCGAGGCCTTTCAGCGCGTGGGATGCCCGGAAGGATTCCTCTATATCGCCGGCGGCCACGGCATCACGCAGGGCCTGCATGCATCTCTCGCCCTCATCGGAAAAGCGCAGCATGAACTTTCCGACAAGCCTCTCCGAGCCTAGGCGGTCGACCGCGTCGTCATAATCGCCGTTCAGGCGTTCGTAGCATTCCCTGATGGTCATGAAGGTTCCTCCCTTTTCCGACAATGACGGCGCATCCGCCGTGAAGCGTCAGGCCAGTTGTTTCGTCGCCTCAATGATCCTGTTGCGGGCGACATCGAGACATTCCAGGATCTTCGGCGAAAAAACGCCGCATTCGCCCGCATAGATCATGCGCAGGGCCTCGGGGATCGCATAGGGTGGCTTGTACACGCGCGGGCTCACGAGCGCATCGTACACGTCCACTACCGAGACGACCTGCGCCCAGATGGGGATGTCGTCGCCCACGAGCCCGTCAGGATACCCCTGGCCGTCCCAGCGCTCGTGATGGGATCGGCAAATATCGTAGCTGTAACGGTAGAAATCGGAATTCTCGATCTTGAAACGCTCAAGGATTGCGCAGCCAATGGTGGTGTGCGTCTTCATGATATCGAATTCTTCGCTGGTAAAACGGTCCGGTTTGAGCAGAATCTCGTCGGGGATGCCGATCTTGCCGATGTCGTGCAGGGTCGAGGCCATCACCATCTGCTTTATGTCACCGCTGGAGAAATGGTCTTCAGGGTGCAACGCGACCCAGACGTTCAGAATGATGTCCGAGAATTCCTTCACCCGGACGATATGCGCGCCGCTTTCGATACTGCGGAACTCGACCACCGAGCTCAGGGCATTGACGAGAAATTCGTTGTTCTTTTCAAGACGGAGCTGCGAGGCACGCAGCTCTTCGGTGCGCGCCTCGAGCTGCTTCTCAATGTCGCGGCGCTGCTCGTACAGCTCAATGATGTTCCGGGCGCGCCGCGTCACGACGTTGCGGGCGAAGGGCTTGGCGATGACATCGGCCACACCGAACTCGTAGGCCTTCATGTCGTTCTGGGCCGTCGACTCGGCCGTGATGACGATGACAGGGATTTTCGTGAGCCTGTCGTCCTCGCTCACGCGCTCAAGCACTTCGAATCCCGTCATCTTCGGCATAAAGATGTCAAGCAAGATGAGGCGCAGGGCTTCCTTCTGCTCCTCTATGATGCGGAGGGCCTCTTCGCCGTCTGCGGCCTCGAGGATCTCATAGTCGGCTTCGAACATCGACCTGAGAATCTCCCTGCTGACGGAGACATCGTCTGCGATCAGTATCTTCTTCATTCAGCCGCCTCATCTTTCGGCCAAAACGGTGTCGCTGCTCAGGCTTCGGCCGACGGATGCGATGACACCGTGCCGCAGTTACTCTACACGGATTCTGTTTTTTTATCTACTGGCACGGGGGAAGAACCGCTGATACTCCGCTCAGTCAAATAAAACAAAAAAGAATTCAAAATGATGCAGGCTTCACAACGCAAACGAGCCCACCTGCCGGCTCCTTTTCAAAATTCTCTTCGCCCCGGCAAAACAAAAGGATGCGCGACCTGTCTGAAACGGCGGTGATGGACAGAGACTTGGGAATGTGAGAGATTGGCCCCTCAGCAACCCAAGGGGGCCTTTCATGAACCTTTCGCGACTCGCCATACCCGCGCTCTGCCTGCCGCTCACGGCATGCTTCGGCCTGGGCTCCACACCGCCCGCACCGGAACCGGAACTCTCCCCAGCCGCCCGCTTCATCGCCGAGAACGGCGCGGGCGACCGCACGAACCTCGTTGACGCCGCTTTCGGCGGCGATGTGGCCGTCTCCATCGAAGGGGGCTTCACCTCCGCCGCCGGACGGGAATGCAAGCGCGGCGTGGTAAACGGGCCCTCCCGCGAGGCGGAGATCATCGTACTCTGCAAGAAAGACGCCTCGTGGGAGCTGATGCCGCGCGTCTGGAGCCACAACGCGGAATAAATGCAGGAGAAAACCGTGCAACGCTTTCCATCACTCTTCGCGACCGTGCTTTTCACGGCCGTTTTCCTCTTTTCCCTCGCGGCGCAGGCCGCCGACCAGCCGAGACCCTTCGGCAGCAACCTCTTCCAGGGCAACTTCGCGAAGACGGGCAACGCCACCGACGTCCGCCCCGGTGACAGCATACTCGTGCGCCTGTGGGGGGGCCGGACCCTTGACCAGACGTTCACCGTCACCCAGAAACTCACGCTCGACCTGCCGGACCTCGGTTCCGTGCCACTTTCCGGCATACCGCGCGGCGATGCGGAAAAAATCCGCAAGGCCATCGAGAACAAGCTTCAGGTGGCGGGAATCACGGGCGTTCAGGTGCATGCACAACCGCTCGACACGCAGGCAATACTCGTCTTCGTCACGGGTGGGGTCACAAGGCCCGGCAGCTATCAGGGCCTCGCCTCAGACAACATTCTCGCCTTCCTCGACAAGGCGGGAGGGATCGACGCCACGCGCGGCAGCTACCGCAGCATACGCGTGCAGCGCGGCCAGCAGACCGTCGCCACGGCAGATCTGTATCCCTTCATACTCACGGGCGAGATGCCCGAGGTGCGTTTCCGTGACGGAGACACCATAGTCGTGGATCCGCGCGGCCCCGTTGTGGCCGTGACGGGCGACGTACGCGAGACGGCCTCCTTTGAATTCCGGCAAGGCAAGGCTGACGGCGCATCCCTCATCCGACTGGCCGGCCCTGCTCCGCGCGCGACCCACGTCAGCATCCAGGGCTGGCGCAACGGCGAGCCCTTCAATCAGTACCTCTCCGTCAGGGATTTCAAGAACGCGACCCTGCAGAATGACGATCAGGTGCGCTTCGTCGCCGACACGGCCGGCAAGAGCATACTGATCGAGGTGCAGGGCGCGGTGCGCGGCACCTCGCGCCTGCCCGTGCGGCGCAACGCGCATCTGCACGAGGTCTTGAGCTACATCTCCATCGATCCCGACAGGGCGAACCTGGAAGGGCTGTACATCAAGCGCAAAAGCACGGCCGCCCGTCAGAAAAAGGCCATCGCCGACTCTCTGGACCGCCTTGAGCACAGCGCCTACACGGCATCCTCGGCCAGCACGGAGGAGGCGCAGATTCGCGCCAAGGAAGCGGAGATGATAACGAAGTTCATCGAGCGCGCCCGCAAGGCCGAGCCCGAGGGCATCGTCGTTGTACGCCATAACGGCAAGACGAGCGACCTCGCTTTGGAGGACGGCGACATCATCGTCATCCCCGAAAAATCCGACGTCGTCACCATCAACGGCGAGGTTCTCATGCCGCAAGCCGTCGTATGGAAGAAATCCTACGACGTTGAGGATTACATCAAAGACGCCGGCGGCTTCGGCAACCGCGCCGACACCGACAACATCCTCCTGATGCACCCCGACGGCGAAGTATCGACAAAGAACGGCGCCGTGCAGCCCGGCGACCAGATTCTCGTCCTGCCGCGCATCGAATCGAAGGGGCTGCAATCCATCAAGGACATCTCGCAGATAGCCTATCAGGTCGCTGTCGCCTGCAAGTTCATCATCGACTTCTAGCCAGACGCCTCTCGCCGCGCATTCACAAAATCCCTTGAAAACGCAAGGGGTTATCTTTCTCCCCCATCGCCCTGAGGCGCCGGCTGGACCTTTCCGCTCCTATGCGATATTGAAAAGAGTCGTATCGTGTTTTCCTATGGAGAAGCGGATGGAGAAGAAAACCGACCGCACGGTGCAGTTCAAGGACTGGCTGCAAAGCCAGCCGCGAGATGCCGCATGGTGCATACTGATCAATGCGGATCCCGACGCCATGGCCTCGGCCATGGCCCTGAGGCGCATATTGCGCAACCGCGACAGATCCGTCGAAATCCGCCGCATCAACACCGTCACCCGGCCGGACAATCTGGCCATGATACGCTACCTGCGCATCCCCATGAGCGCGTGGCGGGCGGAGGATGCCCAAAACTACACGCGCTTCGCCATTCTTGATTCGCAGCCGTCGCACAGCAAGGAATTCGGCGGTCTCAGATACGACCTCGTCATCGACCATCATCCGCAGACCGAACTTGAACCCTTTCTCGAGCCCGAGGCCTACAAGGCGATACGCACTGGCGTGGGCGCGACCTCGACACTCATGACGCGGCTTTTGCGCGCGCTCGGCATACGGCCCGGGCCAATGCTCGCCACGGGCCTGCTGTACGGCATACGTACCGACACAGCGGCCTTCACCCGCTCTGGCGGCGAGGAAGACCTGCGCGCGTACCAGTGGCTTTCTCGCTACTCGCGCGAAACGCTCCTGCGGCGCATCATCCGCAGCGAATACCTGCTTGAGTGGCTTCCCCTTTTCTCGCGGGCCTTCCGCTCCCTCACCGAGTGCCGCGCAGGCGGCGCCAACGCGACCCTGGGCGACGTTTCCAGCCCGGACCTGCTCGTCGCCGTAGCCGACTTTTTCACCAAGGTGCACGGCCTGCGCTGGATCACCGTGGCCGGCAAGGTCGGCGCCACGGTGATCGTCATCTTCCGCGGCGACGGCATAAGCGACATGGGCGAGATGGCCCAGGCCTGCTTCGGGGCCCTCGGTCAGGCGGGCGGCCACCGCGCGCTCGCACGGGCTGAGTTTCCCGTCTCCGCCGTGCCTGACGGAATGAAGCCCGCGGATTTCGTGCTGAAGACACTGCAGGGCTACCACGCCAAGCGCGGCCGAAAAGGAAACGCTCTGGCAACGACAGCCTGAAAACACCCCTACTCTTTCCCCGCAGCAGCTGATATTCATGCGCACGATGACAAAAAACCCCCGACCGAAGCCGGGGGTGCTCCTTCTCTGAAGAAACCTGAAAGGCTACTCTTCCATCTTCTTCAGAATCTTTTCGACCATGCCGGCATAATGGTCAGCCACAGCCCGTGTTATGGTTTCGGGATCCCGCGTGCGCAAGGCACCGACCAGCGTTCTGTGCAGCTCACCCGCATCCACGTTCCAGTACTCTTCAGACTTATATGCGGTGAGCAAATCCAGCATATTGACACGAAACTTCCTCAGCGTCTCAGCCATGAACGCATTCGGACAGTGACCGAGAATATCCTCATGGAAAGACTGGCAGACCTTCAATACGGCGTCGCCCCCACCTTGTTTTGCTGACATTTTCCCGCACAATTTCTCAAGTCTCTCGAAATCGGCCTCTGTCATCGTCTCCAGCCCTTGCAAAATGCAGGCATTTTCAAGTAGCGCGATGTACGAGAAACGCTCTTTCAGTTCTTTTTTTGAAAAAGAAGACACATATTTCGTCTTTTGCGGCTCACCGACGAGAAGGCCGCTCTCTTGAAGCGTCCGCAATGCTTCGCGAACGGGGCCACGGCTGACGCCAAGCTGTTTAGCAATGTTGACTTCGCGAATGGGAGAACCCGGTCGGAACTTTCCACTGCGAATGCCACGTTTGAGAAAGGCAATCACCTTGGCGCTATGAACAGCATTTGCTGACATAATAATGTCCTTTATCAAAACGGTAGGAATGGTAGCTATTTCTTTCCGCTATCCCAAAGAATAATCTACGTGAGTGTAATAAAAAGTCAATCGAAAACACATCAGCAGAAGGAGAAAATTTTTTGACCGGTTGGCATTTTTTCCCTTGACTTTCCGCCCGAGGGGGAATAGAAATCCTTTTGGAGAAAATCAGATGTACCAGAACCTTCCCGCCACAGACTTCCGCAACGCAACCGGCTTCCGCTGGTATTACTTTGCGTACTTTACTCACGCCTGTGGTCGGGGGCTCTGCTGACGCATCTACAGCACAGAGTTACCAAGGGCCGCAGGCGCAAAACCTGCGGCCCTTTTTTTGGCCCGGCGCGCCTGAAACGACCCGCAACCGCAAGGAGTATTCCCATGAATCTTGGCAAAAAAATCCGCCTTGAACGCATCATCAAACGCAACGACGGCCGCACCATCCTCGTTCCCATGGACCACGGCGTGAGCATGGGCCGCGTCGAAGGCCTGATCGACATGCGCGAAACCGTGAACGATCTGGCCGAGGGCGGCGTCGACGCCGTGCTCATGCACAAGGGTCTCATCCGCTGCGGACACCGCGCCTCCGGCAAGGACGTGGGCCTCATCATGCACCTCTCCGCCTCGACCGATCTCTCCCCCAGCCCCAACTCCAAGACCATCGTCGGCAGCGTCGAGGAGGCCATACGCATAGGTGCCGATGCCGTCTCTGTGCATGTGAATCTGGGCGACCCCAACGAGGCCGAAATGCTCTCCGCCTTCGGCGCCATCGCCGAAAAATGCGACCTCTGGGGCATGCCGCTGCTCGCCATGGTGTACGCCCGCGGCCCGAAAATCCCGAACAGCTACGCCCCTGAGGCCGTCGCGCACTGCGCCCGCATAGGCACCGAGCTCGGCGCCGACGTTGTCAAGGTCTCCTACACGGGCGACGTGGAGAGCTTCGCCGACGTTGTCTCCTGCTGCTGCGTGCCCGTCCTCATCGCCGGCGGCCCCCGCATGGACTCCACCCGCGACATTTTGCAGATGGTCTTCGACTCCCTGCGTGCCGGTGGCTCCGGCATCTCCATCGGTCGCAACGTCTTCCAGCATCCCCGCCGCCGCGAGCTCGTCAAGGCCCTCCGCATGATCGTGCATGAAGACGCGACCGTCGAGCAGGCTCTAGAAATCGTCGGCGAATAGGGGCGAACCATGGCGAATATCTTTTTTCGGAGTGAACCCTTTGACAAATCGGCGGTCACGCTGGCCCTTGAGTCGGGCGTAGACGGCGTCATCGTGCCCCGAGAGCACGCGGAGGGCGTGGCCGGCCTCGCCCGCTGCGAAGTGCTCGCCGTCGAGGAGATGACGCGCGTCACGCTGACCGAGAAGAAGGATGAAGAGGACGCCCTCGCCCGCATGAAGGCCGGAGAGAAAGTCATCCTCGCCCGCGGGTGGGAGGTCATCCCCGTCGAGAATCTGCTCGCACAGAGCGATGACGTGCTCGCCGAGGTCGGCGACCTCGCCGAGGCCCGCCTTGCCGCCGGCATACTCGAACGCGGCGTCTCGGGCATAGTCGTGTCGCCAGAAGCTGTCGGCGAACTCAAGGCGATAGTCGCCCAATGCAAGGTCGCCCAAAAGAAAGAGACCCTTCTGCCCGCCGTCATCACCCGTGTGCAATCCGTCGGCCTCGGGCACCGCGTGTGCATTGACACCCTTTCGCTTCTCCGCAAGGGGCAGGGCACGCTCGTCGGCAATTCCAGCGCCTTCACCTTCCTCGTGCATGCCGAAACGGAGAAGAACGAATACGTGGCGGCCCGTCCCTTCCGCATCAATGCGGGGGGCGTGCACGCCTACACCCGCCTGCCGCACGACCGCACCTGCTACCTGGGCGAACTGCGCGCCGGTGACGAGGTTCTCATCGTCGGCGCCGAGGGCGAGGCCTCCGTCGCAACTGTGGGACGCGTCAAGATAGAGGTGCGCCCCATGCTGCTCATCGAAGCGCAGGCCGAGACCGAGGAAGGGCTGAAGACGGGCGCAATCTTCCTGCAGAACGCCGAAACCATACGACTGACCTCGCCCGACGGCGAACCCGTGAGCGTCGTGACAGTGAAACCCGGGGATACCGTCCTGTGCCGGACGGACGCCGCCGGCCGCCACTTCGGCATGCGCATACGCGAAGAAATCCGGGAGATCTGATCCATGAGCGACAACGAAGCCCCCGCCCGATCCTCGGCCGAACGCCTGGCCCGCATCCGCCGCGAGATAGAGG
>JAILMX010000253.1 GCA_024692205.1 Desulfovibrio sp. | reverse complement strand
TTTTTCCATCACTTCACCTCACTGCGCTTCACGGCTTTGAATGTCTTGGGGGCCACCTGCAGGCAGACCATGCAGCCTGCGCAGAGGGCGGGATCGACGGCGAGGTCGTCCCCGTCGAGATAGAAGGCCGGGCAGGCAAGTTCGGCGAGGCATCGTTTCGCCTCTTCGCCCTGCTGCGCAACGACGGCGACCTGGGGGGGGATCTTCTTCAATTGGCGGCGGGCATAGAGCACGCAGGGTTCCTGCGCAAGGACGACGCGCACGCCGTTCTTGTCCTTCATCTCGTTCAGAGCCCGTTCGACGGCCTTGACGTTGTAGGCGGCCACCTTGGCGAACTGGGTCACGCCGAGAGCCCTGACAACGCCTTCGATATCCAGATGGGCGCAGTCGGCCCCGAGCGTCTCCTGACGCATGCCGGGGTTCGGCTGGTGGCCCGTCATCGCGGTCGTGCCGTTGTCGAGGATGACGAGGAGCACGTCGTGCTTGTTGAAGACAGCGTTGGCGAGGCCCGTCATGCCGGAGTGGAAGAAGGTCGAGTCGCCGATGAAGGCGACGATCTTCTTGCCGTTCGCGCGGGCGAAACCGCTGCCGGCGGACACGGAGGAGCCCATGCAGACGAGGAAATCCGCCATCCGCAGGGGGGGCACCATGCCGAGCGTGTAGCAGCCGATGTCGCTGGAATAGACGGCGTCGTCGCCGAAGACCTTGCGGGCCGCGTAGTACACGGAGCGGTGCGAGCAGCCGGGGCAGAGGTTCGGCGGTCGGCCGGGCAGGTTTTTCTCTGCCGGGCGCGCAGGCGCGACCGGGCTTTTCTCGCCAAGCCATGCGGCGAGGCGTTCGGTGACGAGACTTGTCGAATATTCGCCGCAGTCGGTGAGGTTCGCGCTCTTCCCCTCTATAACGGCGGTCACGCCGGCCTTTTGGACAATGGCGCGGACGTCGTGCTCAAGGTAGTCGGCGCCTTCCTCCAGGACGAGGAGGCGGGCGCAGCCTCTGGCAAAATCGGCGATGCGTTTTTCCGGCAGGGGCCAGGTCATGCCGAGCTCGAGCACGCGCACGCGACCCTGCCAGCCGCAGGCGGCGAGCGCGTCGGCCAGATAGTTGCGGGCGGGGCCGCTCGCTATGATGCCGAGCTCCGTCCTGTCCGGGCTTTCGGTCACGGTGTTGAAGGGGCTTTTTTCCGCGGCCTCTGCGGCCCTGGCCATGTTGGCGTTTACGCAGTGGTGGCGGCGCAGGGCCACGGCTGGCACGGGCACGAAACGGCCGGGTTCGCGCGTGAAGGGAACGAGGGGCTGTTTTTCGGGCAGAGCCCCGAAGGTCACAGGGCCGCGCAGGTGGCTCACGCGGGTCGTCGTGCGCAGCATCACGGGCTGCTGCAGCTCGCGGGCGAGGGCGAAGGCCGCCTTCGTCATGGCGAGCGCCTCCTCGGCGGAGGCGGGTTCAAAACAGGGCAGGTGCGCGAGACGTGCGTAGCCGCGGTTGTCCTGCTCGTTCTGGCTGGAATGGCAGCCCGGATCGTCTGCCGTGAGCACGACCATGCCGCCGGGCAGGCCAATGTAGGCCGAGGTGAAAAGCGGGTCGGCGGCCACGTTCAGGCCCACATGCTTCATGGTGACGAGGCTCATGGCCCCGCCGAGCGCGGCGCCGGCCGCGACTTCCATGGCGACTTTCTCGTTGATGGAGTATTCCACCCGGTAGCGGTTTTCGTCCTTCATGCGGTAGAAAGTGTCCACCACCTCGGACGATGGTGTGCCCGGATAGCAGGAGATCATGTGCACGCCCGCCTCAAGGGCGCCGCGCACGATGGCCTCGTTGCCGAGCAGAAGGTGGCGTTCCCCGCGGGAAGCCGCCAGTAAAGGATGCGATGCCATGCGTCCCTCCCCAGAGATTGTGCGTTATTTCGGCTGTTCGGCCGCAGGCTTGGAATCTGCCCCGAGGGCCTCGGCGCGGGAGCGCCAGAAGTCTGCTTCCGGCCCCTTGGCCGCATCGGCCATGGCTGCATAGGTCTTTGCCGCGAGATCCTTCTGGCCGGCGAGCAGGGCGGCATCGGCCAGCATCTTCTGTAGAAAAGCCGGGCGGTCGTTTTCGGGCAGACGGGCCTGAACTGACGTGACGATGTTCATCGCCTCTGTGCTCTTGCCGGCCTTGAGCATGGCTGTCGCCTTCGACAGGCTCGCCATCATGCCCATGACGCCGTCGGCGTCCTCCTTGGCGGCTTTGTCGAAGGCTTCTGCGGCGGTCTGGTTGTCGCCCTCTTCAAGAGCGGTCTGGCCGAGCGTCATGTAGACGGCGAGGCGCATACTGCCGGGGGCGGATTCGGCAAGGGTCTTGAGCGGGGCTATGCGCTCCGCGCCCTTCTTGCCGATCATGATCGCAGAGAGCTGCTGCTGCACCTCGGCCTTTTGCTTGCCCTGGTACCAGTTCCAGACGGCGCTCACGCCGACGACCATGAGGAAGATGATGACGGCCGTGGCGATCTTGCCGCCGTGCTCCATGATGAAGCGGAGAAGGGGGGCGCTTTCCTCACTGACCTCGCCTTCCAGATCGTGCAGCAGTTCGTTGGATTCTACGGGTTGATTCTTTTGCGGATTCATGTATCAAAAATTCCTATGGGAGTGGTTTGTGGGTGCTGCCATCCAGCAACATCCCAGCATAAACGAGTAGGGGCTTTCTGTCAAAAAGCCCTTCGGGGGTATCCATGAGCGTTTACGATGCGATGCGGGCCATGGCACAGCGGGCAAAGCTCGCCGCCGCGGCGATGAACAGGGCCGATCCCGCAACCAAGGCTCGGGCGTTGACTTCTCTGGCGGATCTTCTGTCCGCGCACGAGGCCGACATCCTCGCCGAGAACGAAAAGGACGTCGCCGCCGCGGCGGCCGCCGGCATGGACAGCGCACGTCTCGACCGCCTGCGCCTCGTACCGAAGATTATGGACGACATGCGCGCCGCCTGCCGCCATGTGGCCGCACTGCCCGACCCCGTCGGCGCCATGGACAGCCAGTGGCAACGGCCGAACGGCCTGCTTGTCGGTCGCATGCGCGTGCCGCTCGGCGTCATAGCCATGGTGTACGAGGCCCGCCCGAACGTCACGATAGACGCGGCCATCCTCTGCCTCAAGGCCGGCAATGCCGTAATCCTTCGCGGTGGAAGCGAGGCCGTGTGCTCGAACAGGGCGCTCGCCCGCGTCCTGCAGGAGGCGCTTGGTGGCGCTGGGCTTCCCCGCGACTGCGCCCAACTTGTGGACGTGCCGGGGCATGAGGCCGTGACGGCTCTCTGCAAGCTCGATGAATTCATAGACGTCATGATTCCCCGCGGCGGGGAAGGGCTCGTGCGCGCCGTGACCGAGGCCGCCACCATGCCCGTGCTCAAGCATTTCAAGGGAGTCTGTCACGCCTTCGTGGACAGCGGGGCCGACCTTTCGCAGGCGCTCGACATTGTCTACAACGGCAAGGTTCAGCGGCCCGGGGTATGCAACGCCCTCGAGTGCCTGCTCGTGCACCGGGACGTTGCGGGAGACTTTCTGCCGATGGTGGGCGCCAAACTCGGGGCCGCCGGGGTCGAGTTCCGCGCCTGCCCGGAAGCCCTGCCTTTGCTCGCATGCGCTTCGGCCGTGCCCCAGCGCCCCGAAGACCTTGGCATGGAGTTCCACGCGCTTGTGCTCGCCGTGCGCGTCGTGGACGGCATTGACGAGGCCCTCGCCCATATAGCCCGCTACGGCTCGAACCACACCGAGATCATCTGCACGAATGACCACGCACACGCCATGCGCTTCCTGCGTGAGGCGGACGCCTCGATGGTCGGCGTAAACGCCTCGACGCGCTTCAATGACGGCGGACAGCTTGGCCTCGGCGCGGAGATCGGCATCTCCACGTCGAAGCTTCATGCCTACGGCCCCATGGGCGTGCAGGAGCTGACGACCACGAAGTTCGTCGTGCTTGGCCAAGGGCAGGTCAGGACATAGGTTGCCCATGCGCCCCGTCGTTCCCCGAGAAGTCCGCGACGAACTCGCGCGCGCTGCCGGCTGGTTGAGTCGCGGCGATGCGCCCCGCGCCCTTGAGAGCGCAAGCCGCGCTCTGCGTGCTCTTTCGGGCCGCCGCCTCACCCGGGCGAGCCGCCTTGCCGTTCAGGCGAATGTGCGCGAGGTGATCGACGCCCTGGCGTCCCATCCCCGCCTGGCGCCCTTGCTCACAGCTTCCGGCAGGGGAAGGGGCACGATACCCTGTCGCCCCGGGCAGGAGACCACCCTTGCGTCGGTGCTTTTGGGCATAGCCCGCATACTGCGCGAGGAGGACGCGGCCCTGGCCGAGGTCAAGGCCGCCCCCGAGCGGAAGAAGGCGCTCATCGAAAGCGGCCTGCAATGCCTGCGCGAAGGGCAGGTCAAGACAGGTACGGACTATCTGCGTCGTGTCACGGTCGAGTTCGCCGATGAGCCGGACATCTTTTCGCAGATGGGGCGTCTTTTGTCCGCCGCCGGCCTGCATCGGGAGGCAGCGCTTTTTCATGAATCGGCCATGCAGGCCCATCCCCGCGCGAGTGAAGGGTACGCGGAGGCTGTCGCTGCCTGGCTCAAGGCTGGGGAGTATGCCCGCGCCGAGACTGTCTTCCTCGCCATCCTCCGTGTCTTCGGCGGGCACCCCGCGACTTTCGCCCGCATGGCGGCGATGTATGCGGATTGGGGCAGGGCGGCCGAGGCCCGCGACATGGCCGGCCGCGCCCTGGCCGAAGACCCGGATCAGCCCCTTGCGGCGACCGTTCTGGCTAAGCTTGACGGCCATGCTGTTGCGGATGCCGCAGATGCGGAGGAAGGCGAGTCCGGCGTGCAAAGCGCCCCGGCATGGGGCGAAAGCGCCCCCTGAAGTCTGCCCGTTGATGCTTTCTGGGATACGGCGTGACCGCCGTTTCGCTGTGCTCTGATGCCGCCGGCGGGCATTGCCTTTTGCCGCGTCATGGTATATAGAACTTTTTCCGGCATAGCTGGGACGGAGAGGTAGCGAAGCGGCCGTAACGCGCTCGACTCGAAATCGAGTTATCGGTGATGAGCCGGTACGTGGGTTCGAATCCCACTCTCTCCGCCATCA
>JAILMX010000251.1 GCA_024692205.1 Desulfovibrio sp. | reverse complement strand
CGACTGTATTTCACGACGTGTTCACACTTGCCTGACAGACTGTTTTCCCGTAAATACAGAGAGAGTATTCTCACCACTACCCAGGAGGAATCCCATGCGCTGGAGCAAAAGTCTTTTTGTGGCCCTGCCCTTGTCCCTTCTCCTCTGCGCCGGCACGGCAACAGCGGGTTTCAAAGCCCCCGTCGTGAAGGAAGTTCAGGACAGGGGCGAAATAGACCAGATCAAGTGCGACGACATGACCGAAGCGGACGTGAACGTCGGTGACTCGCTCAACTTCTATGTCACGTTCTCGGCTAAAAACAATGCGAAGGCGCAGGTAACCGGCGTCCGCTACTGGTTCTGGTCCGACATTGACTACAACCGCGGCGACCCCGGCATTACCTTCGCGGCGACGAAGGAATTCAAGGATGGGGACGGCATTGTCCAGAACCAGACCCTGAAGCTGATGCGCTCCTCCGACTACGTGATACGCGAAACCCCGGAAAAGTCGTCCAAGGAGAACATCCTCGTCAAGTACGACGTCACCTTCAAGCCTTTCAACGCCGACGGCACGCTTTCACAGCAGGAGGAGCACTTCTTCCAGTGCGGACGCTACCGCGTGCTTCCTGCGAAGAAATAGTAATCTCCGCCTCCCCCCTCCTCTTTTTCCGCGCCGCTTCCTCACTCGGCGGCGGAACTGCGAAAAAGCCCCCGGCACGCCTGGCGCCGGGGGCCTAAGGAGGAATTGCCGGCCGGTTTGGGTTCAGAGAGGGAACCGGCCGGCGCACCGTGCGCCTTAGCACGCACGATTGCAAGGGGGATTGCCTTGAATCATTCAGGCGTTTTCAGACGCCTCTTCGGCGTCGCCGCGTTCGCGGCGGACTGCGGAGACCTGTTTCGCCTCGGCCAGCAGGTCTTCAGCGCCTTCCTTCATAATTTCCATCTTGCGCAGCATGGATTCCTTCACGTCGATGCCGTGGCTGAGGATGTCGGTCGCAAGGGGGCGTAAGCCTTCCTTGCTCACGGCAGCCACGCCCAGCAGGCCGAGGGCCATGCCCCCTGCGAAGAAAAGAGCGTACTTGAGTGAATCATTCATCAGGGTTCTCCCTTATGGCCGTGTCCATGCCCCGACAGGGGCACGGACACGGGTTGAGTGCAAAAGAAAGTGAAATCTTTTTTGGACTTTTCCGTCTAAAAAAACCGTATCAGACAAAAGCCTTCCACAACTGGTTGACGAGAACCGCCACGCCGTAGGCGAGAATCGTGTTGAAGACCATCGAGAAGGCGGCCCACTTCCATCCGGCTTCGCGCCCGATCACCGCCACCGTGACAAAGCAGGGCGCGTAGAGCAGGACGAAAAGCATGAACGCGAGGGCCGAGCCCTTGTTCCACTTGGGGTCAGCGGCGAGCTTTCCGGCAAGGCCTTCGGTGGGGGAGGCCTCTGCGGCATCCTCATACTCGCCGGGGTCGACTTCGCCGAGGGAATAGGCCGTGCCGAGGGTGGAGATGACGACCTCCTTGGCGGCGAATCCGCCGATGAGGGCGATGTTCGTGCGCCAGTCGAAACCGGCGGGCGTGCTCACGGTCTCAAGGGCCTTGCCCATGCGGCCGGCCACGGAATTGGCAAGGGCCTCCTCCGCGTGCTGATTCTCAAGGTCTTCTTTGGCCTCCTTGAGGGCCTTCTGGCGTTCGTCCTCGCTGGCGAAGGTCTTGGCCTTCACGGCCTCCTCGGCCTGGGCGATCTCCTGCTCCTGCTTGGCGAGCGTGCTTTCGGGCAGCTTCGGATAGGTCATCATCGCCCATATCAGGATGGAGATGACGAGGATGACCGTACCGGCCTTGCGCACGTACATCCACACGCGTTCCCATGTGTGCATGCACAGGCTCAGCAGGGTGGGTACGCGGTAGGGGGGCAGCTCCATCACGAAGGGCATGGACGCGCCCGAAAGCATCGTCTTGCGCAGGAAGAGCGAGACCAGGAGCACGAAGGCCCAGCCGGCAAGCGTTATGCCGAACATGACGGCATTGGCGCTCTGCGTGAAAAAGGCGATGGAGAGCATGAGAAAAACCGGAGTCTTGGCGCCGCAGCTCAGGAAGGGGGCGGTGAGTATGGTCGCTATGCGCTCCTTGGGGGAACGCAGGGTGCGCGTGGCCATGACGCCCGGCACGGCGCAGCCGCCCGGGATGCCGCCCGCGATGATGAAGGGCACGACCGAGGCCCCGTGCAGACCGAACATGCGGAAGATGCGGTCGAGCATGTAGGCCATGCGCGCGAGGTAACCCGAATCTTCAAGGAAGGAGAGGAAGAAGAACATGATGAGGATGAGCGGCGCGAAGCTCAGCACGCCGCCGACGCCCGAGATGATGCCGTCGGCCAGGAGCGAGCGCAGGTCGCCTTCGGCCATGGAGTTCTCGGTCAGGTCCTTGAGCCAGTCGAAGAATTCCTCGACCCAGCCCTGGGGCGCTGCGCCGAGCTCGATGGTCAGCCAGAAAAGCCCGTAAAGAACGGCGAGCATGATGATGGGCCCGAGAAGGGCGTTGGTCAGCACCTTGTCGAGCTTCTGCGTGATGCCGTAGCGCGCGGTGTCAGGGCGGGAGACGATGTCTTTGAGAAGGGCGTTCACGAAACCGTAGCGCTGGTCGGTCACCACCGCGTCGGGGGGCGTGCTCAGGGTTTTGCGCGTGTGTTCGCCGACTTTCCTGACGATCGCCATGAGTTTTTCATGGCAGGCGGGACACAGTGCGCCCTGCTTGAGAACCTCGGCATCCTGCTCCATGTATTTCACGGCGACCCAGCGCGGCGGGCATTCCTTGCGGGATGACCAGAAATCGTCTTTTTCGAGCAGGCTTTCCATCTCCTGAAGCGCCGGGTCGAGGTCACTGCCGTAGGCGACGTGGAGCGGTTTGGGCGTGATGGCCCCGCTCTGGACTTTCTCAATGGTGTCCTGCAGAGTGGCGAGCAGGTTCTCCTTGCCCTCGCCCGTGCGGCCGACGACACCGACCACGGGGGCGCCCAGGGATGCGGAGAGCTTCTCCATATCGATGCTTATGCCCTTGGCGCGCATCTCGTCGAGCATGTTCAGCACGAGCAGGATGGGTACGCCCATCTCCTGAACCTGCAGGACGAGGGAGAGCGCGCGTTCGATGGCGGCGGCCTCGGCCACGATGACGGCGAGGGAGGGTTTCTCCTGCAGAAGGAAGTTGCGCGCCGCGAGCTCCTCCGGCGAATAGGCCGTCAGGGAATAGGTGCCGGGCAGGTCGACGAGGGTGCAGGCGACCCCCCCGATCTTGAGCGTGCCTTCGAGTTTCTCAACCGTGATGCCGGGGTAGTTGCCCACCCTCTGGTGGGCGCCGGTCAGCAGGTTGAAGATCGTGCTCTTGCCGCAGTTGGGGTTGCCGGCAAGGGCTATGGTGCATGGTTTCATAGGATTACCTCGAATTATGAACAAAAGTGCAGACTGCCGCCGTGCGAAAGGAGGGGCGGCAGGCATGCGTCGCAGGCTTCGGGTGCGTCAGCGCCCTAGGCGCATTCGACGACGATGTAGTCGGCTTCGCTGTTGCGCAGGGCTATGGTGAAATCGCGCAGGCGCAGGGCAACGGGATCCCTCAGGGGCGCGCGGCCGACGACCGTGACATCCTCGCCCGGCACGATGCCCATGTCGCGTATGCGGCGGCCGAGTTCGCCTTCCGCCTGGATGGCGGCGATGCGCGCGCGCTGGTTCAGCCCGAGCTGTCTGATGGGCAGTTTTCTCATGATGCGTCCTCCTCCTGCATGACCGCCCGGCGGTTCCGTCCGGGATTGCGGGTTTTTCCGGGCGGCCATGCGCGCTGTATGTTCCTTGTCTGTAGGT
>JAILMX010000234.1 GCA_024692205.1 Desulfovibrio sp. | reverse complement strand
GCGCGGGCGGCCTGCTGCACCGAAAGGATGAGCAGCAGGATCACCAGCGCTGCTTTTGTGACGAATGTTCGCATGCTGATTACTTTCCGACGGCATCACAGGGACTTTTTGAAAAATTCCCCAAGCTTTTCAAAGGGGATCAGGGACACTCTGTCATAGAGGTCCACATGCCCTGCGTTCGGCACAATATACAGCTCCTTGGGCTCGGCGGCTAGCCTGTAGGCATCTTCGCTAAATTCTCGGGAATGGGCTGTATCGCCCGTCACAAAGAGCATGGGTCTGGGCGATATCGTCTCGATATCATTGAACGGGTAGAAATTCATGAATTTCACGGTGCTGGTCAGCGTGGGATGTGTGGTCAGCAAGGGAGACTGGCCCTTCGGGGTGAATTCTCCGCGCGGCGTGCGATAAAAATCATAAAACTCACGTTCGATGGGCGTGGACTTTTCCGTCAGAGCATGCACCGTGCCGCTTGTGTATTTTGCCGCCCCTCCGTTGAATTCCACATAGCGTTGCGCTGCTGCCTCCCTGAGAATGGCTTTGCGCTGTTCCTGCGTAAGGGAATGATGGAGGCCATGCCTGTTGGCCGCTCCCATGTCGTACATGCTGACCGTGGCTACGGCCTTGAGGCGAGGGTCAATCTTGGCGGCGCTTATGGCAAAGCTGCCGCTGCCGCAAATGCCCAGGATACCCATGCGCTCCCTGTCCACAAAGGGGCGCGTTCCCAGATAGTCTGCCGCAGCGCTGAAGTCCTCGGCGTACATGTCAGGCAAAACCGCGTTGCGAGGCCGCCCTTCGCTGCCTCCCCAGAAGGAAAGATCCAGCGACAGGGTAACGAAGCCTTTTTCGGCTAGTTTTGCGGCATAGAGGTTCGCGCTTTGCTCTTTCACGGCCCCCATCGGATGCCCCACGATGACAGCAGGATATTTCCGCTTCTTGTCAAAGCCTTGTGGCAGGAAAAGGTTGCCAGCAACCTTCATGGCATACTGGTTGGGGAATTCCACCGTTTGCACTGATACCATGGGACTATTGTAAAAATTGTTCGCGTCTGAAGGAACTGCCATGACGGTGGTGGCAGAAAAGCCTATGCATAATGTGGTCAATAAAGTGATGAAACAGTTTTTCATGGGGAATCCTTTTTGTTTTGTGCGCTGAGTACAGGGATGAACATGCCTCGCGAAACCAAAATATGCGTCGGCTTTTCATATTGCAAATACTTATATTGTATGGTTTGATATGCCTATAAAGCATAAAGAGGTGTTTCGCAACAATAAGGAGTTTCCCATGGATTTGCGCACGCTCCGCTATTTCCTTGCCGTTGCCCGTGAAGGAACCATTTCGGCCGCCGCCGCAACCTTGTTTGTCACCCAGCCCACGCTTTCCCGTCAGATGATGGAATTGGAGGACGAGCTGGGGGCGTCGCTGTTCACGCGAGGCAAGCGGCGTATCTCCCTGACGGAAGAAGGCCTTTTTCTCCAGCAACGCGCCGAGACAATGGTGCAATTGGCAGACAGGACCTTGTCCGAATTCCATGCCAAAGAAGGCGTCATTAGCGGAGAGGTCATCATCGGCGGCGGCGAGACGGACGCCATGCGGTTTGTGGCTCGTGCAGCCAGTAATGTCCGGGCGGCTAACCCCGAGGTTACGTTCCGTCTGTTCAGCGGCAATGCGCAGGATGTGGCGGAGCGACTGGAGCATGGATTACTTGATTTCGGGCTTTTCGTGGAGCCGGCCGGCTTGGCTGACTACGATTTCCTCAAACTGCCCGTTACGGACACCTGGGGACTTTTGACGCGAAAGGACGGACCGCTTGCGGGCAAGGCCGTCGTGCGATCCGCTGACCTTGCCGGGTTGCCGCTGCTCATTTCCGATCAGGACATGGTGGCCAACGAGATTTCCGGCTGGGCGGGACAGGCCGGGGGCCAGTTACGCTATGTGGCCAAATACCATCTGTTATACAATGCCGCCTTGATGGTTGAAGAGGGAATGGGCCACGCCCTGTGCTTAGACAAGATAGCGAGAACTGGTTCCGACAGCCCTTTGTGCTTCATTCCCTTGGAGCCTCGCCTGGAAGTGGGGCTGGACATCGTATGGAAGAAACACCAGCGTTTTTCTCATGCGGCTGCGGCTTTCTTGGAAAGCCTGCGTTATGAGATTGCCCGCTGTGATATTCATGCCGTGCGAGCATGATAGGTTATTCAATATAAGTATTTGTCACGTATTTGGCTTTCGAATAGAAACATGCTCTGAAAGGATAGATACTAACCGAGGGCACAGCGTAGCTCCCACATTTTTCTGCTTGGAGAATACCAGTATGACGCTTGAAGAGTTTATTGCCGTCATGGACAGCGGCCAGACAGTGAAAGCCAACTCGGAAGCCCATTTGTTCATGCATGCTGCCTCGCAGGAGGCCATGCGGCTTACGACCGAACTGAATGGTCGATACCATACCCCGGAAGAGATTCTGGAAATCATGTCGCAGCTGACGGGGCGTCCTGTGGATCCATCTTTCCGAGTATTTCCGCCATTCTACACCGACTGCGGCAAGAACATACGCATCGGGAAAAATGTTTTTGTCAATGCCTGCTGCTGCTTTCAAGATCAAGGTGGCATTTCGCTTGGCGACGGTGCTCTTATCGGACATCGTGTCACCCTTGCGACGCTCAACCATGGCGAGACGGAGGAAAACCGCGGAGACCTGACTCCCGCTCCCATTGTCATCGGCAGAAACGCATGGCTTGGCGCCAACGTGACCGTAGTGCCCGGCGTCACCATAGGGGATGGGGCTATTGTAGCAGCCGGAGCGGTGGTAACGAGGGATGTGCCGACCATGACTGTTGTGGGCGGTGTCCCTGCGCGAAAAATACGGGATGTGTGCAGAACCGACGTCAATTTTTGACCGCGACGCTTGCCGTCGTCACCGTTGCGGGACTTGACGGCGCGGCAAAACCTGTGGAGGCAAGGAGAGCAATTTTATGGGCTATCCCACCTCTGTCTTCAATCACCCGGAGAGGAAGTCGCGGGCGGGCATATTATTCCCTCAAAGGCCTGCCTTTGGGCGAGGAAACGCTCTTCGAAGATATCCGCCGCGACAGGGCGGGCGTAGTAGAAGCCTTGGGCGCAGTCGCAGCCGTTTTCCAGGAGGAAGCGAGCCTGTTCAATCGTCTCCACGCCTTCGCCCACAATGGAAAGCCCCAGGTCGTGCGCCAGTGCTATGGTGCGCTGGGCTACGACGCGTCCGCGCGCATTCTCCGACTCGCCCTGCACGAAGTCCTTGTCGAGCTTCACTGAGGTGAACGGCAGGTCACGCAAGGTGTTCAGGGAGGAGTACCCGATGCCGAAGTCATCCATGGAGAGAGAGAATCCGGCGGCCCTCAGAGACTGCATCTGAAAGGGAAGGGACGCCTTTTGCGAGACGAAGGCCGTTTCGGTGATTTCCAATTCCAGCAACTCGTGGGGGATGGAGTAGGCCTCGGTCAGTTTGATGATGCGCGCCGCGAGGTTCGAGATGCTGAAATTCAGCCGTGACACGTTCACCGAGATGGGAATGGGAGGGTAGCCTTTGTCGAGACAGGCCCGCAGGAAACGGCATGTCTGCTCCCAGATGTAAGCGTCGAGCTTAAGCACGAAGCCGTTACTTTCGAAAAGGGGCACGAATCGGTCGGGCATGATGCAGCCATCTTCGGGGTGCATCCAGCGCGTCAGCGCCTCGGCCCCGATGATCCTGCCCGTGGAGATCTGCACCTTTGGCTGAAGGAAGAGCTTGAACTGGCCCTTCGCCAGCGCGTCGGCCATGTTCCTCGCGATGTAGGCCTCGTCCTCATGCTTTTTCCGCAGGGAATCGTCGTAGAAGGCTATGTTGCGGACGTCGTTTCCCCTGACGGTGCGCAGAGCGAGCCCGGCCCAGTCGTAAAGGGCGTGGATCGGCGTGTCTTCTCCCCGCGCCTCGCAGATGCCGAAATACAGGCCGGCGCGCCGCTGCTTGTCCGGGTCGTCCATAAGGCGGGTGAGATGGCGGGCGAAGCGAAGCGCCCGTTCTGGCCCCCCTGCGAGGCAGACTGCGAAGCCGGCGCCTTCCATTCGCCCCAGGGCCTCCCGTTCGGGATTCAGGCGTAGGCGCGTCAGGCGGGCGATGAGCTTCAGGAGGTGGTCGCCCGCATCGAGGCCCTTGAGGACGTTGACCTGCGCGACGCCCTCAACAGCGAAGCGCAGAAGGCAGTAGCGCGTGTCGGGGTTGGAGGCCGTCAGGCTTTGCGCCCTGGCGAAGAAGCCTCGGGCGAGCAGGGTCCCGGTCAGGCGGTCCCTGCAGGCGTTGCAGAGGCATGCGTCAGCGTGCATAGCCTGCGGCTTCTCCTGTCCGGACGATGTTTCCGACTCCTTCGCCTCGTTTTTGCATGCAGCCGAGTAGACGGTCGAACGGTTGCGGCCGTGCTCCTTGGAATGGTACAGGGCCGCGTCGGCCTTGCGCAGCAGGTCTTCCGGCGAGCCGTCGCCGACAGCCGCCTCAGCGGCGACGCCAAGGCTCACCGTGACAAAGTGGCCGGCGGGTGATGCGGGGTGCGGCAGCTTCTGCGCTTCCACGGCAGCCCGTATGCGTTCTGCCGCCGCGAGCGACTGCGGCGCGTCAGCGCCCGGCAGGATGACAGCGAACTCCTCGCCGCCGTATCGGGCGGCCATGTCTTCGGAGCGGACGGAACGCGCCACGGCCTCAGCCACACTGCGCAGGCATTCGTCGCCCGCCTGATGGCCGAGGGCGTCGTTGTAGAGCTTGAATTTGTCCACATCCATCATGATGACGCCCATGGGGGCGCCCCCGTCGCGCGCGGCGTTCCACGTCCTTTGCAGAAGGGCGTCGAAGGCGCGGCGGTTGTAGAGGCCAGTCATTCCGTCATGCAGGGACATTCGGCGGAACTGGGAGCGCTCGGTCTCGATCTTTTCGCTCCTGACCGTCGCCCGGCCGAGATAGTCTGAAAGGTTCGTCAGGGTTTCGGCAAGGTCAGCCACGACTCGTAAACGGCTTTTCGGCGGCAGCTCCGCCGGGACTCCCGTGCCGAGGGCATCCAAATACTCGCGTATTCCTTCCAGCGGGCGCACCAGCTGACGGTGCACGAGCCGCGCGGCGAAGGCCACATAGGCCAGCGTGGCGAGGAGGCAGAGCAGGATGATGTCTTCCTCGTTCCGCGCGCTTATGACGTTGCGTCGAAGCTGTTCGCCCATGGCTTCGGAGCCATGCGAATCTTCGCCGGCGTTTTCAGAAAGGTTCTGGGATGCGCGGTACTGACCGTAGGCTTGGGAGCTTTCGGCCATGATGGACCTTGCTTGATGGATGAATAGGGCGGAGCCGGCGAGGAGAAGGACGAGCAGGGGGGCCAGCAGAAGCAGGCAGAACGCTGGCAGGGGGAGGCGGAATTTTCGCTTGGGCCGAGGGATCATGAAAGGCCCCCCGACAGGGCGCAGCGGTAGGCGGCGAAGGCAGCCGCGTAGGCGAGCGCCGTGTTGAAGACGATGCTGAAGGCCACCCATTTCCAGCTTCCAGATTCCTGCCTGATGACGACGAGCGTCACGAAGCAGGGCGAGTAGAGCAGCACGAAGACCAGAAGCGAGAGGGCCACGGCTGGGCTCCATGTCGGGTCGCTCTTGAGCAGGGCGGACAGGGGGGCGTCGTCCCCTTCCACGTCTGATCCGAGGGAATAGGCCGTGCCCAGGGTGGCGACTATGGCCTCCTTGGCTGCGATGCCGCCTATGAGGGCCACGTCCGTCCGCCAGTTGAAGCCCACGGGTTCGGTGAACGTTTCCAGCCACACGGCGATGCGGCCGGCCAAACTGTGGCGCAGGGCGGCCGCCTCCCGGGCGTTGTCCAGATCGGCGATCTGCTTTTGCAGGGCGTCCCTGCGCTCCTGCGGGGCGCTCTTGTCCTCCGCCTTCAATATGAGCTGGCCCTTGCGGTTTTCAAAATCAAGCGTCGTTTCCGCAGGCAGGGAGGGGAAGGTCATGGAAGCCCAGAGAAGTATCGATACCGGCAGCAGCACGACGACGGCCTTGCGCAGATACATCCACGTGCGCTCCCAGCCGTGAATGAGGATGGTGCGCAGGGAGGGCCATCGGTAGGGCGGCATCTCCATGACCATTGGGGTGGATGGCCCCCGGAGCACGGTCAGGCGCAGCAGGAGCGCCATGGCGAAGGCCATGAGCCAGCTCGCCACGACGACGAGGAAGAGCACGTTCGCCGCGTTTTCGGGGAAAAACGTTCCGGCGAGCAGAAGCACGACGGGAAGTTTCGCCCCGCAGGTCATATACGGCAGGGTGAGCATGGTGGCTAGGCGTTCCAGCGGGCTCGTCATCGTGCGCGTCGCCATGACGCCGGGGATGGCGCAGCCGCCGGCTATGCCTCCCGCGATGATGTAGGGCATGACGGAGGTTCCGTGCAGGCCGAAGGCATGGAATAGCCTGTCCGCTATGTAGGCCATGCGGGCCATGTAGCCGCTGTCCTCCAGAACGGCGATGAGAACGAAAAGGATGATGATGAGCGGCACGAAGCTGAGCACGCCGCCGAGTCCGTCTATTATGCCGTCGGTCACGAGCGACGTGAAGAAGCCCTCGGGCAGGGCGTCACGCAGGGCGCCGCCCAGCCAGGCGAAGGCGTTTTCCAGCCATTCCTGCGGGTAGGCCCCCACGAAGATCACCAGGTTGAACATAGCGTAGAGCACGGCCACCATCGCCGCCGCGCCGAAGAAGCTGTGGGCGAGAGCCTTGTCCAGCCTGTCGGAAAGACTCATCCTGCCCTTTTTTTCCCCCGCGCCGCAAAGGCAGTCCCGAACGACAGAGCGGGTGAAGGCGAAGCGCTGCACGGCGATGATGTCCTCGATGGTTTCGCCTTGTGCTTTTGCCAGACATTCGGCCTTTGCGCTGACGGACCAGGCCGCTTTCTCGGCGGCTTCGCCGCTGGCATGCACTGCGTCCCACGCCGTCTCATTGCCCTCGAGCAGCATGAGGGCCATCCATCTTGGAGAGACATCACCGTAATATCTCAGGATCTGGGGATGCTGTTTTTCAACGAGGTCGGTCATCTCGGCGAGGGAAGGATCCAGCGCCGGGCCGTACGATACCATGAGCGGGGGCGGGACTTCGGCCGAGGCCGTACGCTCCAGTGCCGGCAGAAGCTCCCCCACGCCCTGGCCGCTTACGCCCACGGTCGCGAGCGCCGTGACGTTCAGGAGGGCCGACAAGCGGTCGAAGTCGATGTCGTGCCCCTGCTCCCGCAGTTCGTCTATCATGTTGCAGGCCAGCACCATGGGACGGCCCATCTCGCGTATCTGCACGGCGAGCAGGAGGCTTCGGTCGAGCAGGCCCGAGTCCGCCACGTAGAGTACGGCCTGCTCGTTGCCCGCGAGCAGCGTGTCGCAGGCGATGCGTTCCTCCTGGCTTGAGGAGGAAAGTGAATAGGCGCCCGGCAGGTCGAGGAAGATGATCTCCCTCCCTTCATGGCGCAGGATGCCTTCCTTTTTCTCGACGGTCACGCCGCTGTAGTTGCCCACGTGCTGATGCGCGCCGGTGAGATGGTTGAAGATAGTCGTCTTGCCGCAGTTGGGGTTGCCGGCGACGGCCACGCGCAGGGAGTAGGCGAGCCCGCCGATCCTGGCGCGGCAGGACTTGTTCTCCATGGATGGGGCCTCGGGTACGGTCGGCCTGCTTTTCATGTCGCGCATGTCGGCTGCAACGTTCATTTCACGATAAGGATCTCGGCCGCCTCGCGCTTGCGCAGGGCGACGGTGGTGTTAGCCACTCGCAGGGCGAGCGGGTCGCCCATGGGAGCCTTGCCCATCATCGTCACCGTCATTCCGGGCAGGAGACCCATCGAGCGTATGCGGCGGCCGAGCGCGCCGTGAGAGCGCACTTGTGTGATCATGGCCTGCTCGCCTTGTTTCAGGGTGGTTAGCGCCAAGGCGCTCTGGTTCTGCATGGGGAATCCTCGGTTTCAGAGGTCGGAATGTTCGCGGCCTGTTCCGTGGCGCGCCGTTCCGGTGCGCTTCATTCGGCGGTATTGCTGGATTCCCCTCTAAGGGAGGGGAGAGGGGAATTCCGATCCGAATCTTTCCGCGCGTGCTGGAACGGCGCGTCAGCATTGAGGCTCGCTCGGGGAAATGCCTACTGACAGAGTATGGTGTTTCTTTGAGCGAAAGTCAAGAAAAAAGAAATCCGTTTTCATTATCATTAAAGTTTGTTTATAACAGGCTTGTGATAGCAGATGCCCAGGGGAACATACCTGAGGGCGTACATGCCCTGAATTACGTTTAGGATTCGGCAAGGTACCCATGGCCGTCGGCTTGGAAATTTCCCTCCTCGAGGTCTGCATATCTGGACTACGCGGTCAGCCTTCAGTTGTAATCTGCATCGGAGAACAAAAGGAGGCCACCGACGAGGGGCGTCGGGGGGCGAAGGAGGAATTGACGGACGGTTTGGTCTGGGATGGATGCCGACCGTCAACGGCATTGCTCGGGTTTCGTTGACCTAGCTTCGGGAACGCTTGAGCCGAGCCTGTTTCCATTTGCTTTTTGAAACGTCCCTCCCTTGGAGTTTCGGACAGGGGGCGTTTCATGTGCTTATTTTCCACGGCACTAGCGAGGAACGGCTTTTCTCGCTGAGGCAAGTGATTGAAATTCGAAAGGAAGAGTATGCTCTTTATCCTGTATGTTCTCAAGAAAAAGAAAGCTGTTTTCTTTTTATTATTGGTCCATGAAAAATTGGCGGACGTGCCTAATGTTTGGCTACTGTACCGGCTTTAGTAAAGTCGCGGGGGGAGACTGGAGCAAGCCTGTCGCGAATCGAGTTGGAGAAAAGAGATCAGACTCGAAAAGATATTGACATCCATTTTCATTATTGATAGAAAAAAACGGTCTCCTCCTCCGATCAAGGATATGCCATGACGCCTGTTCAAGTTACAACAGCTCTTAAAACGCTTGTTTCCATACGTCAGCCTGTTTTTCTCTGGGGCGCGCCCGGCGTGGGCAAAAGCCAAGTCGTGGCCCAGGTAGCCGCCGATCTGGGTTGCTCCCTGCGCGACATCCGGGCAGTGCTGCTGGACCCTGTGGACCTTCGCGGCCTGCCCCGATTGGACGGGGGACGCGCGGTCTGGTGCCCCCCTGCCTTCCTGCCTGATGAATCCGCCCCGGAGCGCGGCATCCTTTTCTTGGATGAGCTCAACGCCGCCCCGCCCCTTGTGCAGGCCGCCTGCTACCAGCTTATTCTGGACCGCGCCATCGGAGACTACCGACTGCCTGACGGATGGGCCATCGTGGCGGCTGGCAACAGGGAAAAGGATCGGGCCGTGGCCTACCGCATGCCCTCGGCCCTAGCCAACCGCATGGTGCATCTGGATTTCGAGGCGAGCCTGGATGACTGGCTCGCCTGGGCCCAGGACGCGGGAATCCGTCCCGAAGTCTGCGCCTTTTTGCGTTTCCGCCCGAAACTGCTGCATGATTTCGATGCGCAGACGACGGACAAGGCTTTCGCCTCGCCAAGGTCCTGGGAATTCGTTTCCCGCGTGCTGGATGCCGGGCCGGAATCTTCTGTAGAGTACGAGCTGTATCAGGGCACTGTGGGAGCGGGCGCAGCGGCGGAATTCATGGGCTTCCTTTCGGTCTGGCGCGGACTGCCCACTGTGGACGCGATTTTGGAGGCCCCTGGCGCCGCCCCCGTTCCCGAGGAGCCCGCGGCATTGTATGCCACCTGCGAGGCGTTGAGCCTTCGTGCCGGCGAGGAGACCATGGACGCACTGGCCGAATACGCGCAGCGTCTGCCCGCCGAATTCGGCGTGCTGCTCATGCGCGATGCCGTATGCCAAAATACGGAGGTGGTGCATACCCCCGCATTCACGCGCTGGGCT
This sequence comes from Desulfovibrio sp., assembly GCA_024692205.1. Lineage (GTDB taxonomy): Bacteria > Desulfobacterota > Desulfovibrionia > Desulfovibrionales > Desulfovibrionaceae > Desulfovibrio. Next base: position 8,272 of record JAILMX010000234.1, on the reverse strand, counting down.
CGTCAGAACGCCGACGTGCTGCTTTAGCTGCCGCCATGGACGCCCGCATCTCCCCTTTGCCTGATAACGCAGCCCGAAAAGCCCTGACGCGGGCGCGGGCCAACCTGGTTGCGGAGCATCCGTTTTTCGGCGCGCTGGCCCTGCGCCTGCGCTTTCGCCAAGACCCTGCCTGCGCCGACCTCTGGACCGACGGGAAAACCCTGGCGTTCAATCCCGCGTTCGCATCCGCGATTCCGGACGACGCCCTCGCGGGAGCGCTGGCCCACGAAGTGCTGCACTTGGCTCTCGGCCATCATCTGCGCCGCCGGGGACGGGATGATAAGCTCTGGAATAGGGCCTGCGATTTCGCCGTCAATCAGCTTCTGCTGGATTCCGGCTTCGTCCTCCCGCAGGGATTCGCACACGACCCGGCCTATGCCGGCCGGCATGCCGAAGAAATTTACGCGGCTCTCGCCGCCCTGCAAGATCAGCCATTGAACAAGGGCGCGCGTTCCTCCCGCGCGGCGCGGGAGGCATCCGCGGCCGAGGGCGCGGGGGCGGCCCCCCTGGATGGGGGCACCCGGAAGGCCGAAACCGGGACGGCCCGTTCAGGACCCGAGGCAAAACAGCCCGAGGGAAAGAAAACGCTGGAAGAGGCGGCCGGCAGCAAGATCACCAACAAGCGCGGCACGGGACGTAAGGAAAATGGCGGCGTGATTTCCTTCATCGGGGAGGTGCGCGACCATCCCGCCGCGCGCGATCCACGCGACGATGCCGCACACAAGGAGGCGGAACAGGAGCTGGACATCGCCGTCACGCAGTCGTTGCAGAGGGCCGCGCACATGGGCAGCCTTCCGGCCGGACTCGCACGGAGGATCCGGCGCGCTTGGCGGCCGACCCTGGACTGGCGCGCGCTGCTGCGCCAGTTCCTGGAGGAATGCGCCCGCAGCGACTACACATGGACATCCCCCAACCGCCGCTACCTCTATCAGGACATCTATCTTCCGTCGCGCCGCGAAGCCTGCCTCGAATGCGTCGTGCTGGCCGTGGACTGCTCCGGCTCGGTGGACGAGCCGTCCCTGGCCATGTTCTGCTCCGAGCTGTCCGGCGTGCTGGAGGCGTTTGACGCCACCCTGACCGTGCTCTTTCACGATACGAAAGTTCACAAGTCTCTCACCCTCACCCGTATGGACCTGCCCGCGCGCCTGGAGCCCGTCGGTGGCGGTGGCACGGATTACCGGACCGTATGCCGCCATATCGAGGAATCGGGCCTGCGTCCCGCCTGCCTGATATGGTTCACGGATCTGGAGTGCACCCGCTACCCCGAGAAGCCGGAATACCCCGTGCTTTGGGCCTGTAGCGCCGCCGGCGCCCAGCCCCCTCCTTTCGGCCGGGTCGTCCATCTGTCCGGAAACGGGGAGTGAACGGCATCAGCAACAAAAAAGGAGCATGTCATGCGCATCGAATGGCATATAACGAAAAAACTCGGAAACCTGCGCCCCGTGCTGCACTACGCAGCCCATCTCGAGGAGCACGAGAAGGCCCTGGCCCTGCCCGAGGTCAGCATCGTCTCCACCATCCCCAAGCCCGAGGAGGACCGGCAGGACTACTGCTATCCCGGCATCTTCGAACGCGCCAAGGGATACCGCCCCAAGGAGTTCCACGTGCTGGAAAGCCCTTCCCACAAGGGCCACTCCTGGACGCGCGATCTGCGACTGCCCTGGCGGGCGGACAACAGCTACCCGGAGGTGGAGGAATCCTTCCAATGCCTGCGGGACGCCGTCGAGCGGGAAATGGCGCGCGCCAATTCCAGCCGGCCGCTGGACGTATCCGGCGCAGTGCTCACAAGCGTGCAGGCCAAGGCCATGCTGGCCCCGGATCTCATGGCCGAACGGTTTTTGCGCTTGGCAGGACGCGCGGGAACGTCCGGGCATCAACCCTCATTATGAACCGAAAGGAAACAGGAGAGACATCACATGACTCTGTTTGATTCTCAAAACGACGTGACATTTGCCGGAGTGCTCGTCAGGTATGCTGACGACAATGACGCCCCTCACCCCACTGGCAAGCGTCATAAGCTGTATTACTGGCCGGGCGGGTTGTTTCCGGTCTGCGACGGAGTCTATGACGTGGACGGAAGGCGTTTTGACGAAAATTGCTGGCGGGGCAGCGCCAAGAAACTCACGGAAGTTCTCGCCGCGCCGCTGTCAAAGCTGTTTCCTGACACTCCGGAGCCAGATCGAATCGCCTATTTCGCGTGGACATTCTGGGCGCTTGAGGACGGCAGCCAAGAACTCCGCCAGCGCGGCGCGGAACGCGCCGTCCTGTGCGAGCTGGATTTTTCGGCCTGTCAGGAAATTAAGGCGGGCAGGCCGCAATTCTTCGCCCGACGTCTGGAAGCGTTTGAAGCCCGCGAAGGAGAAAGCCCGGAGGAATCGGCTGAACGCGGCTTCCGCAAAGAATACGACGCCGCCAATGTACGCATCGCGCGCATAATCGGAACATACGACCCGCGAGTGCGCGACATCGCGCAGACGCTGGAATACGCCGCTGCGGAGCGGGGTGAAACGCCGGCGAAACGGGCCGCTTGAATCTGATTACATGGAGTAGGCCTAGGGACGGTGAAGTGTACCCCAAGTCAAGGACAGTTTTGAAGTTTAATGACGGTCGAGTATTTTCCTCGCCTCTATTCTTTTGGGTTTCCTCGTTCAAAAGCTTTGTTTCTCGTTTGGCAATATACTCCGCGACGCTGGCAACGACACGCTTTTGTTCTTCAGCCGTGCTTTTGCTGTGCAGTGTGAGAACTTTTTCTATACGGCTGGATGTGACGCCTAGATACTTCTGACAGAATGTCAGACAGGCCCCCTTCAATTCAGTTTCCCGATCTGTCTTTGGCATCGCGCATAGGCAATTTCGCGCGCCCAATAGTGGGCCCCCCCACATGCCTCAAGCCCGACAAGGCAGACTGGAAGGTTTGCAAAGAAAGTAAGCACTCCGCTCCGACTGAGCTGCTTGTTGAACATTTTCTTTCCCTGCTTGTCCTCGCCGTGGACTTGGAATTTGTTCTTGGCAATGTCCAGGCCGATGGTGCATACTTCTCGCATATCCCGCTCCTCTCTGTTTTTGAGGGTTGAAGTTTTCCTCAATCTGATGGCACAGAGATGCCGTTGGCGCAAAGCGCCGTTTGGGAGGGGCGGGATATCCCATCAGTGTATCCCTAGCGGCCACAAGCAATTTAAGCATCCGTCGAAGCCCGGTAAGGCGACGGTGGCGATGCATCCCGGGGACATTCCGCTGCCGACCCTGAAAATGATCGAACGGCAGACTGGATTGACATTCAAGTAAGAACGAGGGGAAGGGCGGCCCCCATATTATCTTGAGGAGGTAGCATGGAAACATATTATGCGGGGTTTGTACCCTATGATGGCAAGGTGTCCGTGTTGTTCCCTGATATTCCCGGCTGCACCACCTGGGGCGACAACATGGAGCATGCGTTCACCATGGCCATAGATGCCCTTGCGAGTCACCTAGAGGCTCTTGCCAACGACGATGACCCCATCCCGGCACCGTCCGGATATGAAGCCGCGCGGGATGCTCTGCGCATGCTGTATGCGGAGCTTGACCTTGGAGAGTTGCCCGAGGGCGTCATGGTGCATCCGGTTCCCGCGCCGGACTTGGATATGCGTACAAAACAAGTTGCCGTGTCGTTCCGGCAATATGCTCTGGACATGATCGACCGCAAGGCCCGGGCGGCGGGCATGACCCGTTCCGGTTTCTTAGTTGCTGCTGCCAGTGCCTACAATCCTGCAGCGGTTTAATCGCTCTTGTCATATATGCAAAGGCCCCCCGCACGGCCTTTTTTTATCCCTTGGTAGGGAGATTAACCCTGTAGGGCGTAAATGTGCAGTTCTGTGAGCTTGCCGTTTTAAGTTTGATACTGCCCAAGCACCTCTAGCTGAGCTTGTAGTACGGCAGATACCATCATAAAAACGCGCTCGTATTTTTTCCCCTTGTGCTTTGCAAGGAGTTCCAGCGTCAGCTTTTCCAGCGTTGACGGAGCATCCCCACGCGTGTGAGGAACTCATTTGCCTCAGCACGCCTCAAGCATTCACGTCTCCGTGTTCAATTCGTTTTGTTCTTTTTCTGCAAGACGATTGCAATGAAGTTCAGATACCGGCCGGCGCCGGCTTCCATTGATTTACGGTCGCCGACTGCGTATTCGTTCTCCTGCCTGAGCCAGTCAGTCCAGACCTCCTCATTGCTTTCCATCTGGCGGATGGAAAGGATGTTGGCCCCTCCGCTTTGTTCCAGCAGATGCTTCCAGTAGACGACGTCGTGCAGGTAATCGAGCTGTTCCGGCGTCCATGAAAGAAGCAACTCCGGGGGGAGATTTTCATGGAGATCTTGCTTCATCCCGGGGATGGCGATGTAGATGAGGCCGCCGTCCTTCACAAAAGGCAGGAGTTTTTGGTCCAGATAGGCGGGGTCGCGGCCGAAGTAGTTGTACGAGTCGGTGCTGACGACGGCGTCGAAGAAATCCTTTTCAAAGGGCAGGGCGTTGGCATCGGCCTTGACGGGGACAATCTGTTCCCGGGAAAGACCCATGTCGTCAAAAAATGCTCTGTTCTCTGCGGGATCGCTCCAAAAGTCCGCGGCATAAACCGTAAATCCGTATTCCCTGGCGAGAAATACCGAGGTCAGCCCCTGCCCGCTGCCGAGATCGCAGACGACTGCCCTTTTGGGTATATGATTGTTCAGCAGAAGTTCCTCTTCGAGTTTGATAGGGTTCGGGCCCATGATTTTTGCCATACATTCGGGGGTGTCGTATTTTTTGCTCAGAACGTATTCCATGAGTGTTTCCTTTGAGGTTTTGTCGGTGATGCGTCGGCGGCGCGTCGTCAGTCCTTAGGGAAGTGCTTGCAGAACGCGTCGAGGTGCCGGTCAAATGCCCGGGTTGCGAGAGACTTGTCCTCCATCCCGTCGTGGATGCTGTAAAAGAGGAACATCGGCGCGTATAGCTCGACGGCCAATGTGTACGCATCCTTTATTTTCAAGGCCGTGAAAAGATCGGCCACGTAGAGGAGGGGGCCGGAAGCGAGATACTGCTGGTACAGAGCGCTCATTTCATCATTGCGGTACTGCTCAAGCGTCAGCATCCTCCTGAAGCAGACGGGGAAATCCTCTTCCGTCCAGTAGCGGAACTGAGCCCTGCTGAATGCGAGGATCTTTTCTTTTGAGGATTGCGCGTAGGCCTCGGGCATTTCGTCCATGGCGCCTTCGGGAAGCGTATGTTCCTTGGCGCGTTGCTGGTCAAGTGCCTCCATGCGCGTAACGATGCTGTCGAAAATGGCCCGCTTATTCTTGTAATGCTTGTAAAGCGCCCCTTTCGTCATGCCGACCTCTGTTGCGATGTCACTGACGGATACGCCTTCATACCCGTTTCGGGCAAAAAGATGCAGGGCCGCGATGAGTATTCTTTCCTTAGTCTGCTGCATGGTGATCATCCCGTGGTAAACGATCGTTTACTGATATTTAGTAAACGATCGTTTACTTGTCAAGCTTTTCCTTTCTTCTTCCTGAGAGTCCCTTTCCCGAAGCCTCTCCCGATACGCTTGGACATGCGGACCAGATAGTAGGTTTTCATCCTTTACGGCATCGTGGCATTGGGCTAGTATCGCCCATAATTGATTTGTGAAGGAGTTCTTGACATGGAGATACCCGTCGTCCGCAGCGTTTTTGAAAGCAATGAGAAACAGGCGGCGCGTCTGCGCGAGCAGATGAAAAGCCGCGGCATGCTCATATTGAACCTGATCAGCTCGCCCGGCGCGGGGAAGACGACCCTGCTTGAGCGCACGCTGAAGGATTTGTCCGAGGAATTCACTATGGCCGTCATTGAAGGCGACCTGCAGACGGATAACGACGCCCGGCGCATCGCCGCAAGCGGGGCACAGGTCGTGCAGATCAACACCGAGGGGGGGTGCCACCTTGAGACGAGCATGATCACCGATGCCATGAAGAGCCTCGACCTCGGGGGGGTGGACATCCTCTTCATCGAGAACGTGGGCAACCTCGTCTGTCCGGTGGAGTTCGATCTCGGTGAGGATGCCAAGGTCGCCGTTTTGAGCGTGACGGAAGGCGACGACAAGCCGGAGAAATATCCGCTGCTTTTCAAGCTTGCCTCGGCCATGGTGCTCAATAAGATTGACCTGCTGCCCTATGTGAATTTCGATGCCGAAACCGCCCGCGCGCATGCGCGCCGCCATAATGAGGAACTGAAGATCTTCGATGTTTCCTGCACGAAGGGCGACGGTCTGGAAGCGTGGTACGGCTGGTTGCGCGACATGCGTGCCGCGCGTAAGAAGGCCGTCGCCTAGCCCAGCCTGAAGGTGACTGCCTATGGCCTTGCATGAGAAGAATTCTCCGAATGCAGCCCCGGAAACGGAGAGGGGCATCAGCCTTCGCCCGGCATCGCTGCTTGCCGTTGGGATCGTTTTCATAGCCGCCGTGGCGCTCGCCTATGTGGGCGGGGTGATGAGCGGGCGTGCTCTCGTGGAGAACACCCCATGCGTTCCTGTCGTTTGTGACAACGGCAAGATCGTTTGCGACAGTAGCGGTGGAGAGGGGGATAAAGGGCAAAAAGCCAACGGGATCCTTTCCGCGGAAGAATTGGATTTTTCCAGGGCATTGCGCAGCGACGGGCAAACGCGTCCCAGACAGGAGAAACCCCCTGTGCAGGTGAGCGTTCAGGCAGGAAAGCAGCAGAAGACCGTCGGTACGGAGAAATCCCCAGCGGAAAATCATCCCCCGGCGCCCTTCGCGCCCGCAGTCCCGCCCGGTGTCGCGCCGCCACCTGCGCCGCCTGCCGCCATGCACGACTATGTCTTTCAGGTCGCGGCCCTTAAAGGGGAGGACAGCGTGGATGCGTTGCGCCAGAGGCTTGAGGGAAGGGGGCTGCGCACGCGAATGAAGCGCGAGGGCAAGCTTCTGCTCGTTCTCGTCCTGCTTCGCGGTGACAAGGAGCGTGCGGCGGAGGTCACGCAGACGCTTGAATCCATGCACCTTGGGCGGCCGATACTCGTCAGCCGTAAGCCCGTGATGCCGTGATGCACGCCTTGGTTTTGAGAAACCGCAGACAGAGGACTATCGCTGCCCTCTGCCTCTTTTTGATTGTTCTTTTCAGCTGGGGCGGGGGCGCTTGCGCCACGCCGTTGACGACACAGTATTTCGGGCTGAACCTGCCGCCCGATTGGATGGTTCTGGACGGACCGCGCAAAGAGGGGAAAAGCGTTCGGGTGCAATTGGGCAACAAGGCCAAGACAGCCGCCGTCGCCCTCGCCGCTGGGCCGGCTCGCCCTGGGGATGCTGAAAAGGCCGCCGATGCGTACGCGAAAAGACTGCGCGGCACGAAACCCACGGTGCAAAATGGTCAGCTCTACTTCACCTTCGGGCATCAGGGGGAGCATGGCTACGCCATCCTTCGTGAAGATGCCCTTTCCGGCCTTTTGCTCATCTGCATTGTGAGTGGCGACCTGAAAGCCGCCGATTTCGTCTACGAAATGCGGGGGCCCTACAAGGCATTGAGGCCCGTCAGGCCGGCGCCCTGAAGCGTTTGTTCCTGACAAAATCCCTGGCCGGTAGGGAAAGCCGTCCTGGACCCTTTTGAATCTTCATTGCAAGCGGAATTAGGATGCCGCGTGGGGTGTGTTATGCTCAGAATGCTTATGGTGCTCTTGATGACCGTGTTTTTGCCGGTGCCCGGCGCGCTTGCGCTTTCGGACAGCGACTACAGGGCCTTGCTCCAGTCTTCGCCGGAATTCCGGCAGGCGGAGGCGGAACTTTCCGCCGCATGGAAGCGCGCTCTGCAAAGCGTCAAGAGCGTCGAGGGCATGGCCTGGCGGGAACTGCGCGACGATCAGCGGGACTGGGTTGCCGCCACCCGCGACGAAGAGGCGCGGGCCTGCATGGCGGGCGGCATGCGCAAAGATCATGCCTACGCGAAGGTGACGCGGGATCGCGCGGCATACCTGAATTCCTTTGTCCGTTGACGTTGCCCGTACGGATTTGGTCTGCCGACAAAGTCGTGCTCCATTCAGGCAGTATTCTTTACGAAATTGGGATGACATATGCTGTCCAACGCCGCAATGTGCATTGTTTTTATTGAAAAATCCCGAGAATTTGTCTGCCGAACATAATGAGGAGACCAGGTTGAAAGAGGCACTGGAGCTTAATGCGCCTCTTGCAACAGCCTATTACTTGAAAGAAGACTTGCGACAATTCTGGGAACAGGCAGATA
>JAILMX010000216.1 GCA_024692205.1 Desulfovibrio sp. | reverse complement strand
AGGCCCCCGAATACACAAAGGTCGCTGAATTCTCATTGCCCGATGATCCGAAGGAAATGGGCCCCGAGCCCAAGGCCGGCAATCTCGTGGCCATAGACCTCGAGAAGAAAATCCTCAAGGTCTACAACCCCGCCACGAAGGCCGTTGAGGACGTGACCGTCGAGTTCTCCGACAGCCGCAAGGGCGTCGTTTCCGCCGACCCCGCCGTCAAGGGCAAGAAGTTCCCCGTGAAGGGCGATAACTCCGTCACGCTTTACTCCGAAGCGCAGAAGATCCTCGTCACCGTAAAGGCCGACGCAGCCTTGATGGCAAAGGCCGATACCTTGAGCTTTGGCGACATCGTCCGCTTCTACTACAAGCCCAACGTCGACAAGAAGAAGATGCTGCGCTTCATGAACGTCTCCCAGACGAACATCATGAAGAAGTAGTTCGTCTTCCGCAGAAAGCCGTCGGGATCCCACACGCCTGTCCCGACGGCTTTTTTTGCATTGAAAACACTGATGCGAAACCCCGGAGACGCCATGAACAACTACAAGCGAAGCCTGTACTCGGGCATCATCCGCATAACGGCCAACCTGCTCATGCTGGGGGCCGTTTTCCTGGCAATGTACATGGCCGCGCACACGGTGGATGGTTCCGTCATGACGTTCTGCGGCTGGTTCTTCGGCGTGAGCGTTCCCGTGTGGATGCTTGCGGGATGGCTTACGCGGCGCGTCCGGAGGATCTATCCCGCCGAAGAGCTTTCGTGGATAGAGCTGCCGGGCCAGGGGGCCGCCTTCGTCAAATGGACGGTCTGCGGCAGGGCTGACACGTCTATCGTTCCCGCCTCGGAGTCAGGCTCTCCGAACTGAAAGGCAAAGGCCCGCTCAATCAGCGGGCCTTTGCCATAAGCCCCCTCGGGGGGCGGAAGTTTCGAACGTTTTTTGCCTAGTGCTACGAAGCCTTTTCCCATCTGACTTCGAGTCGCTGGGGATTGGCTTTTTTCAATTGAGCGCTTTCAGGGGAATGCAGACCCTGCTGGCGTGCGGCATGAACCTCGGGATCCTTGGGTGCGGATTCGTTTTCCGCTTTCATGCGCATCGGCCTGAACAGAATGCTCATTGCGGAGGCTTCGTCGGTGAAGTCGCCGTTTTTGCAGATGGCTGTGGAACTCAAGGTCGTCGTGATGAGCTTGTAGCCTATGCTCGGCGCAACTTCAGGCAGGAGCTGGAAATTGCCGCTTGACGAGACCATGTAGACCTCATCCTTGCAGAGGACATATTTGCCGTCGCGCGGGAGAGCGTCGTCCCAGCCCGATTCGCCGCCGACCGTCGGTTCAGGTGTCTTGAGCCCTTTTTGGTCTGTCATTGCGCACCCCCGCAAGGAAAGAATCCATTGAACAGCGTGTCAGATACAGTCAGCTTTTTTTACTCTATCACGCGTTGAGAAGAATGACAAGTTTTCTAGACAACCCGGCCGAACCATCGGACTCGTCCGTGTATGCGGAAGCTTTCGAGGTCGCAATCCTCAACGGGTATCGGAGCGTATTCGGTGTTCTGCGAGACAAGCAGCCAGCCGCGCGGCGTGCGCTGAAGCCGCTTGACGAGCAGCTCCTCGCCGAGGCCCACCAGAAATATCTTGCCGTCCTGCGGGGTCGTCTGCGATTTGTCGACGAGTATCGTGTCTCCGTTCATGATGAGGGGCTGCATGGAATCGCCCATGACATCCAGCATGACGCACTGATACGGCGAGATGCCCACCCTTTGCAGAAACGGAAGGCGGAAGGCGTAGTAGCCCTGAACGTCCCCCCCGGTCAGGCACGAACTGCCGGCGCCCGCCTTGGCGCTGACCTTGGCCACCATGACGAATTCATCGGGAATGCCGCCCGCGGGAACGACCTCGAGCTCGAAGAAATCGAGAAGGCGCGAAACGGCATTGAGCCCGAGCTCCTGCTTGCCATGGGCTGCCCTCGAAAGGCTCGCCTGGCTTATGCCGGTTTCCTGCGCAAGCCGGCTCAGTTTCCGCTCGGCCTGAAGGGCTTTCAGCTTTCATTTCACTTACGCCTGTTGATTTGATTA
>JAILMX010000208.1 GCA_024692205.1 Desulfovibrio sp. | reverse complement strand
CGAGCATCGCGGGCAAGTCCAGATTCACCAGCTTTTCCGGATACGGCGGCCTTGACTGGGGGGCCAAGAAGGGCATGGTCGAATGGCAGGCCGACGCCTACTCCGGCACATGGGGCGTTGGTCTGTAGCTGCGGGATGTGAGCTTTCTTGAAGATCTGAAGCACACGATCCGGGTAGCCTGGTGGGGCGGCACGAACAGCCCGTCCATGGTCAAGTACTTGGAATCGCGTGACGCCTGGTATGAGGGCGGCTTCAGCAAGCCCTATCTGAACGACCTCTATCTGACGACCCACGACAGCCTGCTGGAAATCAATCTGGACAGCGAGTACACAATATACGAAAATTTAACGGCGCACCTGGATTTGGGCTATGTGTTCAACATGGTGGACACGAAAACATGGAACCGCGGCTGGATGGAGCCCGAAAGCCACGGCACGCAAAGGCAGGATGCCTGGAAGGCGCAGTTGGCCTTTGTGTATACCTTCTAGTCCGCGGCATGTCGCTTTCCGTTTCGTCACACCTACCATGAGGAGGAAACCATGCGTATTTTGATGGCGTTGTCATTGGTTCTCTTGCTGGCCGCTCCCGTTTGGGCCGCCCAGGGCGGTTTCCAGGGCGGCGCTCCCTCTGCCGGCGCGGGCGGCTTCCAAGGGCCCGGCGGATCGGCAGGCGTGACCACCGTGGCCCAGGCTAAATCCGCCTGGGATGACACCCCTGTTGTGCTCACTGGCCATATTGTCAGCCGTGCGGGGGGAGATCACGAACACTACCTCTTCCGAGACTCCACCGGGGAAATCGTGGTGGATATTGACGACAAGCTGTTCATGGGGCGCACTGTCACGCCGGAAATGACCGTGCGCCTGTACGGCGAGGTCGACAAGGGAATGATGGAACGGACAAAGATAGATGTAAAGAGCTTTGAAATTCAATAGGTTTCAAAGTAACCACACAGAGAGATGAAAGCCTCCGGTTTGCCGGGGGCTTTCGTTGGATTTCATGCCGCAGGGAACAGGCAGAAGCCCATGCGGCGGAGGGAAACCGCCGAGGGGCTGTCCCGTGTCGGATGTGTCTTTACGGGCTGCCAATGCCGCTTCTGGAAAGGAAATGGGCTTGACAAACGCCTTGCAATAGGCTAAAGGCAAGCCCTTACCGTTTTTATACCCTATGTTGGAGGAAAGCATGCCCACTATCAATCAGCTTATCCGTATCGAGCGGAAAGCCGTGGTCAAGCGCAAGAAGACCCCCGCCCTGCAGGCCTGCCCGCAGCTGCGCGGCGTCTGCACCCGCGTGTACACCACCACCCCCAAAAAGCCGAACTCGGCCCTGCGTAAGGTCGCCCGCGTGCGCCTGACCAACGGCATCGAAGTGACGGCCTACATCCCCGGCGAAGGCCACAATCTGCAGGAGCACTCCGTGGTCATCATCCGCGGCGGCCGTGTCAAGGACCTTCCCGGTGTGCGTTACCACATCGTGCGCGGTACCCTCGATACCTCTGGTGTGGCAGATCGCCGCAAGAGCCGTTCCAAGTACGGCGCCAAGCGTCCGAAGTAGTTTTTACGCAGGTTTTTTGTGTGAAATCCCGGGTGTGTGCCATGCGACACGACGCTTCGTCCTTGCCGCGGGGTTGGCGCAACCCGACAATGTGGAAGGAGTAACCCCATGCCACGCAAAGGTTCTGTTCCCAAGCGGGAAGTTCTGCCCGATCCGATTTACAACAGCCGCCTGGTCACCAAGTTCGTGAACCGGCTTATGTACTGCGGCAAAAGAGGCGCTGCCGAGAAGATTTTCTACAGCTCCATCGAGACCCTGGCCGAGAAGACCGGCGAGGATCCCATGCGCGCCTTCGAGAAAGTGCTTGAGAACGTCAAGCCCCACATGGAAGTCAAGGCCCGCCGTGTCGGCGGCGCCACCTATCAGGTGCCCATGGAGGTCCGTCCCGACCGCCAGATATCCCTTTCCATCCGCTGGCTCATCAACTACGCCCGCGCCCGAGGCGAAAAAGGCATGAACGCCAAGCTTTCCGGCGAATTCCTCGATGCCTACAATGGCCGCGGCGCCGCCGTGAAGAAGCGTGAAGACACGCATCGCATGGCTGACGCCAACAAGGCTTTCTCGCATTTCCGCTGGTAGTACCGGCGTATCCCATCATATCCGTTGCCGGCGTCGCCACCAACTGGCGGCGGCGCCCGTGCGCCGTTACCCCGCAGTATGGAGGAATAACCGTGTCTCGCACCGTAGCTTTGGACATGCAGCGCAATATCGGCATCATGGCCCATATTGACGCAGGCAAAACGACCACCACCGAGCGTATCCTTTTCTACACCGGCGTGAATCACAAGATTGGTGAAACCCACGACGGCGAATCCACGATGGACTGGATGGAGCAGGAACAGGAGCGCGGCATCACCATCACGTCCGCCGCGACCACCTGCTACTGGAAGAACTATCGCATTGACATCATCGACACCCCCGGCCACGTGGACTTTACCATCGAAGTCGAGCGTTCCCTGCGTGTCCTCGACGGTGCGGTCTGCGTTTTCGACGCCGTCGCCGGCGTTGAGCCCCAGTCCGAGACGGTCTGGCGCCAGGCCGACCGTTACAACGTGCCCCGCATCTGCTTCGTCAACAAGATGGACCGCATCGGCGCCAATTTCTTCCGTTGCGTCAAGATGATCCACGACCGCCTGGGCGCCAAGCCCGTGGCCCTGCAGCTGCCCATCGGCGCCGAAGACAAGTTCGAAGGCATGGTCGACCTCGTGAAGGGCAAGGCCCTGTATTTCGATGCGAGCGACAAGGGCTCCACCGTCGTCGAGAAGGACATTCCCGAGGAAATGAAGCCTCTGTACGACGAGAAGCACCACGAGATGCTGGAAGCCATCGCCGAAGAGGACGAGGTCCTGCTCGACAAGTACCTCGAGACCGGCACCCTGAGCGAGGAGGAGATCATGACCTGCATCCGCAAGGCCACGATCTCCCGGTCAATCGTTCCCGTGCTCTGCGGCACGGCATTCCGCAACAAGGGCGTGCAGCCGCTGCTCGACGCCGTGGTCGCCTACCTGCCTTCCCCCGTCGACATCCCGCCGATGACCGGACATGAGCCCGGCAAGGAAGAGAATCTCATCGAGTGCCGCTGCGACGACCACGAACCCTTGGCCGGCCTTGTTTTCAAGCTGTTCTCCGACCCCTTCATCGGCCACCTTTCCTTCTTCCGCATCTACTCCGGCTGCCTCGAAAGCGGCATGACCGTGTTTGACGCCAACACCGGCAAGCGCGAGCGCATCGGCCGCATCCTGAAGATGCACGCCAACAAGCGCGAAGACATCAAATGGGCCGGCGCCGGCGACATCGTCGCCCTCGTGGGTCTGAAGAACGCCTCCACCGGCGACACCCTTTGCGACGAAAAGCGCGCGGTCGTGCTCGAATCCCTGAACATCCCCGAGCCGGTCATCGAGGTCGCCATCGAGCCCAAGACCAAAGCCGACCGCGACGCCCTTTCCGCCGCGTTGAACAAGCTCGCCAAGGAAGATCCCTCCTTCCGCGTGAAGGGCGACGAAGAAACCAATCAGACCCTCATCGCTGGCATGGGCGAGCTGCATCTGGACATCATCGTTGACCGCCTCACCCGCGAGTTCGGCGTGAACGCCAACGTCGGCAAGCCGCAGGTCGCCTATCGCGAGACGATCTCCAAGCCCTCCAAGTCCGACATGAAGCACGTCAAGCAGTCCGGCGGCCGCGGCCAGTACGGTCATTGCGTGATCGAGGTCGAGCCGAACCCGGGCAAGGGCTACGAGTTTATCAACTCCATCACGGGCGGCGTCATCCCGAAGGAATACATCCCCTCCATCGACAAGGGCATTCAGGACGCCATGAAGAGCGGCGTGCTCGCCGGCTTCCCCTGCGTCGACCTCAAGGTCAACCTCGTCTTCGGTTCCTATCACGAGGTCGACTCCTCGGAGCAGGCCTTCTACGTGGCCGGCTCCATGGCCATCAAGGATGCCATGCAGAAGGCCGGGCCCATCCTGCTTGAGCCCATCATGGATGTCGAGGTCGTCACCCCCGAGGAATACATGGGCGACGTCATGGGCGACCTCAACGGCCGCCGCGGCCGCGTGCAGAGCATGGAAGCGCGTGCCGGCGGCGTGCAGAGCATCCGCGCGCAGGTTCCGCTGGCCTCCATGTTCGGCTACGCCACAGACCTGCGTTCGCGCACCCAGGGCCGCGCCACCTTCACCATGCAGTTCCACCACTACGAGAGTGTGCCCAAGGCCATTGCCGAAGAGGTGCAGAAGGCCCATTCCTAGTCTTCTGACTGCCGGCTCAGACGAACCAACGGCCGCCTTTTTTGTCTTTCGATGAAAAAGGCGGCTTTTTTTCAGGAGGATCGTGCCATGATCAATGATCTGCCAAAGGGGTTTCGCGCCGGCGCCGCTGCGTGCGCCTTCAAGAAGGCCGGACGAGACGACCTGGGCCTTATCCTTTCCGACAGGCCATGCGTTCTGGCGGCCATGTTCACCCAGAACCGTTTCTGCGCGGCGCCTGTCACGATATGCCGCGGCATATTGTCCGAGTACGGCACGGCCCGCGCCGTGGTCGCCAACTCCGGCCAGGCGAACGCCTGCACCGGCGAGGAA
>JAILMX010000206.1 GCA_024692205.1 Desulfovibrio sp. | reverse complement strand
CGTTACCATAGGTGCGGGCACGGTCTGGCCCGGTTTCTACCCTCCGACGACTCTGTCAGAGGCCGATGTGAATGCCATGGACTCCGGCTACATGGCCGCCCTGCGCCGCATCATGCCGCAACCGGAACGCCTGCGCGAACTTTTGAACGACACCTTGAAGAGCTGGCACACGATGGATTTTGGCAAGGATCTGCTCGGCGCCATTCGCTGTCCGGCGCTTCTTATCGCGGGTGATGAGGACGGCGACGCCCCCCTGCTCACCATGGTTGAAGCCCATCAGTTTTTGCCCGGGTCGCGCCTTTTCATCGTGCCAAAGGCCTCGCACGCGGCATTCCATGACAACTTGCCCCTCGTGCTCGGGGCCGTGACGGATTTTCTGAATAAAGACCTGAACGCTCTTGCGCCCTCACGCAAGCTCCCGATCAACACGGTGCCGCCCTTCGGTCCGGGGCGGTGAGGCATCTCAAGGTCGAATGCTTTAGCGTCGCCAAGAGGCTGAATCGGTGACAGAAACCCTTCAGAGAGCCTTGTGCATGCGCGTGCGAAAACGCATGGAGATCCGAAGGTCCGGTGGAAAAGGGAGTGCGCGAACGGCCATGCGGGTTCAGGGGCCTTGAGAATCAGCGCAGGGTCTCGTTCAGCGTCTCGAAGAGTCTCCTGACGTCGATGGGCTTGGCGATGTGCCCGTTCATCCCCGCTTGCAGGGCTTTCTGGCGATCTTCCTCAAAGGCGTTCGCCGTCATGGCGATGATGGGAACCGCGGCGCCCCTGCCCCCTGGCAGGGAGCGTATGGCGCGGGTAGCGGCGTAGCCGTCCATGACGGGCATCTGCACGTCCATGAGGATGAGGTCGTAGGGCGGATTTGCTGCGGAGAACTTCTCCACGGCTTCGGCACCGTTCCTGGCGGTTTCGACCGCGAAGCCCTTTTCAGTGAGGATCTCCTGTGCGAGTTCCCTGTTGAGGGGGATGTCTTCGACAAGCAGAACCGTCGTGCCGCTGAAGCCTTCCTCGTCCCTGACAGCGCGGTCGAGGCTGGGCTTTAGGGGCGCGCAGGACTCGAAGGTCAGAAGGACATGGAATTTCGAGCCCTTGCCCTCCGCGCTCTCCACGCTGATCGTGCCACCCATCATTTCGACAAGGCGTTTCGTTATCGCCATGCCAAGGCCCGTGCCCGTGACGCCGCTTACGGTCGTGGTACGCTCACGCTCGAAGGGTTCGAAGATGCGCTTCTGAAATTCGGCGCTCATGCCGATGCCCGTGTCCTCAACGCTGAATTCATAGGTGGAGCGGCCGGTTTCGCTCGTCTCTTCCTGCAACACCCTGAGCGTTACCGTGTCGTCGGATTTCGAGAATTTCACGGCGTTGCTCAAAAGGTTCAGCAGAATCTGGTTGAGCCGCAGGCTGTCGCAGAGCACATCCTTGTCGCGCAGCTGGATCTGGGTGGACAAGTGCAGGCGTTTTTCCTCCATGTCGGCCTGGATGATCTTCTGGAGCGCGGCGATGAGGTCGGGAAGATTGACGGGCTTTGGCTCAAGCGTCACCTTGCCGCTCTCAATGCGACTCATGTCAAGCACGTCGTTGATGAGCGAGAGCAGATGCTCACCGGACAGGGCTATCTTGTCGAGGTATTCCCGCAGGTGCTCCTTCTCGTCGAAGTGCGCGATGGCCTGATGCGTGAAGCCGATGATGGCGTTCATGGGGGTGCGGATGTCATGGGAGATGTTGTTCAGAAAGGCAGTCTTCGCTCTGTTCGCTTTTTCGGCGAGCGTGAGGGCCTGTGACAGCCTGTCCCTCTGCCTGCGAATGACGCTGTTCACCCAGACGAGAAGAAGGATGATGCCCATGCCTGCCATCAGCAGGGTGCCCCAGTAGCCGAGGACGAACTTCCGCAGGGTCATGGTTCTGGAGCGGGGCGGGTTGAAGAATAGTGCCTGTACTTCCGGGGAAGAGACGCGCATGAGGCCCTTGTCGAGAATGTGTATCAGGCCGGCGCTCTCCTCCCCCGCCGCAAAGCAGATCGGCGCCGTCTGACTGAGCAGGGAGCTGCGCATGTCGGCATGGGACGCGAGCAGCTCGGCGAGGATGGCGGGATGGTTCAACGCGCACGCGCCGTTGTTGGCGACCGCCGCATGGATGCATTCCGAGGGCTTTTCGCAGGTGAGGACTTCACTTTCGGGAAAAGTACGCTGCGCGTAATATTTCGCCAGATAGGTGTCGGGAACGAAAATCGTGCGCCACGCCTCAGGGATGCGCACATCCAGCTTGTGGGCTATGGCCATGGGCACCTGCGCTGCCTTTTTCGAGAGGATGAGATGATCACCCTTGGCGCGGTGAAAATCCGAGAAATAGGGGAAGATGAGGTCTAGCTTGCCGGCATGCACGTCGGCGAGCATGCTTTTCCTGTCGTGGTAGAGGACGAAGCGGCTTTTGAGGTTGGCAATCTTGAGGCGCGAGAGGATGAGGTCCAGCAGTTTCGGACCTACGCCCGTCACCTGCCCCGTCTGTTCATCCTTGAAAGCGAAGGGAACGTCGCCCGCGAAGCAGCCGACCCGCACCACGTCGTGCTGTTTTATCCAGGCAAGCGCTTTCGGGGAAAGGGGAGTGTTCTTAATCGGTAAGGGGAATTTGTCATGGAAAAGCCCGGCGGGAAAAAGCGGATCTATGTCGCTGAGCATCGCCTGGGCGGCATTGATATCCGCTATCAGATCCTCCCGATGGCGGTTCGCCGCGAGGTAGTAGTCGGAAGAACCGAGCTTTGCCAGCACGAAGAAATTGGGATTGGAAAGCCTGTTGGTATCGAAGTCGAGATCGATCTTCCCGGACAGAAAGGCGTTCTTCAGGGCCACGGACGAGGGAAAGGGAACGAGATCAAGGGCAACATCATTACTCTCGCACCATGCCTTGAGGAGCGAGGTCTGCATGGTTCCCTCGAGAAAGCCGATGCTCTTTCCCTGAAGAGACTGGTAGGTCCCGTCGAAGGCGATCATGGAGACATCATCGGCGCGCGCGTAGATGTAGTAATCCTCGCTGCCCATGGGGACCCTGGGGAAGAGAAATGCCGTTTCGCGCTCGGGCGTCCTGCTGACGTTGTAGAAAAGATCCGCCTCGCCCTGCCGCACCTTCTCAAGGCAGGCGGAAAAGCCTTCGTACTCCTGATAGACGACATTCCAGCCGGCGTATTTTGCGAGGGTCTCGATGTACTCGAAGGCATAGCCCGTCATGTCCGTCTTCGAGACTTTCATCATCGTGCTGGAATTCGTGACCGCGACGCGCACGGTCTTGAGCGGAGCCGCCGAGGCGGAAGGAACGGGCGTGAAGGGGGATACCGGGAGCACGAGCAGGAGGACGGCGGCCACCCACGCCCAAAGGAATCTGCGGAAAAAATGTGGCATATGCCCCCCGTGCTGTTCGTCCTTTACTATTTTTATGTATTCGTTTCGCACGGGAGCGTCAAGGAGGACGGGCGGGGAGGGCAGATCGCCAGGGGCGGGCAGAAAACCTTGGGCATGAACGACGCGGTTTTCTCCTTGGGCTTGACTTGCGCCGCTTCCTTGGCGCAAAACAGGATAGATTGCTGTAACAATTCGCAGGAGGCCATGCATGGACGAGAGTCGCAACGATCCCCGTGAAAGTGCCGAGGCGCCTCTTTGCTCGCCTGAGTTGCAGCACTTCCTCGAGCACAGCTCGATCCCTCTCGCCGTGTTCCAGCAGGCCGGCAACGGCTTTCGGACGCACATCGTTTCCGACGGCATGAGCGCGATGTACGAGATGCCGCGGGAAGGCATGCTCGCCATGCTGAACAGCGAGAATCCTTTCCCCAATGTTCCCGAGAAGGAGATCCCGGAACTGTGGCAGGCCGTGCGCGCCTTCTCCCAGAAAGACGTGCCGCTGAACATAGTCTTTCACGTCTATACGGCGAGGAATCGCAGGCTGATAACGGTGCATGGCACCGGAACCCACGAATTCACGGATGACGGAAGGCGCTACAGCATCATGCGCTATGAACAGCTTTCGGATGCGGCGCTGAGCGTGCTCTTCGCCGATGAGCGCAGGGAGCAGCAGGCACGGGAAAAGCTGCTCAACGAGATAACCTCGGTCATCGCCGACAGCTATTCCTCCATCATCTACGTCGACGGCGAGGAC
>JAILMX010000181.1 GCA_024692205.1 Desulfovibrio sp. | reverse complement strand
TTCCTCGCCGCGCTCAAGGTCGGCGACGAATAGAGCATTCTCAGGTGTCTTTGAGAAAAGTCACCCATACGCCGCCTTCGCTTCGCGGGAGAAACGCGGTTTTCCCGTTCGCTTACAGCGCGCCTAGTCGCCCTCGGCCTGCGCCTTGAGGGCTTCGGTTTGGGCGGCGGTGGCAAGAGCCTCGATGAGCGGGCCTATCTCGCCGAGCATGATCTTGTCGAGGGAGTACAGCGTCAGATTGATGCGGTGGTCGGTGCAGCGGCCCTGCGGGAAGTTGTAGGTGCGGATGCGCTCCGAGCGGTCGCCTGAGCCCACCTGCGCGCGGCGGTCCGCCGACATCTCGGAGCTCTGGCGTTCGCGCTCGCTCGCGAGCAAACGCGAGGCGAGCACCTTCATGGCGCGGTCGCGGTTTTTGTGCTGCGAGCGCTCGTCCTGGCAGGTGACGACCGTGCCCGTGGGGATGTGGGTGATGCGCACGGCCGATTCCGTCTTGTTGACGTGCTGGCCGCCCGCGCCGGAGGCGCGGTACACGTCGATGCGCAAATCTTCCGGGCGAATCTGTATATCCACGGCATCGGCCTCTGGCAGAACGGCGACGGTCGCTGCCGAAGTGTGGATGCGGCCCTGCGTTTCGGTCACGGGCACGCGCTGTACGCGGTGGGTGCCGGCCTCGTACTTGAGGTGGCTGTACACGCGGCTGCCGGAGATGAGGCAGATGATTTCCTTGTAGCCCCCGGATTCGGAATCGGATTCGCTCAGAATCTCGACCTTCCAGCCCTGCAGCTCGGCGTATCGGGTGTACATGCGGAAAAGGTCGGCCGCGAAGAGGGCGGCTTCCTCGCCGCCCGTGCCGGCCCGAATTTCAAGGATGGTGTTCTTTTCGTCCAGCGGGTCCGGGGGCAGAAGCGCCACCTTGAGGGCGTGCTCGATCTCGGGCAGTTCCTTTTCGGCGCGGGCAACCTCCTCCTGCGCCATCTCGCGTATGCCGGCGTCCTCATCGTGCAGGAGAAGGCGGTTCTCCTCCATCTCCTCTTTCACGGCGCGGTGGCGGCGGAAGAGCGAGACGACGTCGTCAAGATCGGCATGGGCTTTGGTCAGTTTGCGGTAGCGCTCCTGATCATTGAAGATTTCGGGATCGGCCAGCGATTCCTCCAGCTCCATGTATTTTTTTTCAAGGCCTTCGAGCTTGGCGAACATCGTCATATCCTCACAGAATGTCTGTCTCGTCTTGTTTCACATAGGGCACGGTCACGAGACGCTCCCGTTCCTCAGCGTCGAGAGCCTCATTCAAGGCGATTACGGCCACTTCAAGCTGGGGCATCTCCGGCTCTGCCGTGGTGAGCCTCTGCAGAGCAAGCCCCGGCGATTGCAGAACAGCCGCCCACAGCCCCCCGCGCAAACGCGCCGCATAGCGTATGACCTCGTAGGAGAGCGCGCTGATGGGCACGATGAGCAGAAGCTTGAAAGCCACGGTCAGGGAATGCTTGAGCACGACGTTTTCGGGCGTGTAGAGCCACAGACCGAGGGGCACGAGCACGGCATGCAGCACGATGGAGATGCTGATGACAAAGAGCAGAAAGGTCGTGCCGCAGCGCGGGTGCAGGCGGCTCATGTGCGCGGCGGTGGCGGCGCTGACCTCGTCTTCCTTTTCAAAGGCATGTATGGTCTTGTGTTCCGCCCCGTGGTAGCGGAAGACCCGGCGGATTTCGGGCAGGATTGAGATGAGCTTTATGTAGCCCAGAAAGATGCAGGTCTTGAAGAAGCCGTCCCAAAGATGGAAGCTCAGTCCGTCCACATCGCCCCCAGCCGAGAGCCAGTGCATGACAATCGAGAGCAGATGCGGCGCCACCACAAAGAGCGCAAGCGCCACAACGACGGCCAGAAGCATGCTCAGTACCGTCTGCCAGCGCGACATGTCTTCGTCTTTCCCTTCTTCGGCGAGAGCGACCGAGCGGTTCAGTGAACCTATGCCGTTGTAAAGGGTCTCGATGAGAATGGGAAAGCCCCGCAGACCGCGCATGCGCAGCCACGGGCATTTAAACAGCTCGACCCAGCGGCGTCGCGTCGCGACGATCGTTCCGTCGGCGCGTCGCACGGCAAGGCCGTAGTCACCGGCATTGCGCATCATCACGCCTTCCATCACCGCCTGCCCGCCCACGAGCGGGCATGACGCAACAGACGAGGCGGGCTGACCCACCTCGTCTATTGATTGCGACAGAAGCGCCGGCAATGCCAGCGCGCCCAGAAAATACGGCTTACTTCTTCTCAAACTTGGCGTACTTCTTGCGGAAGCGGTCGATGCGGCCGGCCGTGTCAAGGAAGCGCTGCTTGCCGGTGAAGAAAGGATGGCAGGCGGAGCAGACTTCGACGTGGACGGTTTCGCCCTTGGTTGAGAGCACATGCTCTTCGTTGCCGCAGGCGCAGATGATGGTGGCGTTGAACACCTTGGGATGAATGTCTTTTTTCATGACTACCTCGGCGCGAGCAGCCGGACCAGGCCGGTGGGAGAGCCGCCGCCATTACGGTGACCGCGCAATAGTTGTTTATCCCCCGGCAGGAATATCCGGGAGGAGCAGGAACTATAGCCGTTCATGTGGTGTTTGGCAAGCATTGTCTTGCCACGGGTCGGACTTGGGGGGTATATGGAAGCCATGAGCTCGAAAATACGCGCAGACCAGTTGGCATTCGAACAGGGCCTCGCCCCGAGCAGGGAACAGGCCCGCCGCCTCATCATGGCAGGTCGGATCATCCTCGCCCCGGGCGGCGGAGCGGGCGCTGCGCCCGAGCGCGTGCCCAAGCCCGGGCACCCGTACGCCCCCGATACGCGCTTGGCTCTGCTTGAGTCTGAGCGATACGTGAGCCGCGGAGCCTACAAGCTGCTCACCATCCTGGAGCACTTCCACATGGATGTGACAGGCATGACCTGCCTTGACGCAGGCGCATCGACGGGCGGTTTCACGGATTGCCTGCTGCAGCATGGTGCGGCCCGCGTCTACGCCGTGGACGTGGGCACGAACCAGCTGCACGAAAAGCTGAGGGCCGACCCGCGCGTCATCTGCCACGAGCAGACGAATCTGCGCACGGCTGACGTCTCCCTCATACCCGAGCAGGTAGACTTTATAGTGGCGGATGTCTCCTTCATCTCCCTCACGCTCATCCTGCCGCCGTGCCTGCGCTGGCTCGCGCCCAAAGGCCAGGCCGCGGTGCTCATAAAGCCGCAGTTTGAGCTGGGGCCGGGTGAGACCGTGCGCGGCGTCGTGAAAGACCCCGCCGCCCGGCAGCGGGCCGTGGACAAAATCGTGACCTTCTGCAGGAACGAGCTCGGCCTTTCCTGCGATGGCGTGCTCCCGGCAGCCATCAAAGGCCCCAAGGGCAATCAGGAGTTCATGGCTCTCTTCCGGCGCGACGCTTGAATGCTTTTTCACGAGACGCGCCGGCATGATCCGGATCCATTGCGCGCTTGGAATGACGCACAGGCCGGAGCTCTTATGCGCCTATCGTAAACGAAAGTCCCTTTTCCTACCGTATCACACGCCGAAAGAGTGCGTGGCAAGCGTCTCTGCGTTTCTCCCGCAGTACAGTCCAGCTTGTGATCTGACCTGCCTTCCATTCTCCCCCTCCGGCTGCGGGCGAGCCTCATGTGAAAATGTAGCGTAAGCGGCGCGGGAACGGGGGAGTATTGTGTGCAGAAATGCACTGATTTGTGTTTCAGAAAAGCCACGAAAGTGTAAAAAAACAACAGGTCCTGGGTGTGGAAACAGGGAAAAAAAGAAAGTGCTTTATATTTATTCTTTGAAAATCAGCCTAATAACTCCTATACCCCCTGATGAGTAAGACAAAAATGCGGCAGCGGCAGGGGGGGAAAAAGAACGTGTTGTGAAAAAAAGCGCTCAGCAGGGAATGTTGCAAAAAAACTACATGATAAATTTTAATAATAAATATTAAAAACTTATATAAAAAATAGTGCAAAAATACACCAAAAAAGATCGCTGCCGCTTCGGGCGGCTGTGGAAAGCGAAAAAGAAATTGTTGAATAAAATTATCTCGTTGACAGCTTTGGCATGAGTAATGCTCTAAAGGGGACAACAGGGCGCGAAAGCCCACCGAAAACGTACATGCACAATACTATTTGGAGGTATTAGGGAATGAGCCAGCTTACACTTTCTCCCCAGGAAGAACGCGTCATCAACCACAAGGTTGACCGCAAGGGCCGCGAACGCATTTACAAGATCCTTGAGCGCAACCAGTTCACCATCCCCCACGTCGACGTGGAGCGCGCCAAGTACTTCACCGAATCCATGCGCACCACCGAAGGCGAACTGCTCACCCTTCGCTGGGCCAAGGCTCTGAAGAACGTGGCCGAGAAGATCACCGTCTGGATCACCCCCGACCAGCTGCTCGCCGGCCGCGTGGGCAAACTGGGCCGCTACGGCATCCTCTATCCCGAGATCGACGGCGACTTCTACCGCGAGGTCCTGAGCGACCTGTGCAACCGCGACAAGAGCCCCTTCCAGGTGGATCCCGACGATCTCAAGGTCGTCATGGAAGACATCGCTCCCTACTGGGAAGGCAAGACCTACCATGAGCACCTGAACAAGACCCTGCCCATCGAGCTCCGCAACGTCACCTACTGCGACGAGCGCGGCCTGAAGTCCAAGTTCGTCGTCAGCGAGACCTCCTCCTACCGTTCCGCCCTGCAGTGGGTGCCGGACTACAAGAAGGTCATCGAGCGCGGCTTCATCGACATCCAGAACGAAGCCCGCGAACGCCTGGCCAAACTCGACCTGACCAACTCCATCGACCTGTGGGAGAAAAAGCCCTTCCTCGACGCCATGATCATCGTCTGCGACGCCATCATGATCTGGGGCAAGCGCCACGCCGATCTCGCCCGTGACCTCGCCGCCAAGGAGACCGACGCCAAGCGCAAGGCCGAGCTTCTGCAGATCGCCGAAACCTGCGACCGCGTGCCCGCCTATCCGGCCCGCAACTTCCGCGAAGCCATGCAGGCCCAGTGGTTCACCCAGATGTTCTCCCGCATTGAGCAGAAGGCCAGCGCCATCATCTCCAATGGCCGCATGGACCAGTACCTCTACCCCTACTACAAGAAGGACATCGAGGAGGGCACCCTGACCCGCGAGCAGGCCAAGGAGCTTCTGGAATGCATGTGGGTCGACATGGCTCAGTTCATCGACCTGTACATCAACCCCACCGGCGTTGAGTTCCAGGAAGGCTACGCCCACTGGGAGGCCGTCACCATCGGCGGGCAGACCCCCGAGGGCGAGGACGCCACCAACGACCTGTCCTACCTCTTCCTTGAGAGCAAGCGCGAGTTCCCCCTGAACTACCCCGACCTCGCCGCCCGTATCCACAGCCGCACCCCCGAGCGCTTCCTCTATGAAGTCGCCCTGACCATCAAGGACGGCTCTGGCTTCCCCAAGCTCATCAACGATGAGGAAGTCGTCTTCCTGAACGCCCTGAAGGGCTGCCCGATCAACGAGGCTCTCGACTACGCCGTCTCCGGCTGCACCGAGACCCGCCATCCCAACCGCGACACCTACACCTCAGGCTGCGTCTACGTGAACTTCGCCAGCGCCCTTGAGATGACCATGTACAATGGCCGCATGCTGCACTACGGTGACGAGAAGATCGGTCTTGAGACGGGCGATCCCACGAGTTTCAAGACCTGGGACGAGTTCTACGCGGCCTACAAGAAGCAGCACATCAACCTGCTCCAGAAGGCCTTCCAGCAGCAGGTCGTGGTTGACAAGCTGCGCCCGATGCACTTCGCCGCGCCTCTGTCCTCCGTGCTCCACAACCTCTGCATGGAGAACCTGCTTGACCTGCACACCGAGAAAATCCCCGGCGGCGTGGACTACAGCTACTTCGAGTTCCTGGGCTACGGCACCATCGTCGACTCTCTGGCCGCCATCAAGAAGCTCGTCTTTGATGAGAAGAAGCTGACCATGAAGCAGGTCATCGACGCGTGCAAGGCCGACTTCAAGGGCTTCGAGCCCGTGCGCGAAATGCTGCGCAACGCCCCCTGCTACGGCAACGACGATCCCTATGTCGACACCATCGCCCGCGACGTTGACCGCATCTGCCAGCTCGAGGCCATGAAGAGCAGCGAAGAGCGCGGCATCCATGTCGACGTCCGCTACGTGCCGATCACCTCGCACGTGCCTTTTGGCAAGGTCATCTCCGCCACCCCGAACGGCCGTCACGCCTGGACAGCCCTTTCCGACGGTTCCTCCGCCTCCCACGGCGCCGACAAGAACGGCCCCACCGCGGTGCTTCTGTCCAACTACCACACCAAGAACTACGACCTCATCAACCGCGCTTCTCGCCTGCTGAACATCAAGCTGTCGCCCAAGAGCGTGGCCGGTGAAGCCGGCACCAAGAAGGTGATGGAACTCATCCGCACCTGGTGCGACCTGAAGCTGTGGCACCTGCAGTTCAACATCGTGAACCGCGACACCCTGGTGAAGGCCCAGAAGGAACCCGACAACTACCGCAACCTGCTCGTGCGTATCGCCGGCTACAGTGCCTACTTCTGCGATATCTCCCGCGAGCTGCAGAATGACATCATCGACCGTACGGAACACGACGAGTTTTAATCCTCGCCCGTAAGGCACGATAAGGGTCTCATGAAGGGGGGAAAAGGAATTTTCCCCCCTTCTTTCTAAAAGTGGAGCCCGGCGGGTAACGCGATGGGCATTTTTGCAACAGAGAGCCGCCGGACGGGGCGAGGGGAAGAGCGAATGAACGACGAAGCGATGAAAGGCATTGTTTTCAACATACAGAAGTTCTCCGTCCATGACGGTGACGGCATCCGCACCCTGGTCTTTCTCAAGGGCTGCCCTTTGCGCTGTAAATGGTGCAGCAACCCCGAATCGCAGGAGGCCAAGCCCCAGCACGCCTACAACCCGGCGCGCTGCCTTACGGCCGAGCTCTGCGGCCGCTGTCTTGAGGCATGCAAGACGGGTGCTCTCACCCTCGTCAACGGCATGATCGCCTTTGACGGGCGCAAATGCGAAAACTGCTTCGCCTGCAACCGGGCCTGCCCCTCGGGTGCCCAGCAGGTCTACGGCGAGGAAATGTCGGTCAAGGACATCCTCGACCGCGTTGAGCGTGACGGCGTCTTCTACAACCGCTCATCCGGCGGTATGACGCTTTCCGGCGGCGAGGCGCTCTTCCAGCATGACTTTGCCCTGGCGCTTCTGCGCGCCGCCAAGAATCGCCACATCGGCACGACCATCGAAACCTGCGGTTTCTATAAATATGAGTTCCTCGAAGAGGCCTGCCGCAATCTCGACCGCCTGATCATCGACATCAAGAGCCTGAACAACGAGAAGCACAAGGCCTTCACCGGTGTGGACAACACCATTATTCTGGAAAATTTCAAACGGGTCGTCGCGGAATTCCCCGATCTCAAGATCCAGGCCCGCACGCCCGTCATCCCCGGTTTCAATGACACCGAGGAAGACATTCGCGCCATACGCGATTTTGTGCCGCAGCGCGCGAACGTCGAATACGAGCTTCTGCCCTTCCACCGCATGGGGGGCCCCAAGTACGGCTATCTCTGCCGCCGTTATGAGTACGCGGACAAGGAGCTCGACAAGAACCTCCTGAAGCGGCTCAAGGCCATCGCCGCCGATGTCCCGGCCTTCAAGCCGGGGGGAACCATAGAGGCCTGATACAAAAGCGCTTTTCATGAAGTGGTGTTCCCTTCTCCTCCAGACAAGGCCCCGGCGGATAGGCTCCCGCCGGGGCCGTTTTGTGCCCTGCCCCCCTGCTTCATCATCGAGCCCGGGTTTTCGTTGTCATCGCTCCTGCTAAAGCGCAAGCGTTGTCAGCGTTGTCTCTCGTTTTCTTTGCCGGCGTCGCTTGAAGTGTCTCCAGAGAAGGGCGTTATGTGAAAAAAAACACATCTCAGCGTGTCCAAAAGTGTAAAAATGCACCACTTTGCTATGCAAAAATGCACTATCAGATATTATTTGCTTAAAAACAAAAGAGAAAATGGATTGGGAAGATGTAGTGCAAAATTGCACAGAAAGGCGGTCTCGTCGCAAAGCCGTGCCCCTTGCGGGTGCAAAAGCGCACAGGGGCGTGTCATGGGGCCTTGCCCGGGTGGAAAAAAGAGAGTCATACCGGTACTCTGTGATTTTATAGCTATTTGAAATTATTGAATAGAAAAACAACAAATTCCATTGTGTAAAAAGTGTTCCGCTTTTCACAAATGGCATGGATCCTGCTAAAGCAGCGTAGCGTTACATTGTGTTTTTTTATCCATCTCTAGGAGGAATACATGAAAAAACTCACCATGCTTTTCTGTGCGATGGCGCTCGTGCTCGGTTGCGCGATCTCGTCCAACGCCGCCGAGTACAAGGCCATGACCATCCGAGCCGCCACTGCCAACCCGCAGGGCAGCCAGCACGTGGTCGCCATCGACAAGTTCGCTGAGATTGTCGAGAAAGAGTCCGGCGGCAAGATCAAAGTCCAGAAATTCATCGGCGGCTCCATGGGTGACGAGCAGGCAAACGTCAAGCAGCTGCGCTCGGCCGAAATCAACTTGGCCGTGCTCGCCTGCGGTAACCTGACCCCCTTCGCGCCCACTGCCGGCGTGTTCTATCTGCCCTATGAGTTCTCCTCCGTCGAGAAGGCCGAGAAGCTCTTCACCAACAAGGCCTTCATGGATGAAATGGCCAACAAGATCGCCAAGGAAAGCGGCACCCGTCCTCTGTCCTGGCTGTTTGGCGGCTACCGTCACATCACCAACAGCAAGCACCCCATCACGAAGATGGCCGACCTGAAGGGCCTCAAGATCCGCACTCCTCCGGTCGCCCAGCAGCTTGAGTCCTTCCGCAGCTGGGGCGTCGAGCCCACCCCGCTCGCCTGGTCCGAGACCTTCAACGGCCTGCAGCAGGGCGTCATCGACGGTC
>JAILMX010000169.1 GCA_024692205.1 Desulfovibrio sp. | reverse complement strand
TGTCATCGGTGAGTCCCATGGCATCGCGCCAGCCCTCGAGCGAGCGCCCGCGGGAAAGACCTGGTACATCGATGAAGACGACGTCAAATCCCGCTGTCTTCCGCAGGGCCTGCGCCATGGCGCCTGCGTCTGCAGCCTCAGCGTGGGCTATGCTGGACAGCTCGGCCCAGTGTTTCAGCATGACCCGGCCGTTGCCGCGCATGCAGTCGGCGTTGATGAAGGCGATCTTTACGCCGGGATCGGCCTTGCGCAGACAGAGCGCGAGCCGCAGGGCCGTCGCCGTCTTGCCCGCGCCGTAGGGCCCCACAAGCAGGTGCAGATGCTGCGGCCATGCCGCAAGCGAAAAGGGGCGCACCGACACCATGTCGCCCAGACATTCGAGCACGGACGAGCCGGGCTTTGCGAGCAGGCGCTTGTACAGATCGAGCGAGACGGCATCGTCAACGCCCTCGCGTTGCAGGTATTCCAGGGCGACACGCTGTCGTGGCGTGAGACGCTCCAGCTGGATGGCTGGTTTCATCAGGGCGAAGAGCTGGTCCTTGATCTGCATCCAATCCTTGCGCCATTCGCCCCATCCTTCGTCCAACCCGGCCGCGGCCGTGGCCTGCTCGGCCTCATGCCGCTCAATGCCCGCCGTGATCTCGTGGAAGACCTCGCCGTTTCTGCGGAAGG
Source organism: Desulfovibrio sp. (assembly GCA_024692205.1). Taxonomy (GTDB): domain Bacteria; phylum Desulfobacterota; class Desulfovibrionia; order Desulfovibrionales; family Desulfovibrionaceae; genus Desulfovibrio. Next base: position 6,923 of record JAILMX010000169.1, on the reverse strand, counting down.
TGCGGTTGCTCAGGATGACGGCGTCGGGGCCCATCTCGGCCTTGACCTGTGTCATCACGCCCTGAGTTGTGGCGCCTGTGAATGTTTTTACCTGCATGGTGCAGCCCTTTGCTTCTTCAAATCGGCCTTTCCGCCGGTCGCCGTCGGCTTTCCGACGTCACACAGGGATATGCAAGTATTGGGCCAAATATTTATACCGCTATTCTGCGCCGGCCTGCCCAACGGCCTGAAGGCGGATGTCCGGCGGGATCTCTGCCTGCGATATGACGGGCACCGTGGGCAAAAAGCGTGTGAGCAGCTGGGCCAGGTGGGGTCGCAGGAGAGGGGGCACGAGCAGGACGGGCTGGCCGTCGGTGCCCACGGCCTTCTCGACTGCGGCGTTGATGCTCTGCACGAGGCGCTGGGCTGCGGCCGGGTTGAGCGAGAGGAAGGTGGCGCCGTTGTCCGCCTGTCGTATGCCCTCCTGCACCATGCGTTCGGCATTGGGCAGAAGAGTCAGCACGGGCAACGCCCCCTGGCTGTCCAGATAGGGGTGCACGATGGAACGGGCGAGCTTCTCTCGCACGTATTCGGCGAGCACCTCGGGGTTTTTGACCGAGGGGCCGAAATCGGAGAGCGTTTCGGCTATCGTCAGCATATCGCGTATGCAGACGTTCTCGTTCACGAGCAACTGCAAGACCTTCTGCACGACGCCGAGGGATACGGCTCCGGGAACGAGGTCCTCCACGGCCTTGGGCGCCTGCTTGGCCAGCGTGTCGAGCAGGCTCTGCACCGATTGCCTGTCGAGGAAGTCGGCCAGATGCCGGCGGAAAACCTCTGTCAGGTGCGTCGCTATGACCGTTGCCGGGTCGACGACGGTGTAGCCGGCGAGCATGGCTTCCTCCCGGCTTGTGGCCGGTATCCAGATGGCGGGCAGGTTGAAGGCCGGCTCGCGGGTCTCGACACCCTCTATCTTCGTCGTGGCGTTGCCGGGATCCATGGCGAGGAAGTGATCGACCAGAATCTCCGCCGAGGCTACCTGATTGCCCTTTATGAGCAGTGAATACTGGCCCGGCTTGAGCTGCAGGTTGTCGCGCAGGTGCAACGAGGGGATGACGACGCCCATGTCGAGCGCGAACTGCCGCCGTATCGAGCGGATACGCGCGAGGAGGTTGCCGCTCTGCTCTTCGTCCACAAGGGGTATGAGGCCGTAGCCGACCTCGAGTTCGAGCATGTCGAGGGGCAGCAGCGCCTGCACCTCTTCGGGGGTTTCAGCGGGCTCTCCTGCGGCCTTGCCCTTGCCGTCCTTGCCCTTGCCCTTCGCACCGGCTCCGCTCCCCGCGTCTTTCTCCTCGTCCTGCGTCAGGCGTGAGGTCAGGAAGAGCAGGGCTGCGAGGATGAGGAAGGGTAACGTCGGCAGCCCGGGTATGATGGCGAAGAGGCAGAGAACTCCCGAGACGAGCTTGAGCGCCTTGCTGTTGAAGGTGAGCTGGGCCAGAAACTCCTCGCCCATCTTCGCCTCGCTCGCCGCGCGGGAGACGAGAAGACCCGTGCCCGTCGAGACGACGATGGAGGGGATGGTTGAAACAAGGCCGTCGCCTATGGTCAGGAGCGAATAGGTCGTGAGCGCCGTGCTCCAGTCCATGTCCTTCTGCACGACGCCGATGATGATGCCGCCGATGATGTTGATCAGGGTGATCAGCATGCCGGCGTTCACATCGCCCGAGACGAATTTGCAGGCACCGTCCATGGCGCCGTAGAAGTCGGCCTCCTTGCGCAGGTCGTGGCGACGCTGGTTGGCCTCATCCTCGTCGATGAGGCCGGCGTTCAGGTCGGCCTCGATCGCCATCTGCTTGCCGGGCATGGCGTCAAGGGTGAAACGGGCAGCCACTTCTGCGATACGTGTCGTGCCGGCGGTGATGACGACCTTGTTCAGGATGAACATGATCATGAAGATGACGGCGCCGACCACGTAGCTTCCGCCGACGACGAACTCGCCGAAGGAGCGGATGACGCTGCCGGCCGCATCGACGCCCGCGTCGCCGTTGAGCAGGATGAGACGGGTGGAGGCCACATTGAGGGCGAGACGCAGGAGGGTCGTTATGAGCAGAAGGGAGGGGAAGATGGTGAATTCAAGCGGGCTCGTCATGAACATGGTCGTGATGAGCACGAGCAGGGATATGGAGATGCTCACACAGAGCATGATGTCCATGAAGAAGGTCGGCAGCGGCACGAGCATCACGAAGAGGATGATGATCACGCCGCCCGCGATGGCGACTTCGCCGTTCTTGGAGAAACGGCTGTAATCGAATTGGACAGCCGCCATTATTCTGACACCTCATTGCTGCTGAGCATGGTTTTGCCAAAATACCGACACATGCCGAAGGGGAATTGCCTCTGAAAGCGTTTGTTTTTTGACGTTGCCATGGAAGCGTTACTTTCCTACTGTGGGTTCGTGCCTGCCGCCTGAGCGGCCTTTGGGCGCATGCGCCAGACGCTTGCGAGCACGGCCGCGACCGCCTTGTAGAGCTCGGCGGGGATCATGTCACCCACTTCCGTCGCTTTGTAAAGGGCTCGGGCGAGGGGAACATTCTCGCGTATGGGCACCTTGTTCTCTCGGGCGATTTCCTTAATCCTTTCAGCGACGCGGTCGGCGCCCTTGGCGAGGACGATCGGGGCCGGGGCCTCGGTTGCGTTGTAGCGCAGGGCCACGGCGATGTGCGTGGGGTTCGTCACCACGACGTCCGCCTTGGGAACGTCCTGCATCATGCGGCGCATGACGACCCGCATCATCTTCTTCTTCTGCTCACCCTTGACGACGGGGTCGCCTTCCTGCTGCTTGCGTTCGTCCTTCACCTCATCCTTGGTCATCTTCATGCTTTCCTTGTAGGCGTAGCGCGACTGCCACACGTCGAAGGCCGCGATGGCGAGGATGGGGATGAGGGCGTATTGGGTCAGCTTGACGGCCATCTCCATCATGTATGCGCCTACGCCCTCGGGCGTCGCGTAGTACATGAGCAGGAAGTTGGCGTGCTCATTCCAGATGACCATGGCGGGCACGATGGAGAGTATGATGCAGAAGAGCATGCTCTTTATCGTGCGCAGTATCGTCATGGGAGAGAAAAGGATGTTCTTCAGACCCTTCAGGAGGTTGAAGCGCTGGAGCTTCGGCTTGAAGACCTTGGTCGTCCATAGCTTGCCCACCTGTACACGCTGGGCGAGCCATGAGCAGAAGGCGAGGAATATGACGACGGGCAGTATGATGAAGGCGAGCTGGATGGAGAGGTCAAGGCTCAGCGTATAGACACTCTGCGGATCGGGCTGGAAATTCGTCGTGCAGTCGAGAAAGCGGCGGAAGATGTTCGAGATGGTGTCGCGCATCGGGCCGATCCACACATACAGGCCGATCATGCCCGCAGTCAGGCTGACGGCCTTTGGGAGCTCCGCCGATTTGGGGACATTCCCCTCGGAACGTGCCTTGTCGACGCGTTTCGGGGTGGCCTCTTCTGTTCTGCTGGGGTCCTGCTGTTTTCCGAACATGGCTTCATACTCTGGGGGTCTTGCTTCTCAGCGCGAAAGAAGCAAGAACCATGCCGCATGGCCGTTTGATAAAAAGGGGTTGCAGAACACTCTGCAACCCCTTGATATTCATATGGTGGGATGTGCGGGGATCGAACCTGCGACTCTCTGCTTAAAAGGCAGATACTCTACCTACTGAGTTAACATCCCATTAGAACAATAATGTTAGCCTGTAGCGTCTCGCTTGTCAAGCGTCTAACCCTTCTTTTCAAGCTTTGCCCACGTGTCGCGCAGGGTGGCCGTGCGGTTGAAGACGGGGCGCTCGGCGGTGCTATCCCTGTCCTTGCAGAAATAGCCCATGCGTTCGAACTGCACGCATGTTCCGACCGGCTTTTCGGCGAGGGCGGGCTCGAGCATGGCCGTTATCTCGTGCAGTGATTCGGGATTCAGGTTGTCGATGAAGGTTTTGCCCTCGGGCGCGTTGTCAGGGTCGGGCACGGCGAAGAGATGGTCGTACAGTCGGACTGTGGCGGGCACGGCATGCGCTGCCGAAACCCAGTGCAGGGTGCCCTTGACTTTGCGGCCGTCCGGGGCCTGACCGCCGCGGCTTTCAGGGTCGTAGGCGCAGTGCAGCTCAATGAGTTTGCCCGCCGCATCGTACACGGCCTCGCGGCAGGTGATGAGGTAGGCGTAGCGTAGGCGCACTTCAGAGCCCGGGAAGAGCCGATGGAATTTTTTGGGCGGTTCCTGTCGGAAGTCGTCGCGCTCAATGCAGAGCTCGCGGCCGAAGGGTACCTTGCGGCTGCCCGCTGTCGGGTCGTCTGGCGAAAGAGGCATGTCGAACCATTCGACCTGGCCTTCGGGGTAGTTTTCAATGACCACCTTGACGGGATCGAGTACGGCCATCAGACGCTCGGTGTGGGCGTTGAGGTACTCGCGGATGCAGAACTCGAGCAGGGAGTATTCAACCGTTGAATCAGCGCGGGCCAGGCCGATGCGGGCGCAGAAGTCGCGCAGGGCCTCCGGAGGAACGCCACGGCGTCGCAGGCCGCAGAGCGTGGGCATGCGGGGATCGTCCCAGCCGGTCACATGCCCCTCGCGCACGAGCTGGATGAGCTTGCGCTTGGAAAGGATGGTGTAGGTGAGGTTGAGCCGCGCGAACTCGATCTGCTGGGGGTGGTAGACATCAAGCGTGTCGAGCACCCAGTCGTACAGCTCTCGATTGTTGATGAACTCGAGTGTGCAGAGCGAGTGGGTGATGCCCTCGATAGAATCGGAGAGGCAGTGGGCGTAGTCGTACATGGGGTAGATGCACCATGCGTCGCCCGTGCGCTGATGGTGCGCGTGGCGGATGCGGTAGAGCGTGGGGTCACGCATGACCACGTTGGGGGAGGCCATGTCGATCTTGGCGCGCAGCACATGCGCCCCGTCGGGGAATTCACCCGCGCGCATGCGGCGGAACAGGTCGAGGTTCTCTTCGACCGAGCGGTTGCGGTAGGGGCTTTCGCGGCCGGGCTCGGTGAGGGTGCCGCGCATCGCGCGTATCTCGTCGGCGGAAAGGTCGTCGACGTAGGCTTTGCCCATCGTGATGAGCGCTTCGGCGTATTGGTACAGTTTTTCGAAGTAGTTGGAGGCGTAGAATTCCCGGTCCTGCCAGTCGCCGCCAAGCCAGCGCACGTCTTCGCGGATGGAATCAACGTATTCCATGTCTTCCTTGGTGGGGTTCGTGTCGTCGAAGCGCAGGTTGCACATGCCGCCGAATTCGTGCGCGACGCCGAAATTGAGGCAGATGGATTTTGCATGGCCGAGATGCAGATAGCCGTTCGGTTCCGGCGGGAAACGCGTGTGCACGGCACCGCCGAAGCGGCCCGAGGCGTTGTCTGCGGTTATGCGGGTGCGGATGAAGTCCAGCCCCTGCGTTTCCGTGCGTTCTTCGCCGGCGGTGACGGCGGCTGTGTTCTGCGTGTCTGGCGTGCCCATGGTGTCTCCTGAAAGGTCAATTTTTGGGCCATTATTTTACGCCAAGGCGCTTACTCGGTCAATGCGGCTCGATTCGGCGATTTTGGGCTTGACAGCGGTGGGGGAGTTTCCTAAATTCACTTCGCCCGGTTACGTTGTAACCGCCTGCGGAGAGGTGTCCGAGCCGGCCGAAGGAGCTCGCCTGCTAAGCGAGTATACGGGCTTAAACCTGTATCGAGGGTTCAAATCCCTCCCTCTCCGCCATTTGATTGTAAAATCAGCTGTTTACGATAATCGTGAGCAGCTGATTTTTTTTCATATGCAACTTTGCAGCGAGGATATGCGTATACTGAAACGTATACTGCCGTCGCAGTACCCCCGTAAAAAGCTCGGGGGCACGAGCAGCTTTGCGGCTTGAAATCCGGCGTGCTCGTGGTTAGTATTTCCATATGAACAAGCCGCCGCTCTCTCCCGTCAATGATTACGTGTTCAAGCGCGTGTTCGGGGAGCACCTTCCCGTGCTTGCCGACTTGCTGCAAGCCGTGCTGGACCTTCACGTGACCGAGAAGGACATTCGCGTCATCAATCCTACGTTCGCGGCCGACAAGAAGGGCGACAAGCTGAGTTCGCTTGATGTCAAAGTTGAAACTCGGCAATACGGCGTTATCGATGTTGAAATTCAGGTCGAAAACTACGCCGACCTCTGGAAGCGCTTTCAATACTACACGGCGCGCATGTACGTAGACCAAATGCGCAGCGGCGAAGACTACTCAAAGCTGACGCGCGCCATATCCATCATTATAGCCGATTTCTCATTTTTTGCTTGTGATGCTGCGTACCATCACCGCTTTCGGCTGTTTGACGCGCAAAATGCCGTTGAGTATCCCGGTTCAATCGAAATCGATATCCTTGAGATTCCCAAACGTCGGGGGAACAGTTCAAAAATCAGCCAGTGGCTAGAGTTTTTCGCGGCCCGCACGGAGGAGCAGTTTATGCAACTTGCACAAAATTACCCCGCAATGGAGCAGGCTTGGGGCGTCATCAAGCAGTTGAGCGCCGACGAACAGGAACGAGCCGAAGCCGAAGCCGTTGAAAAGGCCCGTCGTGATATGGTGGCGCGTATTCGCTCGGCAGAGATGAAAGGACAGTCTGAGGCACGTCTTTCCATAGCAGCCAATATGCTTGCTGATGGTTTGTCAGTTGAACAAGTCAGCCGATTCACTGAGCTTTCCCATGACGAGGTATATGCCATTGCTGGCAAAGCGAACAATGGCAAATGACCGCTACTGAACGCGCAAGCGACATGAAGGAGCAGGCTTGGGGCGTCATCAAGCAGTTGAGCGCCGACGAGCAGGAACGTGCCGAAGCTGAAGCCGTTGAAAAGGCCCGTCGTGATATGGTGGCGCGTATTCGCTCGGCAGAGATGAAAGGGCGGGCGGAAGAGCGGCTTGGCATTGTCGCAAGAG
>JAILMX010000233.1 GCA_024692205.1 Desulfovibrio sp. | reverse complement strand
CATCACAGACCTGGACGGCAACGGCGTCTCGGAGGTCTGGATCACCTATTACGTGAGCTGCCACGGCGACGTGAGCCCCGACGGCATGAAGGTGCTCATGTACGAGGGCGGCAAGAAGCACGCCCTGCGCGGCGAGACCTTTTTGCATGTGGACGGCATGGACATGGGCGGCTCGTACAAGGCCGATCCCGCCTTCAATGAGGCGCCCGCGCCCATTCGGCGTTTCGCCGACGAACTCTGGCGCCGGAACATGCGCCGCCAGTAGGCGATCCGCTTCATGAAAAAGAGAATTGTTTTCCTCGGGGTGTTCGCAGGCGCATGGCTCGCCGCGGCCCTGTCCTTCGCGGCGCCGGATGCCGCGCCTGACGACTGCGCGCACTTCGCCCGCACGGGGATGCGCGACACCTGCGAAAACGCCCGCAGGCACGGCCTTTCGCTCAACGCGGCGGCGCTGATGGAGCGCCTTGCGGAACGCGCCTATGCCGCGGAGTTCTGCAACGCGCCGCTGGATCCTTCCGAAGAGCGGCATCGGGATTCCCTGCTTGCGGGGGGCGGGAATTTCCGAGCCCTGTATGACGAGCAGCTGAACCGGCTGCGCGAGATGTGCATCTACGATCCTGACGGATGGTGCCGCGACAGGGGCTTTGAGCGCCGCTGACTGGCTTTTTTTTGAAAATGCTCGGCGCGGCCACGCCCGGGATGGACCGGGCGGACTGCGCCTTTTTGAAACCGGTTACGCCGCAACGGCGACGAGAGACTGCCCCATGAGCGCGCACGACGACAAATTGTCCACATGGAAAATGTTCTGGTCCATCTTCAAGGGGTACTGGGTGTCCGAAAAGAAGTGGGAGGCCTGCGGCCTGCTCGCGATCGTCATCCTGCTGAACTTCGGCATGGTCTATCTCCTGGTGCGCTTCAACAACTGGCAGAAGGATTTCTTCGGGATGTTCGAAAAGGCCGATTACAGCGCCTTCTGGCCCTACATCGGCGAATTCACCGTCATCGCCTTCATTTTCATCTTCTTCGCCGCAAACGCCCTTTACCTGCAGGAGATGCTGCGCCTTCGCTGGCGCGTGTGGCTGACGGACCGCTTTCTGAAGGAGTGGATGGAGCACCAGGCCTACTACAGGCTGCAGGTGCTTTCGAGCGACACCGACAACCCCGACCAGCGCATATCCGAGGACGCGGGGGCCTTCGCCAGGCTCACCGTTGAGCTTCTGGTGGGCTTTCTGCGCAAGGTGACGAGCCTCGTGGCCTTCTCCGTCATCCTCTGGAACCTTTCCGGCGTGCTCTCCTTCACCGTCGCGGGGCATGCGTTTGCCATCCACGGCTACATGTTCTGGGCCTGCCTTCTGTACGCCGTCGTGGGCACGTGGCTCGCCCACGTCGTGGGCCGCAAGCTCATCAAGCTCAAGTACGACCAGCAGAAATACGAGGCCGACTTCCGTTTCAGCATGATGCGCGTGCGCGAGAACAGCGAGAGCATCGCCTTCTACGGCGGCGAGCGCATGGAGCTTGCGGGCTTCGGCGAGCGTTTCGGCCAGTGCGTGAGGAACTATCTGCTTCTGATGCGCCGCCACAAGCTCCTGAGCTTCTACACGAATTCCTACGACCAGGCGGCCGTCATCATGCCCATCCTCATGGCGGCCCCGCGCATGTTCAGCGGGGGCTTTCAGATAGGGCAGTTCATGCAGCTGACCCATGCCTTCGCGAGCGTCAAGGACGCGCTTTCCTTCTTCGTCTCGGCCTACGGCACCATCGCCTCGCTCGCGGCCGTCATCCGCCGCCTCGGCCTTTTCACGCGGCATATGAAGCAGACGGAGGCCATCACCGACGGCGTGCGGATGATCCCCGGCGAGAAGGGGCGTTTCGCGACAAGCGACCTGAACGTGCAGCTGCCAGACGGCCGCCCGCTCATGCGCGGCTGCTCCCTCGCGCTGGAGCCCGGGGGGAGGCTGCTTGTGACCGGCCCTTCGGGTTGCGGCAAGAGCACCTTTTTGCGGACGATCTCGGGCATATGGCCCTTCGGCGGGGGCGAGGTCGCCACGGGCGGCGAGACGACACTCTTTCTGCCGCAGCGGCCCTACCTGCCCCTGGGAACCCTGCGCCGCGCGGTGTGCTACCCCCGCGAAACCGACATCGACGACGCCCGCCTGGGCGAGGTGCTCCGCCTGGTTGATCTTGAGAAGCTCACGCCGCGGCTCGACGAGACGGACGACTGGAGTCGCATCCTCTCCCTCGGCGAGCAGCAGCGCATCGCCTTCGCCCGCGCGCTTCTGGCGGCCCCGCGCTGGATATTCCTCGACGAGGCGACCTCGGCCCTCGACGAGCGGCGCGAAAAGGACATGTACGATCTGCTGCGCCGCGAGCTGCCCGATACCGGCGTCGTGAGCGTGGGGCACAGGTCGACCCTTTTCTCCCTGCACGATACCGAACTGCACATGGACGGGGGGGAATGGCTGCTGCGACCCATCACGGCCGAACAGTGCGCGTGAAGGCCGTTTTTGAAAGCATGATGAAGCCCCCCTGCCGAAAAAGAGAGGCCCCGCAGGGTGCTGTGAACCTCACGGGGCTTTGCGGACGCTTTGCTGGCGGAGACGCATAGGGGTCGAACCTACCGCAGACCGCAAGGCCTGCCGCCGGTTTTGAAGACCGGGCGCCACACCGGTGACGAAACGTCTCCGCAGAACACCCACGATAGACCAAAAGGGCGGGGGGAGCAAGCGCATGCGCGTCTGCGGAAATACCCCGTGAGGCGTCCGTCTCGCGGTGGCCGTATGCCTGCGCCAGATTCCCGCAAGGGGAGGGGGCTCCCCATCCCGGCCGCGAAAAAAGGCCTGTGCCGGCATTGCCAACCCGTGGGCAATTATTATATTGCTACGACAAGCTGATGATATATGGGAGGCAGTGTTGAATCAATTCGGCCGCAATATGATGCTCTGGCTGATCATCCTTCTCGCAGCGGTTGCCCTGTTCAATATGTTCCAGCAGCCGCAGTCGGGACTCCAGCGCATTTCCTACACGGATTTCCTCGCCCGCGTCGAGAGCGGACAGGTCGTTTCCGTGACCGTGCAGGGCAGCAACCTCACCGGCAAGACGTCCTCCAACCAGACCGTGCAGACGTACGCTCCGCGCGATGCCGGCCTCGTAGAACGCCTGATGCAGAAGAACGTTGAGATCAAGGCGGAACCCCCGGAAGAGCAGTCATGGTACATGACGCTTCTGGCGTCGTGGTTCCCCATGCTCCTCCTGGTGGGCGTGTGGGTGTTCTTCATGCGCAAGATGCAGGACGGCAGCGGCAAGGCCATGAGTTTCGGCCGTTCGCGTGCGCGCCTGCTCAATCAGGACGGCAACGAGAACCGCGTCACCTTCGCGGACGTCGCGGGCGTGGATGAGGCGAAGGAGGAGCTCTCCGAAGTCGTCGAATTCCTCTCCAACCCAAAGAAATTCACCCGCCTCGGCGGGCGCATACCCAAGGGCGTGCTGCTCGTCGGCCCCCCAGGAACGGGCAAGACCCTTCTGGCCCGCGCCGTCGCCGGCGAGGCGGGCGTGCCCTTCTTTTCCATTTCCGGTTCCGATTTCGTCGAGATGTTCGTGGGCGTGGGCGCTTCGCGCGTGCGCGACCTCTTCGTGCAGGGCAAGAAGAATGCCCCCTGCCTTATCTTCATCGATGAGATAGACGCCGTGGGGCGCAAGCGCGGCGCAGGCCTCGGCGGCGGTCACGACGAACGCGAGCAGACCCTGAACCAGCTGCTCGTCGAGATGGACGGCTTTGAGAGCAACGAGGGCGTCATTCTCATCGCGGCGACGAACCGGCCCGACGTGCTCGACCCCGCTCTTCTGCGTCCAGGCCGCTTCGACAGGCAGGTCGTCGTGCCGACGCCCGATTTGAACGGCAGAAAGCACATACTCGGCGTGCACACCAAGCGCACGCCGCTCGCTAAAGACGTGGATCTCGCGGTAATCGCCCGCGGCACGCCCGGCTTCTCGGGCGCGGACCTTGAGAACCTCGTGAACGAGGCTGCCCTGCAGGCCGCCAAGGCGAACAAGGACACGCTTTGCATGCGTGACTTCGAGTTCGCCAAGGACAAGGTCCTCATGGGCCGCGAACGCCGCAGCCTCATCCTCTCCGACGAGGAGAAACGCATCACGGCCTATCACGAAGGCGGGCACGCGCTCGCTGCGCGGCTTCTGCCCGGTTCCGACCCCGTGCACAAGGTCACCATCATCCCACGCGGCCGGGCCCTCGGCGTGACCATGCAGCTGCCCGACGAGGATCGCCATGGCTATTCGCGCACCTATCTGCGCAATAACCTCGTTGTGCTTCTGGGCGGACGCGTGGCCGAGGAGATCATCTTCGACGACGTGACGACCGGTGCCTCGAACGATATCGAGCGCGTCACCACAACCGCGCGCAAGATGGTGTGCGAGTGGGGCATGAGCGACAGCATAGGCACCCTCGCCATCGGCGAGACGGGCGAGGAGGTCTTCATCGGCCGTGAATGGGTGCAGAACAAGAATTACAGTGAGGACACGGCGCGCCTCGTCGATGCCGAAGTGAAGCGCATCGTCGAGGAGGCTCATGAACGGTGCCGCACGCTCTTGCAGGACAATATCGAGACCCTGCACAGCATAGCCCGCGCCCTGCTTGACAGAGAGACCATCACCGGCGCCGACCTCGACAGGCTGATGGAGGGTCGCGAACTGGACCCTCTGGAAGGCGGCGCCATGGTCGATGCCCCTGCGGATGCTTCGTCCGCAGGGTCGAAGGATGTCGCCCCGGAAAAGAAGGACGGAGACGGCTTTTTCTTCGAGCCGGACGCCGACGGGGACGCGCCTGCGGAGAAGAACGCGGGCGATGACGGCGCGAAGGGCGGGGAGAAGTAGGTTTCTCTGAAAGGCGCGGCATGCAGGCGGCAGAATGGAGGATCGGGCGGGGACGAAACCTCGCCCCCGCGGAGAAATTCGGCATCATGGGCATCGTCAATGCGACGCCCGATTCTTTCTACGACGGGGGGGATCATGATTCCCCCGATGCGGCCCTGGCCCATGCCCTGCGTCTGAGAGACGAGGGCGCGGAGATACTCGATATCGGGGCGGAGTCGTCGCGGCCAGGGGCGCGACCCCTTGAGCCCGGGGAGGAAATGCACCGCCTGTTGCCCGTGCTCGCACGGCTGCGCCAGGCGGATGCCCAAGCCGTGGTATCGATCGACACCTACCATGCGGTGACGGCCGCAGCCGCTCTGGAGGCCGGCGCGGACATCGTGAACGACATTTCAGCCTGTGCGTGGGATCCGGCCCTGACGGATGTGCTCGTGCAGTACAGGCCGGGCTATGTGCTCATGCACAGCGGCGGCCGGCCGAAGACCATGCAGGACGCCCCGCGCTATGGCGATGTGCGGCGCGAGGTACGCGATTTTTTCGAACGGGAGCTCAACCGCCTCGTGCGTGCGGGCCTGCCCGAGGAATGCGTTGTGCTCGACCCCGGCATAGGCTTCGGGAAGAGCTTGGAGCACAATCTGGCCCTGCTCGCCCACCCCGAGGATCTGCTCGCCTTCGGGCGGCCCCTGCTCGCGGGCATATCCATGAAGAGCCTCTTTGGAGACCTCTTCGGCCTGCCCGTCGATGAGCGGGCGGGGGTGACGGCGACGGCCACGGCCCTGCTTGCCGCGCGCGGTTACGCGTGGCACAGGGTGCATGACGTGAAGGGGGCCGCGCAGGCCCTTGTCCTTGCCCGTATTCTTTCATAAGGCGTCTTGTCCGTGAGCGATCTCATCTTCTCATTTTTCAATGGCTATCAGGTCGACCTGTTGCGCGACGGCATCGACATCGCCATCATCGTCTTCCTGCTCTACATGCTCTTTCAGGCGCTGCGCACATCCCGCGCGCTCGCCGTGCTGATGGGCTTGATATTTCTGCTCCTGCTCTACGGCGTCGCCTGGCGCCTTGAGCTCTACACCCTGAGCTGGTTCATGAAGGGCCTTTTCGATTCGCTGCCGATCGTCATCGTCGTCATCTTCTACCCCGACATACGGCAGATGCTGGGCGATCTCGGCGCCAAGGGACTCTTCCGGGGCAAGGCTGTCACGAGCGGGGACGCCGAGGAGGTCGTCGCCGCCTGCGTGGAGATGGCCCGCCAGCGCTGCGGGGCGCTCATCGTCATCCAGCACGGCGTTCCGCTCGACGACATGATACGGCAGGAGGGAGTGCCCGTGGACGCGAAAATCTCGCGCCGCCTTCTCATGAACCTTTTCTACGAGGGCGCCCCCCTGCACGACGGCGCGGTCATTCTCAGGGGCGGGCGCATAGCGGCCGCCGCCTGCATACTGCCGCTCGCCGTGGCAAAGGGCCAGAACTTCGGCACGCGCCACCGCGCGGCCATGGGCATCACGCAGGAGAGCGACGCCGTGGCCGTCGTCGTCTCGGAGGAGCGCGGAGAGATTTCCATAGCCATGCACGGCCAACTGAGGCGCAGGGTCGATGCCGAAACACTGAGGAAGGTGCTCAATGAAAGCCTTGCAGCGTGACCGGGCTCAGACCGCCGCCGCCCTTTCGCGGGGGATCGCCTTTTTGGTCTCCTTCATGGCGGCCGTTGCCATGTGGTATTTCGTCTGCCTGAACAACAGGGTGGAGACGCAGTTCTCCATCGCGCTCAGCTACGTCAACATCCCCGAGGGCCTCGTCGTGACGAGCGAGCTGAAGGACAAGGCGACGGTGCGCGTGCGCACGACAAACGCCATGCTGAACGCGATGCCCGGGCGGCGTGTTGCCCAGCTCGACCTGCGCGGCATCCGGAAGGGGGAGAACATCATCCCCATGACGGCGGAAAGGCTCAAGGGAAACGATGACCGCACCTTCCGCGGTTTCGAGCTGATCGACATAAGCCCCCCGAGCCTGCTCATCACCGCCGACCGCAAGATAGAGCGGCGCGTCATGCTCAAGGCCAAGGCCGATCTGCCGGAAAACGTGAAGGCGGAGATAAAGGGCCTGGCGCCTGCCATAGTCGTCCTCTCCGGGCCGGAAGAGGAGATCAAGAAGAACAATCCCTTCATCGTCAGGGTGCCCATCGACCCCATGGCCCCCGAGGGGCAGATCGTCGACGTGAAGCAGCTTGAGCTGAACACCCCGAACCTCATCACGGCCAAGCCCGACAAGGTGGACGTGCGCTACCAGGTGACGAGCCACCGCAAGATCCTCGTGCGAACCTGCAAGGTGCAGCTGCCGAAGCAGATCGCGAATCAGTACGAGACGGATCCGACGGAAGTCGTTGTGACAATCGACCTGCCCGAGGCGAAAGTGAAGGACAGGCAGTATCTTGATAAACTGCACGTCAGCCTTATCCCTCCGGACGGCCTGCAAGCGGGCGAGAGCCGGCGCGTCAGGCTCCATATCGACCTGCCCGAAGGGATGAGCGTTCTCGATGCGAGCACGAAAGAAGTGACTGTGACAAAATTGCGCTGACAGGACAGCGGAGGATATCATGGCAGAACGCTTTTTCGGTACGGATGGGTTGCGCGGCACGGTGAATGTCGCGCCCATGACGGTCGATGTCGCCCTGCGGCTCGGCATAGCGGCGGGCGTGCGCTTCCGCCAAGGCGCCCGCCAGCACAGGGTCGTCATCGGCAAGGACACGCGCCTTTCCGGCTATATGTTCGAGTCGGCTCTGACAGCCGGCCTGTGCGCCGCCGGCATGCATGTCATCATGACAGGACCGCTGCCCACGCCCGCGATCTCCTTTCTGACGCGCAGCATGCGCGCCGACCTCGGCGTGGTCATCTCGGCCTCGCACAATCCCTTCCATGACAACGGTATCAAATTCTTCGACGCCGACGGCTACAAGCTGCCCGATCAGGTCGAGAACGAGATCGCCGCCATGGTGTGCGACCCCGAGTTCGCCTGGCCCTATCCCGATGCGCGGCACGTGGGCCGCGCCACGAAGATCGAGGATGCCGGCGGGCGCTACATCGTCTTCACGAAGAACAGCTTTCCGGCGCACATGACGCTCTCCGGCCTGCGCATCGTGGTGGACTGCGCCAACGGCGCGAGCTACAAGGTGGCCCCCCTCGCCCTCGAGGAGCTGGGAGCGGAGGTCTTCCGCATAGGCGACGCTCCGAACGGCACGAACATCAACGATCACTGCGGCGCGCTCCACCCCGATGTGGTGGCGGCGAAGGTGCGCGAGGTGCGCGCCGACGTGGGGCTCGCCCTCGACGGCGACGCCGATCGCCTCATCGTGGTCGACGAGCACGGCACCATACTCGACGGCGATCAGATCATGGCCATGTGCGCGCAGTCCATGATGGCCCGCGGCGAGCTGCCGGGCAATCTGCTCGTGGCGACGGTCATGAGCAACATGGCCCTCGAGATTTTCATGAAGGAGCACGGCGGCACGCTTCTGCGCACGCCTGTGGGTGACCGCTATGTGGTCGAAGCCATGCGCCAGCGCGAGGCCATGCTCGGCGGCGAGCAGTCCGGGCACCTTATCTTCCACAATTACAGCACTACGGGCGACGGCCTGCTCGCCGCCCTGCAGATACTGCGCATCATGCGCGAGAAGGAGAAGCCCCTGTCGCAGATAGCAGGCCTGCTCACGCCCTTCCCGCAGAAACTCGTCAACGTGCGTGTCGAGAAGCGTCTGCCTTTCGAAGAGAGGCCCGTTATCGGCGAGACCGTGGCCAAGATAGAGAAGACGCTCGGCGGACGTGGCAGGGTGCTTCTGCGCTATTCCGGCACTGAGGCTCTTTGCCGCGTGATGGTCGAGGGCGAAGACCCCGACCTTGTCGTCCAGCTCGTCAATGAGCTCGCGGAGGTTGTCGCAAGGGAGCTGCGCTGAGCCAAAGGGGGCTTTTGTCGCATGTTTGTCCGCGTCGTTCTGCTGAGCGCGCCGTTTTGCATTCTGACCTATGCCCCGGCACCGGAATTCCCTGAGGATTTCTGGCGGCCGGGGCTTCGCGTGGCTGTTCCCCTCGGCCGGGGCGCCCGCCCCATGGTGCGCGCCGCCATGGTGCTCGGCGCGTCTGAAGAATCCGGCCTGCCCGAGGGCGTGGCCTGCAAGGAAATCTGCTGGCCGCTTGAATGGGGGGCTCCGCTCATCGGCGGCGAGCTTTTCGACCTCGTCGGCGAGCTCGCGCGCCGGCAGGGCGTGACCCAGGGGGCCGTGCTTGGCCATGTTCTGCCGGCGGGCCTCAGGAGCGTTCAGATGCGCCTTCACAGCGTGAGCGACGGCCGGGCACGGCTGTATACCATGGGCCAGCTTCTTCAGGCCGGGGCCGATGTCAGGCTGGGGCTCGCGCGGGATATGGCCAGGGGCAGGGCGCGTATCCTCTCCCGGGCGGATGACGCCGCCGACGAGGAACTCTGCCGCCTTGCGGTTGATCCCCCGTGGCCGGTGCGTCCCGGCGCGACGCGCCAGACGGCGGTTTTGGAATATCTGCACGACAAGGGCTCTGTCACGCGACGGCGCCTTCTGAAAGATTTGGGGCAGGGGGCCGGGCCTGGGCTCAAGGCCCTGCTCGCTGCGGGGTATGTTCACCTCGTTCGGGAGGGGGCGGACGGCGCCCTCGCCGCCGGGCAGGAGGAAGTGCGCGCCGAAGACGGCCTTCTGCCTCCGCCCCCGGCCGCCTTCACGCTCAACGGTGAGCAGCAGGCGGCTCTGGATGGCCTTTTGCATGCCTTTGACAAAACGGACGGACAGTCGGCCCTGCTGTACGGCGTGACGGGCAGCGGCAAGACGGCTGTCTATCTGGCGCTGGCCCGTCATTGCCTCGCGGCGGGCAAAAGCCTTCTTCTGCTCGCGCCCGAGGTCGCGCTGGCACTCAAACTGTACCGGGACGCATGCTGCGCTCTCTCCGATGCGGCGGTTTTTCTCTACCACGGCTATCAGCAGCCCTCGCGGCGCGAAGCCTTCTTTCGCGAAATGGCGCGGCGCAGCGCCCCTTGCGTCGTCGTCGGTACGCGCTCCGCGCTCTTCCTGCCCCTGACGAATCTCGCCTGCGTCATCCTGGATGAGGAGCACGACGCTTCGTATAAACAGGACGAGGGTGTCTGCTATCAGGCCAAGGAAGTCGCCTGGGCGCGTATGAACCGGTCGGGCGGCCTCGTCGTGCTGGGCTCGGCCACACCCGACATCAAGACCTTTCATTCGGCCGAAGAGGGGCGCCTGCCGCTCTTCCGCATGCCGCACCGGGTGGGGGGCAATGCCCTGCCGCCGGTGGAGCTTGTCGATATACGGGGCCTTGCGGTCGATGCCGGCGGTGGATGTCCGCTCGCGCCGGAAAGTCTTGAGGCCCTGCGCGCGACCGTCGCCCGCGGGGAGCAGGCGGTCGTTCTGCTCAACCGGCGCGGGTATGCCCCCCTCATGTACTGTCTGGACTGCGGGACGACGATGGGCTGCCCGCAGTGCGCTATCGGCATGACTTATCATAAGGCCCGTCAGAAGCTTGTCTGCCACTACTGCGGCTATACGCGTCCCTTTCCTTCGCCCTGCCCCAAGTGCCGCGGCACGAGCTTTCTGCCCATGGGCGAGGGTACGGAGCGCATGGCGGAGACCCTGGCTACGGTGGCGGCTGGCCCCGTGCTCAGGCTCGACAGGGATTCAACGCGCCGTCCCGGCCGTATGGAGGAGATCCTGTCCGCATTTGCGAAAGGGGAGTCGCAGGTGCTCGTTGGCACGCAGATGCTTTCCAAAGGACACCATTTTCCCCGCGTCACCCTCGTCGTGGTCGCCGATGCGGACATGGGGCTGAACCTGCCGGATTATCGCGCCGCGGAGCGCACCTTTCAGCTGCTTGTGCAGTCATCCGGCAGGGCAGGCAGGGGAGGTCTTCCCGGCCGCGTCCTTCTTCAGACGCGTGACACAAACCATTATTGCTGGCAGTACGTGCGCGCGGCCGACTACGAGGGCTTCTACGCAGCCGAACTCGCGCGCCGCAAGCTTCGCCGCTATCCCCCCTTCGTCTGCCTGGGGCTTCTCAAAATGGAGTATGGCATGCGGGAGAGCGGCGGCGCTGAGGCATTGGCCGAACTCGCCCGCATCTTGCGCGCGAAGGCGGACGCTCTCGGCGTGCGCCTTCTCGGGCCTGCCCCGGCGCCTCTTTCTTTGCTGCGGGGCAGGCGCCGCTTCCAGTGCCTGATCAAGGCCGGCGAATGGCAGTCGGTGCGCTCCCTCTGGTTCGCCGCAAACGCGGCCGCCCCCTCGCGGAAACTCCATCTTTTTCTCGATCTTGACCCTGTCAATATGCTGTAGATGCTGTGAGGAGGAGAAGCGCTCGTTTCTAAAAAAAGTCTTGACTTTATCTTGAAAGTGGTTGAAAGAAAAATCACTATTATAGAAGAGGCAAAGCTTTTGGAGGAAACGAGATGAAACGAATGCTTGCCGCACTGGCTCTTTCCGCAGCCCTTATGCTCCCCGGCCTTGCGCAGGCCCAGGGCATGTACATCGCGCCGAAATTCCTGATGACCATTCAGGATACGGGCAGGGTCGAGCGCTCCCACTCCCTTTCGGGTTCGGATGTGTCCGATTACAGCCAGTTCACCCTGGGCGGCGCCCTGGCCGCCGGCTTTGACTTTTATCCTCAGTTCGGCGCTCCCTTGCGCGCAGAGTTGGAATTCGCCCTGCGCGGCAACAGCGAGAGCTCTTGGACTGGCGGGCGCTTCGATAAAGTGAAAGGCACGTGGAACAATACCACCCTGTTCGCCAACCTTTTCTGGGATTTCCATAATTCCACCGCGTTCACGCCCTATGTCGGCGGCGGCCTCGGCATGGCCTTCAACTACACGGGTTACGACATCAAGGTGGGTGGCAACCGCTATTCAGCCGACGACCGCAGCACAAACTTCGCGTGGAATGTCGGCGCCGGCGTGGCCTACAGTTTCAACGAGAACTTCGCGATCGACGCCTCCTACCGTTTCGTGGGCCTGGGCTACAACGAGGTCAGCACTACGGGGAACAACGGCCAGAAGTATGAAATAGGCAATCAACCCTACAACAACGAGTTCGCCGTGGGCCTGCGGTACTCATTCTAGCGCGCACCTCGCGTGAAAAAAAACCGCCGAAAGGCGGTTTTTTTTAGGCCCATCGTCTTGACACGCTGTTTCCCCTCGCAGTCAGTAACTTTTGGCAAAACGACGCAAAAAATGAAGAAAAATTGAGAAATTTTGAGAAAAATAAAGTAAAAAATGTGGAAAACTTTTTGTAAATAATGTGTAAAATTCTCTTGCCAGCACGAAAACCCTTGTTCCATAAGCCCTTCCGGAGGGCTATTTTTTTTCAATAATTATAAAAGATAATTGTATTACAAAGGGATATGATGTCTTTGATTTGGGGATAAAAAATGCCCCCATCCGACAGGGCGGCAGATTTTCGTTTTTGAGAAGCGGGTGGCGCTGCGCTACAAGAACCCCATGAACGAGCAATGGGCGAAGATTAGAAAAAATCTAGAAAAAATGCTGTCCCCGGGAGACTTCAAAGTCTGGATTGCTTCTCTCTCGGCGCAGGTCGATGCTGCAGGGCTCGTCTTGTCCGCGCCGCACGCCTACATGGCGCACGTACTCGGCTCACGCTTGCGCAAATCCATCGAGGCCTGTGCCCGCCCCGTTCTCGGCGACAAGGCGCGCGTCGACATACGCGTGGCGGCTCCCGCCCCTGCCGTTCCATGCGCTTCGGCCGCTGCGCCTGCTGCATCCCGTACCGACCTGGCCGTCCCGACGCAGTGCGTCCTGCCCATGCCCGTGCCGGCGACCGCGCCTCTGCCGAAATGGCGTTTCGGCTTCGATGATTTCGTGGTCGGGCCGAGCAACACGCTCGCCGTCGCCGCCGCTCAGGACGTATGCCGCGCGAACGGCGATGTTCGCACTCTTTTCGTTAACGCAACCGCAGGCCTCGGCAAGACGCACCTCGCGCACTCCATGGGCCAGGACATCTCCCGCAAGAGTTGCGGCAGGCGCATTGCCTACATGACGGGAGGGGATTTTGCTTCTCGTTTCATCGCCGCCCTGAAGAGCAGCGCCCTGGAGGATTTCAAGGACAATCTTCGCCATCTGGACGTGCTGCTCTTCGAAGACGTGCATTTTCTGCAGGGCAAGCCCAAGATGCAGGAGACGGCGCTTTTCGTGGTGAAGGGCATTCAGGATCGGGGCGGGCGCGTCGTGTACACTTCGTCCTTCTCTCCCAGAGAGTTGCAGAAGGTCGACAACCAGCTCGTCTCGCAGTTCTGCTCGGGCGTTCTGACGCATATCGACCGGCCTGATCGCGACATGCGGCGCGACATTCTCATGCGCAAGGCGGCCGCCATTTCCGTGCGTCTGACGGAGAAGGTCTGCGACCTTCTCGCCGAACGGCTGCACGGCGACGTGCGTCAGCTCGAATCATGCCTGGGGAGTCTGGCCTTCCGCGCAAAAACCCTCCATACGGAGATCACCTGCGACCTCGCTCTGGAGGTCCTCGCCGACTACGCCGACGTCTCCGATACGCCCGACATCGCCGCGA
The DNA here is from genome assembly GCA_024692205.1 of Desulfovibrio sp. Taxonomy (GTDB): domain Bacteria; phylum Desulfobacterota; class Desulfovibrionia; order Desulfovibrionales; family Desulfovibrionaceae; genus Desulfovibrio. The sequence continues at coordinate 21,935 of JAILMX010000233.1, read as the reverse complement.
TGATCCGGTTTGTCTGCGAAAGCTACGGTCTGGAGGAATCCGCCCTCAATTCGCGCTCGCGCCGGCAGGAGTGCGTCATCGGCCGCAACACGGTCTTTTACCTCGCCCGAAAGCACACCGACATGCCCCTGCGCGAGATCGGCCAGATCTTCAACCGTCGCCATTCGACGGTGCTGGAAGGCATAACCGCCCTTGAGCGGGAGATGTCCCGCAAGACGAGCCTCGGGCGGCAGATAGACCGCGTCGTAGCGCTCGTCGAGAAACGCGCCGGACTGACAGGGCGTTGAGATCCGTCACCGTCTGCTTCGCCCTGCGGTAGCCGCTGCGCGGTGGAACACAAGAAACGAGTGTGCCCGTAACGCCGTCGAGCAGAAAAGAGGCCCCTCATCGAGGGGCCTCCTGCATATCGCGGCGATGCCATATCCGTCTACTTGATGCGCTTGTTGCCGTCCCACACCGGGTCGGCCTTGGGCAGCAGGGGCAGGTAGGTCAGCCACTTGTGGCTCTTCAGATGCTCCGGATCCTGCTGAAGCTTGCGGCTGTGCTCCTTGATGGGGGGCACGAGCGTGATGATGTCACCGGTGACGCCTGCCGTGATGCCGCCGTTTGTGGCCTCAAGGCAGAGGGCAACAGCCCGCTGGCTGTAATCCATCGAGCTCATGAGGGTGTCCAGAGTCCTGGCCGGGTTGTGGAAGCCTATGCTGTTCTCGGCGGAGACCATATCCCAGAAGAACTGGCCCTTGCGCACCATCTTGCGGGCTTCGGCCATGAGCGCGTCGTAAGAAAAAAAGTGGACCGGGGCATGGAGAAAGTGTACTGCGGAAAAAAAGCGAAAACTGCGAGGTTGAGCGACCGCACCATGCGCCCTTTGTCATGAGGCATTTCTTCAATGGTTTTCAAGCAGTCATGTCCATACGCTACTCCAGAATAGTGCCGTCTCGCGTGATTGTCGCGACCTGCCACGGAATGAATTTGCCGCTGTTTTTGAGAGCATTTTCCGCTGCACGCTGCAGACCTCCGCAGCAGGGAACGTCCATCCGGACGATTGTGACGCTCTTTATAGCGTTGTCCCTGATGATCGCGGTAAGCTTCTCGCTGTAATCCACAGCGTCGAGCTTAGGGCACCCGATGACGGTGACCTTGCCCTTCATGAATCCTTCATGCATGCCGGCGAAGGCGAAGGCGGTGCAATCCGCGGCGATGAGAAGTTTAGCTCCGTCGAAGAAAGGGGCCTGCGTGGGCACAAGCTTTATCTGGCATGGCCACTGCGCAAGCCGAGATACCGGATTCGCAGTGGATGCGGGAGCCGCATTTTCTCCATTCGTGATACGCAAAAGGCTTGAACCGGGGCAGGCGCTCTTCTTGATGGCATTATTCTCTGCAACCCCCTTCTGTTCCTTTGCCCGCCGCACGGCATCCTCGTCGTATTCAGGGGCCTCCCGCTCTTCAAACGTTATCGCCCCGGACGGGCAGTTCGGCAGGCAGTCTCCAAGGCCGTCGCAGAAGCTCTCGCGCGCAAGTCTCGCCTTCCCGTCCACAATATCGATGGCGCCTTCATGACATGCTTCAGCGCATAGCCCGCAGCCATCGCATTTTTTCTCATCTATGCGGATGATTTTACGAATCATTTCAATCCCCCTCTCTCCTCTTGATTCAGTCTTCCGGCGGGTATTTCCCCTTTTGCTTTGCCTTGCATATAAGCTGGGTCATGCTGCCCATGGGGCAAAAGGAACACCATGTGCGCGGGCGGTAAAGGACCATGACTATCAGACCGATGATGACAGATGTCAGCATGAGACTGTAAAAGCCATAACTGAACTGCGCTGACCAGTCGGAGCCGTTTCCTTGGGCGTATGCCCATCGCCAAGGGATTTGAAAGGTCCAGAGAAGCGTCACAGCCTGCCTGAGAGATGAAACTCCATTAAAGACCATGATGGACTGATGGATGATGCTGCCGAACATTGCCAGGAAAAATGCCAGGAAGCCATATCGGAACAATGCTGAAGACATCCATCTGGGAGCAACCTTTTGCCTTGAGCATTTAAAAAACCTGGGCAAGAACACAAAAAACTGAGCCCGGCCGCATATATTGTTGCAGAACCATTTGTTGCCGAAAAAGATGGCTATGAAAAGCGGGAGCAGGAAATCGATCATCCCCAGCCATGCGAACAGAATGTTGAAGAAGCCCAGGGAAAAATAGGCCACTGGCCATAGCCATAGCCATTCGTACCAGTTTTTTTTCTTCAATGCGCAACCTCCCGCTTGACGATGGATATGCAGTCTGCGGGACAGACACGGACGCATTTCCCACATCCGATGCATTTGGCTCTATCCACGATGGCAAAGCAGCCGCGCCATACCGAGATGGCATCGCGGGGGCATTCATTTGCGCAGCTACCACAGGATACGCACCTTTCGCGTTCGACCTGTGCATGGCGTGGGGAAGGCATAAGCTGATCTCCTCGTATTCGATAAGCGATCATCCAAAAGGTATAGAAGAGTTGATTGCTTAGAAGTGGGATATGTCCCAGGTCATGCCGCATCCGCGTTAAAATGAAGGCAAGCAACAGTTTTCATGGAAGACTTCCCGCTTTCATCGAACTCTAGCTAGTTGATCGCCTCCAGCAGTTTGATGGCGTCAACGTAGCGCACAATGCCCTCGACGACCTTTTTAGCCTGCTGCATGGCGGTTACCACCGTGGCGGGATGGTTGGCCACGTCTCCTCCGGCAAAAACGCCTTTCCGCGTTGTCATGCCGTACGGCATTTCCCGAATCAGCACATAGCCGCGCTCGTCCACCTCTATGCCCTTGGTGGTGGAAACAATGCGGCTGGCGGGAACCTGCCCCACCGCCATGATGACGATGTCGGCCCTTTCCTCTCGCCGTTCCCCTTGGCATTCAAAAACCACGGAGCGGACAGCGCCGTCTTCTCCGTTGATCGCCGTGATGACCGACTGCCAGTTGAAACCGACGCCCTCTTTAACCGCGTCGTCATATTCGGCGCGTAACGCGCTCATTTCATTGATGGTGCGGTGGAAGATCACCTGCACGTCGGTTGCGCCCATGCGCAGGGCGGTACGGGCTGCGTCCATGGCGGTGTTTCCGCAGCCGATGACAAAAACCCGCTGCCCGGCCTTCACCGGCACTTCCTCGCGGCTGATGCTGCCCGCCCGGTGCAGGCTGACAAGCCGCAACAGATCTATCGCCTGATGCACGCCCTCAAGGCTGTTGCCTGGGATGTCCAGCATACGGGGCTTGCCCGTCCCCGTGCCCATGAAAATGGCGTCGAAGCCGCGATCGAACAGGTCGTCGACGGTATAATCCCTGCCGATGGTGGCATTGCAGCGCACCACGACGCCAAGCTCCTCAATCTTTCGTATTTCGCGGCGCACGACATCCTTGGGCAGGCGATAGTCGGGGATCCCGAACATGAGCAGGCCGCCGGCCTCCGGCTGCATCTCAAAGATTTCCACCATGAAGCCAAGGCGCGCAAGGTCGCCGGCTATGGTCAGCCCTGCCGGGCCGGAACCGATGACGGCCACTTTGCCGCGCGTTTTCTGCGCCAACGGTTCGTGAATCAATCCCATTTCGCCGTCAAAATCGGCAATGAAACGCTCCAGTTTGCCGATGCGCACGGGGCGGTCTTTCTTCCCCAGAATGCAATGCCCCTCGCACTGCCGTTCATGGGCGCATACGCGACCGCACACCGCCGGCAAATTGCTGCGACCGTTGATGATGCGCATGGCGTTGCCAAGGTTGCCCATGGAAAGCTCGTGAATCCAGTCAGGAATGTCATTGCCGATGGGACAGCCCGTTCTGCACTGGGGCGTCTTGCAGCGCAGGCAGCGCTTTGCCTCGGCAATAGCCTCGCGCATGCTGTAGCCAGAACTCACCTCTTCAAAAGATTGCGTCTGATTGTCGCTCATGCGGAACCTCCTGTTGACGGCTCAGAGACACTCTTGCGGCCTTTCACTCTTCATTATCCTCCGAGTAGCTGCCGTCAAGGTGTTTACCACCAGAACAAGGGATAGCGTCGGTTTCGTGGAATATTGTTCACTATCAGGGCGATGGCAAGCATGAACACGGCTCCAAGCAGGCATGGGACGAGCACATACCAGTAGCCGAGCTGACGAACGCCCTCGCCGCCGATGACGGCGATAAGAGCCGTGGCCCCGCCGGGTGGGTGAAGGGTCTGCGTGGCGTGCATCAGGGCGATGGCTGTTGCCACGGCTATGGCGGCACTCAGCCAGAGAGGTTCGGGCAGAAGCAAGCCTGTGCTAACACCGACAAAGGCGGAGAGCACATGCCCCCCTACAAGATTCCGTGGCTGGGCCAGAGGACTGCGTATGGCGCCAAAAGCCAGAACGGTGGAAGCGCCGAAGGAGCCTATGAGCAAAGGAGGCCCCCCCGCGCCCACGGCATAGCGTTCCAGCAAGCCGATGCCCGCTATGGCAACCAGGCTGCCCAGCCATGCAATAGCGATTTCTCCCAGACCGGCACGGGGCGGCGTCTGTCCGCCGCCAGCCATTTTACGCAGCAGATTCATTGCAACGCTCCCAGCGTGTTCAGCAAGTCCGTGCGTGAGACAATCCCCGCAAGACTGCCAGATTCCAGCACGGGCAAACGGTTGATGTTTCGTTTTCCCATCGTGTCAATCATGATGGATAAGGGCGTTGCCGGCGTGGCTGAGGCAACTTCCTTGGTCATGACATGGGAAACGGGCTCGTCAAGGCAGCCAAGGTCGAACTCTCGGCGCATCACGGCTCGCAGCAAGTGCATGGGCGATGGGCGGCGAGTGCCCCCCGTAATGCGGGCTATGTCCGTTTCCGAGACTATGCCGGCCATTTCACCGTCACGATTGAGCACAGGAGCGCCGGAAATATTGTGCTCGTCCAGAAATTCCACGGCGTCTCGCAAGGGCATGTCAGCCGGCACGGTCAGAACGGGATTGGACATTATATCGGCGGCGGTGATATCTGTGAGAAAGCGGCGGCGTGCTATGGCGTAGGCCTTGGCATAAACGACGCGAAAATCTTCCGGAGTGATGTCCAGATAAGAGCCGAAGTCGCGCATGGCCGAAATGACGTCGTTTTCCTCCAGGTTGAGGAAACGTTCAGGAGCAAGAGGGATTTTCCTGTCCATGGGGTGGCTGCCTCTCTGATTGGCATAGAAATGTCGTAAGGGCGCGGCTACGAGGAAATCGCAGTTGCATCTGCAAAAGGCGGCCTTCGTGGCCGCCTCCCGTAGGATAATGCACCCGCCGCTATTTCGCGTTGGCGGTGAGCGCCGCGATGTCTTCTGCCGGCGTGCTTATCGGCGCGATGGCGTACTTCTCGACCAGCACCTTGAGCACGTTCGGCGAAACGAAGGCCGGCAGCGTGGGGCCGAGGCGTATGTTCCTGATGCCCAGATGCAGAAGTGTCAGCAGGATGCAGACCGCCTTCTGCTCGTACCATGAGAGGACGAAGGAAAGCGGCAGCTCGTTCACGCCGCAGCCGAAGGCCCCGGCCAGAGCCACGGCGACCTGAATCGCCCCGTAGGCGTCGTTGCACTGGCCCATGTCCATGAGGCGGGGCAGCTCGCCTATCCGGCCGAAATCCATGTCGTTGAAGCGGTACTTGCCGCAGGCGAGCGTCAGGACGACGGAATCCTTCGGCGTCAGCCTGACGAATTCGGTGTAGTAATTGCGGCCTGGCTTGGCGCCGTCGCAGCCCGCGACCAGGAAGAAATGGCGTATGGCCCCGCTCTTGACAGCCTCGACAACCTTGTCCGCCACAGAAAGCACGAAGGCATGGCCGAAACCTGTCGTCACCTGAGCCCCGCCGTTGATGCCGGTGAAGGCACGGTCCTCGGAATAGCCGCCGAGGGCCAGGGCCTTCTCGATGACGGGGGAGAAATCCTTGTCAGGGCCGATGTGCACGGCACCGGGATAGCCCACGACCTCGGTCGTGAATACGCGGTCGGCGTAGCTTGCGCGCGGGGGCATCAGGCAGTTTGTGGTGTAGAGCACGGCGGCGGGGATGCCGTCGAATTCCTTCTGCTGGTTCTGCCATGCCGTGCCGAAATTGCCCCTGAGGTGCGCGAACTTCCTGAGTTCGGGGTAGGCATGGGCGGGCAGCATCTCGCCATGCGTGTAAACATTCACGCCACGGCCCTCGGTCTGTTCCAGAAGCAGGCGCAGGTCGCGCAAGTCATGGCCCGTCACCACGATGAAGGGCCCCTTCTCCACCTTCAGGGGAACCGTCGTGGGCGAAGGCGTGCCGTAGGCCGTCGTGTTCGCCTTGTCCAGCATGGCCAGGCACGACAGATTGACCTCGCCCACCTTGAGCACGAGAGGAAGAAGCTCATCCAAAGTCATGTCAGCGCCCACGGCGCGCAGGCCTTCGCAGAAGAAGCGGTTCACCGCCGCATCGGAATATCCCAGGACGAGGGCGTGGTAGGCATAGGCCGCCATGCCTCGAAGTCCGAAAAGCAGCAGGGATTTCAGAGAACGTATGTCCTCGTCGCCCGTCCACAGCCGCGAGATGTCGCAGGCATCGACGAGAGCTGAAGAGAGGCGAGCCGTCTCGCACTTCGTTCTTTCCATAAGCGAGGAGATTGCTGCATCGTCGAAACTGACGTTGGTCAGCGTCGTGAAAAGCCCCTCAATGATGATGCGATAGGTTTCGTCGTTGGCCGAGGCATTGCCCGCCTCCGCACCGGCGAGATCGACCAGGGCGCCCGTCAGAGCGTCTTGAAGATTAGCCGTGCCGGCCTTTTTGCCGCACACGCCTGCCTTTCCCGTGCAGCCCTTGCAAGCCGCGGTCTGCTCACACTGAAAACAGAACATTTCCTTTTCCATATCTTTCATCTCCCGTCATTGATAGCGCCCGTGCGGGCTCTTTCATCTCTGCGTTTCGCGTCGATTCATCCCGTAACGTGCATGGAATGTCCGGCATGCGCACAAGTTGTATCGTTTATAAAACAACATATATATTGTAAAAACAACAAATTGGAAAAATTTTGGCTCTCATTTCCAGCCGGGCATCACGGCGAATGCTTGTCGCACGGCTTCTGTCAGCGCATCAGCGTCGGCCTCGTTCGGGTGGGCCTCAGCCGCCTTCAGTCGTTCTGCCCGCTCTGGCGTCATCGGGTGTCGGCTGTGGGCGAGCATCGCGGGCGACAGGCGCCCCTGGCAGAAGAAATGCCCGAGAAGGCGGTTGCCCCCTTCCGAAAGAAGGGCCTGCGCCTTTGCGAGGCAACGCGCAGCATGCGGTGAATCAGCATAGGAGGCCATGGTGCAGAAGAAAAAGACGTCACGACCCTTCAGGCCGCTTATGAATCGTGCCATTCTGCTGTCGGGGCCGCCTTGTCGCGTCCATGCGCCAAGCAGCAGCGGCACGTCCTGGGGCGCATCGCCGGCGTTCTTCACCGCAAAAAGCGGCAGTGCGAAGCGGGCGGCGAGGCGCTCGGCAAGATAACGGGTGTTGCCCGTGCATGAAGAATAGATGACCGCTGCGGCATAGGACTGCATGATTGTTCTCCCGAAACAACACCGTGATATGTTGACCTGACAGTACAAATGTAGTAGATTAGATACAACATTGCTGTTATAAATACAACAAAAATGGTAAAACTATGAAAAACCATCTTCCCATACTTCGGCGGGTACGGCTTTTCACCGGCATTGAGGATGATGCTATCCCCCCCATGCTTGGCTGCCTTAAGGCCAGGACGAAGAGCTATCGAAAGGATGCCTACGTCCTGCACGCGGGCTCACGCCCGGAGGGGCTGGGCCTCCTGCTCTCAGGCAGCCTCTTCGTCATGCATGAGGACCAGATGGGCAACCGCGAGCTGCGCGCGCATGTCCCCCCGTGCGGCATCTTCGCCGAGAACTACGCCTGCGCGGGCGATGTCGAGATGGACGTCAGCCTCATCGCCGACGCGGAAAGCGAGGTCATGTGGCTCGACGTGCGCCGCATCCTCACGACCTGCACGAACGCCTGCCCCCACCACACGCAGATGATTCGCAACCTCTTCGCCGACCTCGCCAGGAGCAACCTTCTGCTTAACGAAAAGCTGACCCATGTGAGCCGCCGCTCCACGCGGGAAAAGCTGCTCTCCTACCTGTGGGCGGAATCGCGCCGCCAGGGCAGCACGGAGTTCTCCATTCCCTTCAACCGGCAGGAGCTCGCCGACTATCTGTGCGTGGACAGAAGCGCCATGAGCGCCGAGCTCTCGCGCATGCAGAAAGACGGTCTGCTCTCTACGGAGAAAAACAGATTTGCCTTGAGGTAGACATATGATGTCTGCCGGAACGCAGGGAAACTCTGCCGACAAGCCCTCGCCCTTCCGTTGGGCCGCCCTGGCGCACCGGGGCATACAGCTACTCTTTTTTCTTGCTGTGCTTTGGGTAGGGGCCCGCTTTATCGCTTATGCCGCATGGCTCTTAGGATGGCGCGAGGCTTTTTCGCCTCGGCCGCCGGGGGTGGAAGGCTTTTTGCCCATCAGCGCTCTTCTGGCCCTCAAGCGCCTGCTGCTAACGGGGCAGTGGGATGCCGTGCATCCGGCAGGCTTGGCCATCCTTGTGACGGCGCTTGTCACAGCTCTGATTCTGCGCAAGGGCTTCTGCGGGTACGTCTGCCCCTTTGGCGCGCTCTCCTTCTGGTTGTTTCGGCTGGGACGGCGGCTGGGATGGACAGTGACCCCACCCCGCTGGCTGGCATGGCTTCTTGGCATTCCAAAGTACCTGCTCCTTTGCTTTTTCCTGAGGTTGGTGCTGCCCGGAGGCATGAGCGTGGACGAGATAGATGCATTCCTGCATTCCCCATACAACATGGTTGCCGACACGAAGATGCTGCTGTTCTTCATGCCGCCCAGTTCAACGACCTCGGTGATTATTGCCTTACTGGTCATGGGGAGCGTCTTCATCCCCTCCTCCTGGTGCCGTTTCCTTTGCCCCTATGGGGCGTTGCTGGGCCTCTTCTCATTGTTTTCACCCCTTGCCATGCGCCGATCCCCCGATGCCTGCACGGGATGCCGCCGCTGTGCCAGAGCATGCCCGCAGGGCATTGCCGTGCATCGGCTGCACCGAGTGTCCAGCACTGAATGCAACGGATGCCAGGAATGTCTGGCTGCCTGTCCTGAAAAGGATTGCCTTTCAATGCGCTTTGGCTATGCGTCGGGTCATGGGGGGCGCGTGCCGTGGCCTCTGGTCGGACTCTCCATGCTGGCTGCCTTCGTATTGGCGTGGGGCGTAGCCGAGGCAACAGGGCATTGGGTTTCTGAAGTGCCTGCTGAAATGTCACGGCTGCTGCATCAGCATATTGACAGCATTGCGCATTGATTATGCACATGCGCTGTCGCCAATGCCTCAATGCAAAATAGGCCCGCCACCAAAGTCACATCTTGCAGACAGACGAAAGCTATCCTTAGGCAATGAGGATGGCTGACAGGCGCGCAGATGCATTTTGTAGATGGAAAAGGCGGGCGCTTGCACCGTTGTCGGACACGGTGCAAGTTATGAAAAAGCCCCGGCGCCGCATGACGCCGGGGCTTTTCCCCGCCTGAAGAAAGGGACGATGCGCTGTTACAGCGCTATCTCCTCCTCGGCAAGGGTCGCCACCATGACGGCCTTGATGGTGTGCAGGCGGTTCTCCGCCTCGTCGAAGGCGACGTTGCGCTCGGACTGGAAGACCTCGTCGTCGACCTCCATGTGGTCGATGCCGAAGCGCTGGTAGATCTGCTCACCGATGGTCGTCTCACGGTTGTGGAAGCTCGGCAGGCAGTGGAGGAATTTACAGTCGGGGTTCTCGGTCAGCGCGAAGGTCCTGACGCTAACGGCGTAGGGTTTGAGCAGCTCGATGCGTTCGGCCCAGACCGATTCCGGCTCGCCCATTGATACCCAGACGTCGGTCGAGAGGAAGTCGCAGCCGTTGACGCCCTCTGCGACACTTTCGGTGCGGGTGATGCGCGCGCCCGTCTTCTTTGCGATAGTGCAGGCCTGTTCGTAGACCTCGTCGCTCGTCCACAGGGCCTTCGGCGCGATCGAGCGGAAATCCACGCCCAGCATGGCGCTGCCGAGCATGAGGGAATTGCCCATGTTGTAGCGGGCGTCGCCCAGGTAGGCCATGCGCTGTTCGGCGAGCGGGCGGGCGCAGTGCTCGCGCATGGTCAGCATGTCAGCCAGAAGCTGGGTGGGGTGCCATTCGTTGGTCAGGCCGTTCCACACGGGCACTTCGGCGTGCTTCGCTATGGTCTCCACGCGTGCCTGGTCGAAGCCGCGGTACTCTATGCCGTCGAAGAAGCGCGAGAGAACGAGGGCCGTGTCGGCGATGGATTCCTTCTTGCCCATCTGCGAACCCTGCTGGCCCAGATACGTCACATGGGCACCCTGATCATAGGCGGCGACCTCGAAGGAGCAGCGGGTGCGGGTGGAATCCTTCTCGAAAAGGATGACGATGTTCTTGTCGGTGAGATACCGGCGCTCGGCATGCGCCTTTTTGTCTTTCTTGAGGCGGGCGGCGAGATCGAGCAGGTAGGTCAGGTCTTCGGGCTCGAAGTCGAGTTCCTTCAGAAAATCTTTTCCATGCAGTCTGTTCATGACGTTTCCTCCAGAACATGCATCATGCTGATTTCGTCACAGCGGTAGAATTTCGGGCACTTGCTGCATTCGGCCCAGACGACGGGCGGTAGCTCGTCGCGAGAGAACTCGAGAAAACCGCAGCGCGCGAAGAAGCGATCGGCCAGGGTGAAGACGAAAACGCGCGGTATCTCGAGGGTGCGGCAACGGTCTATGAGGGCCTTCACGAGCCTCTGCCCGAGGCCGTAGTGCTGGCAGGCCCGGTGCACCGCAATGGAGCGGATTTCGGCGAGATCCGACCAGAGGATGTTGAGCGCTCCGCAAGCGACGATGCAGTCCTTGTCCCCGCCCTTCGCCTTGGCGGTGGCGACCATGTAGTCCTGCAGATGCTGAAAGAGGTACTGCGGGCCGCGCGCCAGCATGACGTTCTCTGCGGCGTAGCTGTTGATGAGGGTCGACATGCCGTGTACGTCGCCCACCTTTGCCGGCCTGATGCTCAAGGTGGCGATGTTGGCGTCTTCCACGTCGGGCAGGTCGAAGGACTGAGATCTGTCGAAAAAGGGAACTTCAATGGGCATGACAGTGGCCTGGTAAGAGAATGTTTTAAAAAAAACTTTTTTAGGCTTTTTACGGGATTTTCTCAAGAAGAAAGTGACCCCGGCGCTCTTTTCGTCCGCATGAATATCTGCTAGGGTTAACGACGCATTCTTCCTCCCCCCTTTGCGCATACCGCGAAGGGGCGGGCGCCACAAAAGGAACGTCACATGCCTCAGATGCTACAGCTTTTTCCGCGGGTGAAAAACCCTCCCCAGATCCGCATGGGCACCATGGGGCATCTTCTCTGGCTGTGCTGGCAGAAGGACCTGCCCGGAGCCATAAACCAGACTCTCGTCAACTACGGCGGCATGCAGGTCTACAGCGGTGAGGATCAGGCCTTGTGGTTCTTCTTCACCGAGGACGTCTTTCTCGTGCTCGCCCGCTTCATCATCTGGGGCAATTTTAACGAGCTGCCCGTCAGCGTTGAGCTCTTTCCCGGTCGTCTGCTCATCGATCGCGCGGGGGGGGCGTCCCTTGATGTCGACGCGTCCCTGCAGAGCCAGGAGATCATCGTTCCCGACAAGCTTGAGGTCTGGGTGCACCCGAAGAGCTGCGAAGACCGCAAGCAAATGCCGGGCATAGAGTTCGCCCAGAAGCGGGGGCGTCAGGGCATGGCCGGTTCCAACTGGTACACGCCGGTCGTCGACATACGCATGCCCTTCGCCTCGACGCAAAGCTGGTTCATCGTGCTCCACCCCATCGGCAACCCCGTCGACAAGGAGTTTATGGCCGGCTGGGACGCGCTTTCCGTGCGTTTGCACGCTCTTCTCGACGAGCACAAGATCAAGTCGCTCATTGAGGGCTCCTTCATCATGCTTTCCATCGAGAGCCTGTTCAAGCTGCGCGCCTTCATGCGCGACTGGCTGACGGCCATGAAAGACATGGAGCTCGCTGAGGAGGGTGTGCCCTGCGTCAGTGTCATCATCGACCGGGGGAGCCTGAATTTCAACAGGGACCTTCCCGAAAAGATAAATCTTCACTGGGACCGCCTCGTCGCGGGCTTTCCCTATGTGAATTACCGGAACGCCTACCTTATGGGCAAGGGGTTCATCATCCGCGATCTGCACTTCCACGGCGATCAGATGACGATGGACGCTTGGTGCAACATCCTTCTGGACGACCGTACGGGCGGCAACGAGGTGCTGCCCCTCATGATCGCCGAAAGCCTGACGAACGACAAAGAGGGCAAGGGGGTGGACTGCTACTTCTGCGGTATGGCGAACCACTCCCCCCTCGAGTGCCCCACGCGGGCCATGCCCCCCGCAAGGACCGATGTGTGGGAAGCGGCCGGTGAGCTCGACATGGAGGTCATCAACGCGAGCTTCCGCCAGATCGAGAACGCGCTTCTTCAAAAAGGCAACGGGGAGGTGCAAAAGCTTCTCTCGGGCAAGGACGATGCGGCCGTCCTGATGAACGCGCTCGCAGGCCTCGTGCCACTGTGCCAGATGCGCAATATTCCGGAATACTGGCTGAAACGTTTCCGCGAACCCTCCCCCGGCGAACGCTTGCCGAAAAAGGACGATCATATCTCGTGGGAGGTGCTCGACACGATAGTCCATGCGGAGGCCGACGAACTGTCGGGTCTCGACCAGCGCATGGAGAACCTGCTAGAGCAGCATCCGCGCGATGCGCGCCTGGCCACCCTGCACGGCTTCGTCCGTGTTCTCCAGGGTGATATGGAGCACGCCCTTAAGGCCTTCCGTGAGGCCGCCGATTATTCCGGCGACATTGCCCTTCAGGCGTGGAACGAGTTTTTGGCGGCGCGCGCCCTGGAGGAGATGGGCCGCTTCGGCGAGGCCATACAGCAGTACCAGAAACTGACCCGCATCATGCAGGACGATGTGGAGGCCCGCTACCGGGCTATCGTTTGCCGCGTAAAGATGGGCTTCGCCGAGCAGATGCTCGACACCATCCTTTCATTGATCCGCGAGCGGCCGGAATATTTCAACCATTTTCTGCTCGACCCCGGGCTTGAGCGCGGGCGTATTCACATCCTCACCTATCTGCACTGCCTGTGGGAAGAGGCCCGTTCAAAGGCCGAGGCGGAAATTCCGCACATCCAGGCGCTCAGGGCTCGCTTCGACAAATGGTTCGGGCCGGACCACCCCGTCCGCGAGAAGTTCGACCCCAAGATTGCCGAGCTGGAGCGCCTGAGCGGCATCCAGAATTACATGACCTTTCTGCGTGTCTTCGACATCCGTCCGCAGCTGGAAGAAGAGCTCGAAGACTACATAGAACAGGACGTGGAGGCCCTGCAGGATCGCTACAGTGTCTATCTGGACATTCTGCAGCGCGTGCGCGACGAGGCCTCATGGTTCCCCTTTCCTGCGGCCCTCAGGGAGTTCAGCCAGACCTTCAATCAGACGGCTTCCATCATTAACTGGGCGTATTCCAGCAATTTTCGGGACAGGGATTCCTTCAGCAAGGCAGAGGAGCATTTGCCCGAAATAGAGAAGTTGCTGCGCCGCCTGAAGAAAGAGCTCAAGACGCTGCGGCTCGTGCGTGACGGCACGCTTTTCGCCATGATCATGGGCAAGACCTTTCTCATCATCGAGATACTCGGGCTTGTGATTTCTTTGGTCGCCGTGCTCTCCATAGGCTATTTCGGCGATTCGCTGCACTTGGGGTGGCTCAAGGCGCATATCGGCGAAAACAAGGTGTCCATCCTCAAGGTGCTTTCCGTGGTGGTGAGCGTTCTGGCCATTGGCCTGGGCGCCTTGCGAACGACCCTCGTCTTCGATTCCCGTCGGGACAAGCTGCTTGAACAGGCACGCACCAGCCGCGAAAAGGATCAGGAGGCCCGCCTCGCCCGCGTCCGGGCGAAACGGCGTGAAGAGGTGGAGGAGATGCGCAGGGCCAGACGGGAGGAGTGCGAGCGCGAACGGCAGCGTCAGCTCAAGGAGCGCATGGGGACGGAGAATACGGGTGAAGATCCCCAAGAGGATGCCTGACCGGAGGCGGCCATGACCTACCTTATCCGTTTCATCAGATTCATCGGCATCGTTCTGCTTTTTCTGGCCGGCGCGGTGCTCGTCGACATCAACCGTGCGGGAATGACCCTTGTCGAAGGGTGGTACCCAGGCTATGGGGCATGGGCATTCGCTGCGCTCGCCGCGTTAGAGCTTCTCTGTCTGTTTTGCCTGTGGCGCTCCGTCTTCGGCCGCAAGTCGCACCTTGTCCTCAGGCTGGATGCTGACGCGGAGGAGAAGCGGCGTTTCCGCGAGGCATTGCGGCGGCGCCTCGCCGTGAATCCCCATGTGCGCAAGGCAGGAATTGAGAGCAGCGATCCCCTTTTTGTCGAGCGGGCGCTTGCGGTTCTGGACGGCATCGCCGAAGGGGAGATCCGCGCGGGCGGCAGCCGTGTCTTTTTGGGCACGGCGCTTGCCCAGAACGGGCGGCTTGACGCGCTCATCGTATTCCTTTCCCTGTGCCGCACCGTCTGGCGGATTTCCTCCATCTACAACCAGAAACCCCTGCCCGCCGAGATCTGGAGCGTTTACGGCGTCGTGTCTTCCGCGACCTTCGTGGCTTTTTCCATAGATGCCCTCGACATCCCCCAGACCATAACCGATGCCATGAGTGAGATGGTACCGTCTGTCGCCCCGGCTATGGCGGCATCCTCCGTGCCTCTGGCCGGTAATATCGCCAAGGTTTTCACCTCGGCCGCCATACACGGTGCGGCGAACTGCCTTTTGGTGGTTCGTGCCGGCGTCATCACGAGGCGGGCGTACCGCTATGCCGTGAGCGAAACGGGAGATGAAGATCTGCGCTCATCGTGCGTACCGGAGACGGCTGCCATCGTGAAGTCGATTTCTCGAGAGGCCGTGGCCAGCATCGCGACGACCTTGAAGAAGCAGTTCGGCCTGCTCGCCCGGGAGAGCGGCCGGCGTTTCGTCGGGGGCATAGCCGATGCGGCTGGAGCCGCTGGGCAGAAGGTCTCGGACGTCGTCACAGGAGTGACCGGGGCCGCTGCGGACACAGCACGGTCGGCTGCCGGGGTCGTCACTGATGCGGCGCATACTGCCGCGGCAAAGGCCGGTGTGGCAGGACAGCGGGTTTCGGATGCCTTTGCCGACGTTGCAAAGACTGCCTCGAATGCGGTCACGGGAGCGGGAAACCGCGCGGTGGGCATGGCGCAGGAGGCAATGGGAAAGGTTGCGGCGGCCGGTGGCAGTATCAGTGAGAACGGAAGAAAAATTGTGAGCGCCATGGGGGGATCCGTCTTAAGCGCGGCGCATGCCGCAGCGGAAAAAACCGGGATGGCTGGCCGGAAGGTGATGGAAAGCTCGCGCAACGCCGCTGGCGCCGTCCGCGACACGGCCGTGCGAGCGGCGGATGCCGTGACGGGAACGGCGCGCTCCGCTGCGAGAACCGTCGAAAAAGCCGGAGGAAGAGCCGTGGATGGGGTTCGCAATGTAACGAAGGGCGCTGGCGCCGCTTTGAGCAGGACTTGCGGAGCCCTGGTGGGCGGCCTGCTGAGAAGGCAGCGGCATAAGGATGGACAATAGGGTTGCCCCCGGTGAAGCGACTCAGGAAAACTGCCCCGTTTTTGAGAGCGGAAAGGAGGCGCGAATGCCTGATCTGAGTGATTTCTCGATGCTCGACATCGATTGGAGCCTGACCCCGGAACAGGCCGTTACCATGTATCTGGAGTGGGGCAACAATGACTTTTCGGCGGAACATCCCCCCGTTCGCAGCGCAAGCGACGTGTCGCATTACTTCGTTGTGGACAGCTGGCAGGATCCTCCGCTCATTCGCCTCGTCAGGCGCAATTTGGAAAAGGCCGAGGATCTCATAAGCTTTCCCCTGCCAGAGAGGTTCCTGCCGGGCTATCGTGCCGTGCACGGCAACTGCCGCGGCGTGAGCGCACCGACGCCGGAGATCATGGACTGGCTGAAAGAGAAGCTCGAAGGCTGAAAAAGCCCCTGCGGTAGGCAAAAGCAGCGCTTTGGGGCTTCTGTTTCTGACATCGAGAAGATGCTTCCATCAGCGTTGTGCCCAGCCCGCAGTACTCGCCGGGGGACAATAGAAGCGCGGATGCCTGATCTACGGTTACAGTCGCGCGGGGCGACACGGTAGCCGTGGCCGTCTTTTGCCGTCGGCAGTCGGATTCTGACCAGGACTCCCCTTCCGTGTGGGGCTAGTGGTTGCCGAAGCCGGGGATGCGGTAATGCTCTTCGAGGCGGTTCAGTATCCAGCTCGCAACGGTCACCATGGCGAGGTAGTAGAGACCGACCGCGAGAAAGACCTCGGTGAAGCGGAAGGTGTCGGAGGCGACGACCTTGGCCTCGCCCATGAGTTCCATGCAGGTGACGAGATAGGCGAGCGAGCTGTACTTGATCAGGTAGACGATTTCGTTGCCGCAGCTCGGCAGGGCGCGTCTGGCCGCCTGAGGAACGACTATCCAGAGTATCGTCTGAAACGTTGTGAAGCCGAGGGCCTGGGCGGCCCTGATCTGCCCCTGACGTATCGAGAGCAGAGCACCGCGCACGTATTCGGACTGATAGGCCGACGTGCAGAGGATGAAGGAGGTGAGCGCCGCTCCGTACGGTTCGAAATAGATGCCGAGCTTCGGCAGGGCGTAGTATGTCATCATGAGCTGCACGGCGAGCGGCACGCCGCGCAGAAGCGCCGTGTAGGCGTTGCCCAGGCGCCTGAGCCATGACGGGCCGAAGGCGCGTGCGCAACCGAGGGCTATGCCCCCCCCGAAGCCGATGACGGATGCGGGGATGATGAGGGCGAGCGAAACCAAGAGCCCCCGGTTGAGGGCGGGGAGAAGCTCCAGCGAGAAGAAGGCGGTATCAATCATGGCCTGCCTGGGCCCCCATGTCGAGCAGGCGTGTGCAGAAGTCGCGCGTCCGCGTACCGGAACCGTCGGCGAGCAGAGCTTCGGGCGTGCCGCGTTCGATGATGCGGCCCTTTTCCATGAAGAGAATCTCCGAGGCGAGTGCCCGTGCGAAATCCATCTGGTGCGTTGCCATGATCATCGTCATGCCGTCCGCCGCGAGGTCGCGAATGACGGAAAGCACCTCGCCGACGAGTTCTGGGTCGAGGGCCGAGGTCGGCTCGTCGAGCAGTATCACCTTGGGATCCATTGCGAGTGCCCGCGCGATGGCGACGCGTTGTTTCTGCCCGCCGGAAAGCTGCGCGGGATAGAGGGCCGCCTGCCGGGCAAGACCCACGCGGGCGAGCTCTTCGTCAGCCCGGTGCGCCGCAGCATCGCGGCCCATGCCGCGGACCTTTCGCAGGGCAATGGCGACGTTTTCCCTGGCGGAGAGGTGGTCGAACAGATTGAAATCCTGGAATATCATGCCGACCTGCATGCGGAAGGCGCACAGAGCCTTTTTGTTGCTTCTGTCGAGGGGGCGCCCCTCAAGCAGGATGTCGCCGCTGTCCGGGGGCACGAGGCAGTTGATGCTGTGCAGGAAGGTGCTTTTGCCTGCGCCTGACGGCCCGATGAGAACCTTCATCTCCCCGCGCTTAACGTCCATGGAACAGTCGGTGAGGATGCGTTTCGCGCCGAAGCTTTTGCAGATGTTCCTGACGGAAAGGACAATTTCGATGCCGCTTGTCATGAGCGGGCCTCCATGCCCTCCGGCTCGACGCCGATGGCCGTATAGCCGGGTATCTGTACCTTGCGCTCCAGACGGCCCAGAAGTTTGAGCACGGCCAGGGTCAGCACGAAATAGACCGCTCCCGCCGCCGCGTAGAGGGCGAGGTGCTCATGGGTGCGGGCCGCCGCGAACGAGGTGCGGGCCATGATGTCCTGCGTGCCGAGGACGAAGCAGATGGCAGAGTCCTTGAGCAGGATGGAGTATTCGTTCGCCCAGCCGGGTATGGAGAGACGCAGCGCCTGCGGAAGAATGATGCTGCATATGCCAGTGCGGTCATCCATGCCGAGCGCCCGTGCCGCCTTGAGCTGCCCCTGGGGAAGGCTCTCTATCGCGCCGCGGAATATCTGCGATTGATAGGCCGTGCTCGTGCAGCCCAGGACGAGGCAGCTGATGGCGAAGGATTCCGCCGGCAGGCCGAGGCTGATGAAAAGTCCGTAGCAAAGGAAAAGCAGAACAAGGATGGGCACTCCGCGGAAGAACCACACATAGAGGCCGACCATGGCGCGCAGGGGGCGCGAGCCGTAGACCTGGGCGAGCGCCAGGGGGATGCCGAGCAGAAGGCCCATGGCGAGCGAGATGAAGACGTTGCTGACGGTGACAAGCGTGCCCGCGAGCATGGCGGGCAGGGCGTCAATGACGGTGAGCAGGGAATGCATGGCGGCGATGTCTCTGTGCGGAGCTGCCCCAAGAAGCCCCGGGGCATCCCCCTGCGTTCAGGGAGTGCCCGGGGCGCTTTTGGCGAACTTACTTGTTCAGATACTTCTTCTGGAGCTCCTTCCAGAAAGGATCGGCCATGAGAAGCTTGTAGCCTTCGTTCACTATCTTGGCGAGCTCGGCATCGTTCTTGCGGATGGCGACGCCGAAGTCGTCCTTGTCGCCGTGGGTGCCGATCTTCTTGACGGCGCGGCCCTTGGCGATGGATTCATCGGCCGGCAGCTCGTCCATCAGCGCTGCGTCGATGCGGCCGTTCAGCAGATCCTCGATGGCGAGCGGAGCGGAATCATAGAAACGCAGCTCGAAGGTGTACCCCTTTTCCTGCTTCTCCTTCTTGATCGCGTTGGCTTCAGAGGTGCCGCGCTGCACACCGAGCCTGATCTTCTTGCCTTTCAGAATTTCCGCAGGGGTCAGCTTCGAGGCCTGAGGGGCCACGAAGACGCGGTAGACCTGCCAGTAGGGCTTGGAGAACTGCACGGCCTTGGCGCGCTCGGGGGTGATGCTCATGCCGGAGCAGACCATGTCGATCTGGCCGGCCTGAAGGGCGGGGATGATGCCGTCCCACGACATGGGCTTATGGGTGATGGAGATGCCCATTTTCTTGGCTATCCAGTTCATGGATTCCACATCGAAGCCGGCGGGCTGGCCGGTCTTCTCATCCACATAGGCGAAAGGGGGATAGTTGGGGTCGATGCCGTTGACGAAGTCGGTTTTTTTGGCGAAGGCGGGCGCGGCCGCGAAGACGAGCGTCAGCAGGGCGAGAGCGAGAATTTTTTTCATGGGTTCTCCTGGTGGAAAAGTGACGTGCGACAGGCTTTTCAGTCCCTAATTCTTTATTTTTATCAAAAGCGGCGTCCGCATGCAAGGGATGCCCGCAACGCTCGTCAGGAGCCCTCGCCTAGCATTCAGCGTGCGGTTTTTCAGCTTTTACGGGAATACTGCGGTTTCCAAAAAACTGCTGATATTCCTCAAGCGCCGTGCGCATCCTGTCATCCAGCCGCGCATACGCCTCTTTGAATATCCATGCCGGCACCGGATACCTGGCCTCGGCAATGCTGGCAGCTATCGCCGTGAGCGTGTCAGAATCGCCGCCGAGGGAGACGGCCTTGCGCAGCACATCCTCGAAGGAATCCCCTTCCAGGTAGGCCGTTATCGCCTCGGGCACGGTCCCCTGACACGTTTCGACATGACGGTAGGCAGGCCGGATTTCGGCCAGGGATCGGCTCAAGTCATACTCAAATGTTTTGTGGATGTACTCTTTCAGATCTGTCTTTCCCATCCCGGTTCGGGTGAGGAAGATGGCGGCAGCCGTGGCCTGCGCCCCTTTGATTCCCTCCGGGTGATTATGCGAAACCGCTGCCGTCATTTCGGCATACGCCAGCACCTCGCCCAGGGTATCGAAAAGCCAGCCTGCCGAGGATACGCGCATGGCGGAGCCGTTGCCGAAGCTGCCGTAGGGCACGGGATCATCCAGCCAACCCAAAAAGCGCGCGCCGTATCCGGCATACGGGTAGTCACGGCCCCATGTGACCATGCTCGCAATGACAGACGCCCTGGCCGCTTCAATGCCTTGCCCCGTCGCCCTGATCAATCCCTCGGCGACTGCAAGCGTCAGCACAGAATCGTCCGTTGGCACGGAAGCTTCCGAAAACAACGGAAAGACTTCAGACTTGTTCCCTTGGTCGAACTCGTAGGGGCTGCCGACGATGTCGCCAATGATCGCTCCGATGCCTCGACAGACACGCGAATCTGTCATCCTATTTCCCCATTGCGTTTTTGAACAAGGTTACACTATGCTGCATTGTCCACTGCCCGAACCATAGTGAAACAAGAGGCCTTCAATAAAAAACGGGGTGATCCGCCTTGCTTTCAGCCATTGATTACCCCGTTACCAGTGGTGCTTTTCACGTTTTCGCATTCACCGGACCGGTATCCCTGACATTGTCAGCTACGATCGAAGCGCGGCGGGCTTTTCCTTGTCATTGCCCGCGTATGAGTATACTATCATCACGGTATAATTGCGCAACAGTCTGGGGCCGCTCTCATGAAAATATCCTCCGTTCTTCTCCATACGGTGATTCGTCTCGGAATCCCGCCGCAGAAGGTCCTGCTTGCCGTAAGCGACCTTGTCGCCCTTTTGGGGACCTTCTGCTTCGTTCTTCTGCTGCGCATTTCTTTCGACGGTTTCACGTGTGGCGAAAGCTATGTCCCTCCTCTTCTGCTGCTTCTGTCCGGCCCGGTTCTCGCCGCCTTCCTCGGCCTGTATCCTCTCATCACCCTGCCGGCCCCCCATGAGATCCGACGGCTGGCGACGGTCGCAACACTTCTCTACGCGCTCATCCTCGGCATGGTCTTCATGAATCAGAGCAGCGATGAACTGTCGCGTTTCATCATAGGTGCCGGCTGGTTCCTTTCGCTCTTCACGCTCCCCGTCATGCGGGCGTTGTGTCGCAATCGCTTCGCCAGGCGAAGCTGGTGGGGCACCCCGCTCCTCATCCTCGACCACGGAAAGACGGCAAGTCATTTGTGGCATGATTTGAAGCGTCATCCCGAACGCGGGCTGAACCCGGTGGACATATTTGACCTGCCCGACGACCCGAAAACGCTCGAGGCGCAGCTTTCCGGTCTGGCGCGCCGCTGGCCAGGGGCCATTGCGATGGTCGTTCAGCATCCCGGCGAGGGGGCGGGGCTTGATTTCGTCAGCGAAGTCAACCGCCACTTCAGCCGCGTGCTGCTCGTGCCCGCCTTCGGCAAGGGCTTTCGGGTGCAATGGCTGTCGCCCTGCGACCTCGGCTACATCGTCGGCCTGCAGCTTCGGCAGAATCTGCACGACACATGGCGAATCTGCCTGAAGCGGGCAATCGACCTTCTGGTCTGCATCGCCTTCATGCCCCTGCTTCTTCTGATCGGTGCCGTGTTCGCCCTTCTCATCGTCTGCGATAACCCGGGGCCCGTGCTGTACCGCCAGGGCCGCATCGGGCGCAACGGCAAGAGCATCGGCGTGTACAAGTTTCGCACAATGGTGCGCAATGCCGATGCCGTTCTCAAGGAAATGCTGGAGAAGAATCCCCAGCTCGCCGAGGAGTGGAAGAAGGATCAGAAGTTGCGCCGCGATCCGCGGGTGACGCGCGTCGGTGCTTTTCTGCGCAAGACGAGCCTGGATGAGCTGCCTCAGCTCATCAATGTGGTGACGGGCGACATGAGCCTCGTCGGTCCCCGCCCCATCGTCGAGGGAGAGCGCGAGAAGTATGGTCCCGTGTTCGACGAATACTGCCGCGTGCGGCCCGGCATAACCGGCCTCTGGCAGGTTTCGGGGCGCAATGACACGACCTATGCCGAGCGCGTGGCCTACGACCACTACTACATTAACAACTGGTCGGTGTGGATGGATGTGTGGATACTGTGCCGCACAGTGCCCGTCGTTCTGACCGGTTACGGAGCGTATTGA
>JAILMX010000109.1 GCA_024692205.1 Desulfovibrio sp. | reverse complement strand
GCCTACGTGCGCATCGTTCTCGAATCGCTGCAAAGGCTCGGCACCTTCCCCGACATCATCGACGAAGACTTCATCGTCAAGGTCGTCAGGTCGGCGCCCCTGCACGACATCGGCAAGATCATGGTGCCCGACGCCATACTGAACAAGCCAGGAAAGCTCACGGACGAGGAATACGCCCTCATGAAGACGCATGCGGCGGCCGGAGGCGAGGTCATCGGCCACATCATAAGCATCGTGCCGGATTCGGACTATCTGGACATCGCAAAGGACATAGCGACCCACCACCATGAGAAATGGAACGGGCAGGGCTACCCCGACGGCCTCTCCGGAGACGCCATACCCCTCGCCGCGCGCGTCATGGCCATCGCCGACGTCTTCGACGCCCTCGTCTCGAACCGCCCCTACAAAAAGGTTTTTTCCCTCGAACAGGCCTTCGCCATCCTCCGCGAAGAGAGCGGCAAGCTGTTCGATCCGCGCATCGTCGATGCCTTCTTCGCTGCTGAAGACGAAGTCGTCAAGGTGGAGGAGCAAATCCGCGAGCCGGATCCCGTCGAAGGGGTTCAGCAGCTCATGCCTCGGTTCTTCAAGGTCTAAGGCCGCACTGCCCGCCTGAAAAGCCCTGAGCATGGGAGTTGTTCCGAGCGAGGGGCTTTGCCGTTTTCGAGGAATGGGAGCTCCGCCGTTGCGGAAAGCGGCTTCCTGGTGTATGAACGGGCGAAAAAAGGAGCATCGCCATGACGAAAGCAGACCTCGTCTCCCGCGTAAAAGACGCCGCATCTCTGTCCGCCGTCGAATCCACCGCGTTCTGCAACGCCTTTCTCGACGTCGTCACCGCCGAGCTTGCCGCCGGCAACGAAGTTCCCCTGCCGGGCTTCGGCAAATTCGGCGTGAAGGCTCGCCCCGCCCGCAAGGGCCGCAACCCGCGCACAGGCGAACCGATGGATATCCCCGCACGCAGGACGGTGAGGTTCACGCCGACGAAGGCCCTGCGGGACGCGCTGAAATGAGCGGGGCAAATCAAATTTAAGGAGCCGCAAATGTCAATCCGTCTGAAATCCCTCTGTGCCGTCGTCGCGCTTTGCCTCATCTGCGCCTGCCAAGCGACGCACAACCATTCCGGACCGGCAGGGAATTACAGCGTTTCCAAGCTGGAACGCAACAAGGCTGCCATGAAGCGCTTTGAAACCATGATAAACAGCTGCGACGACGCGCTGGCAGCAGAGCTTGTGGATGCCAAGGCTCCGTTCTACACGCCTGCCTCAAAAGAACCCGTATACGGAGGACAGGGATACCTCGGAATTGTCCGCTTCATGAGGAAAGGCTTCTCCGATGTGCAGTGGAAGCTGGAAGAAATGGTTGCCGAAGGCAACGTGGTCGCTGTCCGCTGGACATGCACCGGCACTCATGACGGCGTTTTCATGGGGCGCAAGCCGACGGGCAAGCATTTTTCAGCGTCTGTCATGAACTTCTATTACTTCAACGAAGAAGGCAAGATAATCAATGACATCGCCGCCGAAGGCATGATTGCCATTCTTCGGCAGATTGGACTTGTGAAATATTGAGATGACGCGGGGAGGAACTCGCGGGTCGGCGCATGGGCGGCGACCGTGCCGGGCCATCTCATGTTCCTGTCGGTCATCACGGTCATGGAGCTTGAAACGGATATTCTGCGGCGAGGGCGCAAGGTCGTCGCCACGAGAAACACCAAGGATTTCAAAACGACGGGTGTTTTCGCGTTCAATCCTTGAAACGGTTGAAATAAGCCCCGCTCGAAAGGAGCAGGGCTGACTGCGTGAATTCAGAGGCGTCATGCGCCATAGGCGCGCGGCCTCACTTCATTCCTTCGCGCCATATTTCAACAGCTCGGCGGCAATAGCGTCATTACCAAGTTCCTTGGCATAGGCCAGGGGAAGCTTTTGATCAATTGCGTCACCGTTAGTGCCGGGCTTCTGGGGATCTCCGCCATTGGCCAGAATGAACCGCACCAGTTCAAGACTGCCGTTCCTGATGGCGACAATCAAGGTGGATGTTCCGTATGGGTCCTGGTAATTTACGTCTCCGCCGTGCCTGACCAGGAGCTTCAGGGTCTCCAGGTCGTTTTGCCCGGCAGCCATGGCCATCGGGTGCCTGCAATAGTCCCCCTGACAATTGCTGGCATTAGCGCTGGCTTTGTATCCGAGGGCATATTTCAGGAGTTCCGTGTCCTTATTTTGGATGATGTCGCACAGGCAACCGTCAAAAAGATTGCCCCCATGTCGATCGGGCCACGAGAGTTTGGCGCCGGCTTCCACAAGCAATTTGAACATGGTGACATTGTAGTATCCGGCGGCATACGTGATGGGCCGCAGCGAAACAGCGACATGCGCGTCATTCTCCACATTAAGGTCGACATTATGCGCAATCAGGCAGTTGACCACGGGATAGCTGTTGACCCTGGTCGCTTCAACCACAGGCCAGGATTTCAGATCCCTGTCTTCCGGGGTGTTTCCTCGCCTTTCTTCAAGGGCGTATTCACGTCATAGCCCTGAGCGATCAGCCCCTCAAGCTTTGCGACATCGCCCTTCTCCAGAATCTCAGCGAACACCCCGTAAGGGATGGCTTTCACCTTTGCCGGTTCAGCCGCGGTGACCTGATGGGCCAGGCTGAAAAGAAGAGCCGCAACGGACAGAAAAGTTTTGAACATACACGCTACCTCATGCGTTCCAGCCCAACTCGGGCGCTGATGTTTTTTCCGCATCCATTGTCACCAGATCGACGCGCTCAGGCGAAGAACGGCATCCGGGGAGGACGAAGCCGGCCGCGTTGCCGCCGGCAAGAGCGGCGGACGGAAAAAGCGCGAACATGCGCAGGATGAGCGTCTTCATGCCCGCAGGATAGCCGCATGAGGGACGCGCTGCAACAGGCTCGTCAGCAGGCTCCCGCGGGCCGGGGGAAAGCAAAGCCCCCATCTTGTCAGAACCACTCTGGCAACGTGGGGGCTCATTTTTAGGCGGGCGGGCCTAGTTGAGAAAACATATCGACAGAAGAAGGCAATGCTTTAGCCACGTTGGCATTTTCGTGATTTGCCCCGGCCATGTCAAGCCTCGCCATGGACCGCAGACACTGCACCGGGCTGTCCCAAGCCGTAAGGGCTGAAGCTTTCATTTTACCGCGCCTTGATGGAATACCGCACTCTGACATGCGTCGGCGCGGTTTCAGCTGTCCGTTTGCGCCAAGGCTTGACGCGCCGGAAGACATCGGAGTACATATCCCTAGCAGAAGCACCGCAGCAGCGGGCTTCTCAAGGAGCGCAGAATGAAAAAACTCATCTTTGCGGCCGCGGCCGCCGCCCTTTTCCTTCCCCTGTCAGCCGGATGCTGCTCCGCTGACGACGAGCCCAAATGGGAAGCCTGCGGAGACCTTGACGGCTGGAGCACTGTCAGGGAATGCCAAGATCGTGTCGTCGCATGGTGGGACAAGCGCCTCAACGCCGCCTATCAGAAGCAGAAGAAGCAGTGTTCCACGGCGGAATGCCCAAAAAAGCTTCAGGAGGCGGAGCGGGCATGGATCCGCTATAAGGACCTCATGGTTCAGGCGGCCTATGAAGCCGCGGGAGGCCATGAAGCAAAGCAGACGGCCATCGAAGCCGGGGAGAATGCCCGCTATCAGATGACGAGACAGCAGGCGCTCCTCCTGGAGCAACTTTCCGCAGAATAGCCGCCGTATGCCATTGCTCCCCCGAAAGAATCGTGAGGTCAAGAGAGGCGCCCCCCGGACAAGCGTGACAGTCTGAACTTGTCCCGAGGATGAGAGCAAAATGGCGAAGCGCGGAAATCACGCACCGGTCTTCAAAGCCAAGGTCGCGCTGACGGCGTTGAGAAAGGGGGAAGCGGTCGAACGGAAGCCGTGGACGCAGACCTCCTCCTTCGTGTAGCCGCGCCGCCCGAGGGCGTTCAGCAGGCACTGCTCGTACGGAGAGAACAGTGCCAACACTTTTACCAACAAATTTGGCGGATGCAAGCGGACTAATACGGACTGATACGGCCAGTGGAATCGTGGAAAAA
>JAILMX010000059.1 GCA_024692205.1 Desulfovibrio sp. | reverse complement strand
CATGGCATCTGCTGGCGCACGGCGCGTCGGAAACGACGGCAGTGAAGGCCGTGGCAGCCGTCGAGGCCTCGTATTCGGCCGATGTGACGGACGAATTCGTCAAGCCCGTGCGCATTGCGGCGGATGCGTCCGAACCTGCCGGCATGGCGGACGGCGACGGTCTTTTCCTTTTCAATTTCCGTGCGGACCGCATGCGCGAGCTGACGCGCGCCTTCATCGACGAGGATTTCGACGCCTTCGATCGCGGAGCGGCGCCCAGGCTTTGCGCCATCGCCTCAATGACGGCCTATGAGGCGGATTTCGACATCCCCGTGGCCTTCCCCAAGGAGGCCGTGACGCAGGGCTTGGGCGAGGCCGTTTCCGGAGCCGGTCTGAAGCAGCTGCGCCTTGCCGAGACGGAGAAATACGCCCATGTGACGTACTTTTTCAACGGCGGCGTGGAGACGCCCTTTGCCGGCGAGGATCGCATTCTGGTCGATTCGCCCAGGGACGTGCCCACCTACGACAAGAAACCGGCCATGAGCGCCCGCGAGGTGACGGACCGTTTCGTAGAGTCGTGGGCGAAGGGCTGCTATGACCTCGTGGTCTGCAATCTCGCCAACGGAGACATGGTGGGGCACACGGGCATACTGCCCGCCGCCGTCGAGGCCTGCGAGGTCGTTGACGAATGCGTCGGCCGCATGGCCGAGGCCGTCCGCGCCCGCAAGGGGCGCATGCTGATCATAGCCGATCACGGCAACTGCGAGCAGATGTTGACGCCTGACGGCAGGGCGCACACCGCCCATACGACGAACCCCGTGCCCTGCATCCTGCTCGATGCGGCCGGCGGGGAGTTCTCTCTCGCCGACGGCAGGCTTGCGGACGTCGCCCCGACCGTGCTCGGCCTGATGGGCATGGCGCCTACCGATGCCATGAGCGGCAGGAATCTCGCGGAGGTCGCCCGTGGCCAAGAGTAAGCCGATCGTTCCCGTGGCCCCTGACGGCATGGAGGTGCTTTTCTTCTACCCCTGCCCGAAATGCGGCCGCCATGTGCCGCAGGTGAGCCCGACGGAGCCGCGGATGATAGCCTGCGACAACTGCGGGCAGCCTTTTCCCATAGTGCCGGTCGATGAACATGGCCTGCAGTATCTGCGCATCATGCTGGGCGGGGGCAAGGCCGCCGCCGATCCGGATTTTCTGTGAGATTTTCCCTCGTTTCCTGAGAACAGGTTTTCGGCACGAACGAAGAAAAGCGCCTGCGGTTGGCCGCAGGCGCTTTTCTTCAACGGATCCTCGGGCTATTCGGCGCATCGTTAATCCCCGCGACGATGCCGTAGCCGTCAAGTTTTTTCTTTGCCATGGATGCCCCCTGCGCGATCACGGTATGCCATTCGTATATCCTTTCAGACCTGGGCAGGCCCGGTTTTCCATGCCTTTGATCTTTTTGCCGTTCCTACAGGCAGTCGCAGAGGGTCTTTGCCCGGAGGGACTTGAGGTGTATGCCCCCCGACGCGAATTCGCGGCGCAGCTCTTCCATGCGGCGGCTGATGTCGGCGAGCAGGGGGCTCTTCGCGCCCATGGAGCGTTCCGGGGGGACGATGGCGACGCCTTTTTTGAGATCCCACACGTCTATCTGCTTGCCCTTGAAACTGCCCGTTGCGGCGGCGGCCGTAAGCTCGTAGGCGGCTTCGTCGACCTTCTTGATGATGCTTGTCAGCACATGCCCCGGCCAGACGGCGGACTGGTCCGCGTCAAGCCCGATGACGCTGATGCCCGCCATGCGGGCCTCCTCAAGCGCGCCCCTGTTGGCAGGGCCCGCGGCAAGCGCCAGAACCGTCACCCCCTGGGCGATGAGGCGTTTGGCCTCGCGGCGGCCCGCCTCCGCGTCGGTGAAGGAATCCGTGCAGCCGTGGAGCACGCGGATGCCCGGGGCAGCGGCCAACGCGCCTTCATTGAAGCCGTTGAAAAGGGAGCGCAGGGCGGCCACGTCGGCCCCGCTGAGCCACCCGATGGCGGGCCCGTTGGGCGAAGCCGCGCCGGCCTTGCCGCTTTTGGCGAGCATGGCCGCAGCCGTGCCGGCAAGGTAGGCACCCTGCTCGTCGGCGAAGGTTATGCACTGTATGTTCGGCCCGCGAATGCCGGCGTCGATGCAGCCGAACTTGATGTGCCTGAAGTTCGCGGCATTGTCGCGCAGGATTTCATGGAAGGCGTCCGAGGCCAGCAGGACGAAGTCCGATTCGCGGGCGGCCTTGCGGAAAACCTCGGTCTGGTCCGTCTGCGGGCCGGCCGTGACGATTTTCGCCGTGAGGCCGAATTCCTTTTCGGCGCGGGCAAGGCCCTGCCTGAGCATCGTCGTCCACGCATCGTCGCCGTCGTGCTCCAGCAGAAGGGTGACGCGCAGGGGGGCGGCCCCTTCTGCTGCCAAAGCGACCTGAGGGGTGAAAAGCACGCACATCAGAAAAAGAAGAAGGAAGGTCCTTGCGAACATTGTCGGCAACCTCGCTATGGGAAAGTCTCGTCGTGAGGATCACTATACGGCGCATGCGGGCCGCAGGCAAGACGTCCTGTCCTTTTTTGACTTGCGTTTCGGGAGGTGATAAAAAATAAATTTTACGGCTGGGAAGAAACGGTTCGGCATTCGAACAACTTCGCGAGGAAGCAATCATGAATCAGGAAGAGGCCGCTCGCCAAAGCGACCACATCAACAAAATATATTTTGACAAGCAGGACAGGTCGATCCTCGCCATGGTCAACCGCATCATCGACCTTGGCAGCGTCAGGGACGATCCCCTTCTCGACACCAGTCTGCACCCGCACGGCATCAAGGAGCTCGTCGCCTCGCCGGTCGAGCGCATGGCCTTCGCCGTCGTCAACCTTCTCCGCAACCTCGAGGGGCATTCCCGCCCCGCGGAAGACAGGCTGACCGCCTTCCAGGCGCTGTATGACGAGGTGCTCAACAGCGCGCACTCCGCCCTGCGGCGCAACACCGCCCGGGTGCTCATGCAGATCATGAAGGAGCTCATCCGCGCGCACGGCGGCGACCGCCTGACCCAGCTCAAGCTCGCCCACGATTTTCGCAACGTCGTGCACGGCACGCCGCGCATCGTGCGCCGCATGCTCGCGCGCTATTACCTGCCCGAGATGCCGGAGGAATGGAACCAGATCGCCTTCGACGACCATGTGTACGACGTGAACACAAAAGGCCGCAAGACGCCGACCCACCTCATCATGGATGCGTGGATCAAGGGCCTGCGCAGTCTGACGGTGGCCTACGAGTACTGTCTGGATCCCGAGGCCGCCCGCGAGGTGCTGCGGGCCGCGGAGATCGCCGGCATCGAGGTCCGCATCGGCCTGGATTTCCAGGTGCCCTTCTACGACAGGTACGTTCACCTTTTCTGGATACCGCGCGGCTTCACCTCCAACGACGACTTTCTCGCCTTCCTGCATCAGAGCCGCCTGACCAAGCTCATGGAGCGCGGGCGCGAAGTGCTTGAGTGGCGCCGCAACTGCGTTCTGCGCGCGATGCGGACGTGGAACGAGACGCAGCGCAAACCCCTGGCCGAGGCATGGGGCGAGCCCATCGGTGAGCTGACGGAAGAGGAATTCATGCAGTACATAGGCGTGCATCAGGCCTCGATGTCGCGTCTTGCGGAGTGTCTGCACAGGCATGTCCTGCCCGCCATGAAGCGCCGCGCGGCGAAACTGCTCACGATGGATTCCGAAGAGGCCTATGCCGAACTGGAGGCCCTGGAGGAACTCGGCCCGGCAACCATCTACGAAAACTGGCTTTCCCCCGCGAAGCACCCTGACATGCCCGACATGGATGACCCTGCTTCGGTGCCGGAAGACGCGCCCGAGATCATGCGCCTGAGCGCAGCGGAGCTGACGCGCGAGCTGCTCTCCGTTTCCGGCGGGCACAGGCTCGTGCTGAACACGACCGGCCTTTCCGTCGAGGACGTGGCCGAGATACTGTGGGACTGCCAGGGGGCCGTGACGCACCTTGAGATATTCAACATGAAGGGCTGGATGCAGGGCGAGATGACCGACATGAAGGCCATCAGCGACCTGCAGCAGGCCCTGTCGCAGGGCCTCGGCCCGCGCATCAAGAAGATGCTGCGCGCGATGATCGAGCATCTCGAAAGCGAAGGGGACGAGAAGAGGGCGGCTAAATTCCGCAGCATACTGCGCGACGTGCCCGCCCTGTGGGAATACTACCGCAACTCGCCGCTCAAAACGCGCCTCGGCACGAGCTCCGCAAGCCAGCTCTCCTTCGGCATGGGCCTTGTGCTCATGGAAACGCTGCCCCGCCGGGCAGTCGCCGAGCTCAAGAAGTACCAGAAGGCGCAGCGGCCCATACCGCTGCATTCGGACGTGTCGGAACACGTCATCTATTCCCCCCCCGAGAGCCCCTCGCTCTGGCAGAAGATCGGGCGCAAGCTTTCCTTTCTGCCGGGCTGCCGTCATCTGGGGCTGGAAAAGCGCCTGAAATGGGAGCTCACGTCGGATGACGTGCGCGTCTGCGAGAAGGGCAACGTGGCAAGCCTGGGCGGTTTGAACAGCTTCCGCGGCAACGGTTTTCTGAAGGAGAATGTGCAGAAGAAGGCGAAAGGACCGGGCCTGATCTACCTCAACACGACTTTGCTGAACTGCCTCAAGGTGTTGACCGGTTTCCTTCCGGCTTTCATCTGCTTCAATTACACGCAGAGCTGGTGGTTGCTTGCGTGGGGCGGCGCCTTCATCTGGTTCGGCATCACCGGAGTGCGCAACGTTATACAGATGGTGCTCGCGGCGCGCGGCGCATCGAAAGGCACACTCGTTCACTGGACGAGCCAGATCGCGGTTCCGAGACTGTGCGACTCCCTCATGTACACTGGCTTTTCCGTGCTTCTGCTGGAGGTGCTCGTCCGCACCTTCTTCTTGCAGAACACGCTCGGCTGGACGGTCGCCAACCGCCCCCTCGGCGTGTTCACCGTATTGAGTTGCGTGAACGGACTGTACATTTTCAGTCACAACCTCTTTCGCGGTTTTCCCAAGACGGCGGCAGTCGGCAACCTTTTCCGCAACGTGCTGGGCATCCCCGTCGCCGATTTCTACAACTTCGTGCTCTTCAATCTGCTCGCTCTGTTAGGAGTGCAGGACATCGAGTACTACCTCGTGCCCGCGGCGAGCATCATTTCAAAGACGGCATCCGATACGGTTGCCTGCGTCATTGAAGGCTACGCCGACAGCCGGGTAAACCTGCGGATGCGCGCGTGGGACTATAAAAGCAAGGTGAAGCACCTCTTCGCCTGCTACACGCGGCTTGAAATGCTTTTCCCGCAGGAGGACGCCCTCGTGCGGATGAGCCGGACAGGCGGGCTTTCCCAATCGGACAAGCCCGAAGTGCGCGAGCTGGAGCGGGCCTTCATCGTCGATGCGCTCGACATGATGTACTTCTGGTATTACCAGCCGCGGGCACAGGAGGCGCTGAAGGGCCTCCTGAGCACCATGTCCGAGGCGGACTGCAACGTGCTCATGCGGTCCCAGCTGGTCTTGACGCGTGAGCGCGAGATAAGCCAGATGCTCGTGGACGGCCTGCTCGGGCGCAATTTCGCCCAGCCGCTGGAGCTCTTCCTGGCGAAGCACAAGCAGTACGTTCATCTGTTCATTCTGCTGTGCCGCAAGCGGCGCACGCTCGCGCGCGAGGCCTAATAATGCTTGCAACGCCCGTGGTTCTATGACAACGTACCATGAAGAGATGAAAGACATACGCACACTTTTTCCGCGGGGCATTGCGGGAATCATATACGACTGCGACGGAGTCATGATCGAATCCCGTGCGGCCAACGCCGCTTTTTACAACAAGGTTCTCGCCATTCTCGGCCTGCCGCCCATGACGCGTGAGCAGGAGACATACACCATCATGGCAACCGGCTGGCAGGCACTGTGTCACATCGTGCCGCCGCATCTGCACGACCGCATAGAGCGGATAGTCAGCGAAGACATTGTCTACGACCGCGACATCGTGCCGCTCCTGACCCTGCAGCCGGGTTTTCGGGATTTCATGGAGGACATGCACGTGCGCGGGATACCGCAGGCAATGGACACGAACCGTACGGACGGCGGCTTTCAGGCCGTTCTGGACTTTTTTTCCCTGCCTCCCTATCTTGATCCTGTGGTGACGGCGACGAGCGTCGAGCCGAAGCCCTCTTCGGAAGGCGCGCAGAAGATTTGTTCGCTGTGGGGCGTCGCGCCCGAAGACGTGCTTTTCATCGGCGACAGCTCGCATGACCGCGAAGCCGCAAGGGGCGCGGGCACGGTCTTCGCCGCCTTCGGCAGCGACGGGCTTGAGGGCGATGTCGAGGCCCTGAACTATGCGGAACTGCGACGCACGTTGACCCCTTTGTGGAAGTGAGCCCCCTGAATGCAACAATGAGGTTTTGAAAGATATGGATATTCTGTTCGGATCGGTCGCAACGGTGCTTGTGATGCTTTTGAAAGCCTATTTCTGGGTGGTTCTGATAGCCTGCATAATCTCCTTCGTGCAGCCCGACCCCTACAATCCTTTCGTGCGCACCCTGAGGGCTCTGACAGAACCCGTTTTCTACAGGATACGGAAATGGCTGCCGTTCACCTATGCGGGGGGGCTTGATTTCTCGCCCGTTGTGGTCATGCTCGCCATCGAGCTTCTCGAACAGATCATCGTGAGGACAGCGGCGCGCTTCTGACGCGCCGAATGCATATAACCGCAAACAGGCGCGGCGCTCACGCCGAGCATAACCAGCAAAGGAGGATCACTATGGATCAGCATGAAATCGACCTTATCGAAAAGCACAAGGCGAGCGATCCCGAACTGAATTCCCTTTGGGAAGACCATGTCCTCTACAGCCGTCAGGTGGATAAGCTTGAGGCGAACAAATTCCGCACGCCCACCGAAGAGCAGACGCTGAAGCAGCTGAAGAAGCAGAAACTTGAAGGAAAGACGCGCCTGATGGAGATCGTCGACCGTCTCAAGAAAGAATCGAAGTAAAATGCCATAACTGGGGGGTTGTATGGAATATACAGGTTCACAGATTCTCATCGAGACGTTGAAACGCGAGGGCGTTGATCTTCTGTTCGGTTATCCGGGCGGCGTCATCATTGATCTGTTCGATGAAATAGCCAACCATCCCGAACTTCGTCCCATCATAGTCCGGCACGAGCAGGGTGCCGTGCATGCGGCCGACGGCTATTCCCGCGCATCCGGCAAGGTCGGCGTCTGCCTCGTCACATCCGGCCCGGGCGCGACGAACACCGTCACCGGCATCGCCACGGCCTATTGCGATTCCATTCCGCTGGTCGTCCTGACCGGTCAGGTTCCCACGAACCTCATCGGCAACGATGCCTTTCAGGAAGTCGATATCGTCGGCATCACACGCCCCTGCACGAAGCACAACTTCCTCATCAAGGA
The DNA here is from genome assembly GCA_024692205.1 of Desulfovibrio sp. Lineage (GTDB taxonomy): Bacteria > Desulfobacterota > Desulfovibrionia > Desulfovibrionales > Desulfovibrionaceae > Desulfovibrio. Next base: position 14,767 of record JAILMX010000059.1, on the reverse strand, counting down.
CATCCGCAAGCTGGCGGAAACCGTTCGCCAGGCCTTCTATCTGGCCCGTTCCGGCAGGCCGGGCCCCGTTCTGGTCGACCTGCCCAAGGACGTGCTCGTCGGCAAGGCCGAGTTCGTGTGGCCCGAAGAGATCCACATGCGGAGCTACAACCCCACCTACAAACCCAACCTCAATCAGCTGCGTCGCTCGGTCGAGGAGCTGGATGTCGCCAAGAGACCCCTGATCCTCGCCGGCGGCGGCGTAATCACGTCGAATGCCGCCGCTGAACTGACGGAGTTCGCCGAGACGGCGAAGATACCCGTGACCTACAGCCTGATGGGCATGGGCAGCTTTCCGTCCACGTCGCCTCTGTCGCTCGGCATGGTCGGCATGCACGGCACCTATGCGGCCAATCTCGCCATCAACAGCACCGATCTGCTCATCTGTGTGGGCGCGCGTTTCGACGACCGCGTGACGGGCAAGCTTTCTGCCTTTGCGCCCAGAGCCCGCGTGGTGCACATAGACATCGACCCGACCTCCATCCGCAAGAACGTGAAGGTCGACGTGCCTGTCGTCGGCGACTGCAAGATGGCCATGCAGGGCATTCTTGAGATCGTCCGTTCCCGCCATGCCGACCGGGATTGGGGCCACGACCACGCCGCATGGCTAGACACCGTGCAGGATTGGAAGGTCAGCAAACCCCTCGCCTACAGTCAGGACAAGGACGGCCCGATCAAACCCCAGAGCGTGGTCGAGGCTCTGAGGGAGCTGACGCGCGGCGACGCCATCATCGTTACCGACGTGGGGCAGCACCAGATGTGGACGGCGCAGTTTTATTCCTTCACCGAGCCGCGCACCCTGCTCACGAGCGGCGGCCTCGGCACAATGGGTTTCGGCCTGCCCGCCGCCATCGGCGCCCAGATGGCCCTGCCCGACAAGATGGTCATCGCCATTGTGGGCGACGGTTCCGTGCAGATGAACATACAGGAGCTTATGACGGCCGTCGTCAACAAACTGCCCGTCAAGATCGTCATCCTGAACAACCAGTACCTCGGCATGGTCAGGCAGTGGCAGGAGCTCTTCTACAACCGCCACTACTGCGGCACCAGCATGGAAGGGCAGCCCGACTTCGTCAAACTCGCTGAAGCCTACGGCGCGGAAGGTTACCGCATAGAGAAGTTCGCCGAACTCAACACGGAACTGGAAAAGGCCCTCGCCACTCCGGAACCCGCCATCATCGACGTGCGGGTAGAGCGTGAGGAAAACGTCTATCCCATGGTACCCGCCGGCGCGGCCCTGGATGAAATGCTGCTCGTGTAGGAGGGATCATATGGATACCAAACGACACGTTCTTTCCGTACTGGTTGAAAACGAGCCCGGCGTGCTTTCGCGCGTGGCCGGCCTCTTCAGCGGACGCGGCTTCAACATCGATTCGCTCAACGTGGCGCCCGCCCTAGAGGACGGCGTGTCACACATGACCATAACGACCTATGGCGATCCGGCGATCATTGAGCAGATCATGAAGCAGCTGCACAAGATCGTCACCGTCATCAAGGTGACGGAGTTTGAAGACATCCCTGCCGTCGAGCGCGAGATGATGCTCATCAAGGTGCAGGCAGACGGCCCCCTGCGCGGCGAGATACTGCGCACAGTGGAAATCTTCCGTTGCAAGGTCGTTGACGTGAGTCCCAACGAGATGACCATCGAGGCGACAGGCAACCATGAGAAGCTCGAGGCCATAGTGAGCCTCTTGCGCAGCTTCGGCATCAAGGAACTCGTGCGTACGGGTTCGCTCGCCATGCGCCGCTCCAAAAAAAATGATTGACAGGCGAAGGCAATCCGAGAAAAATTCAGATTTTGTTCGATTGTCGAACAGAGATGTCAAACAGCAGAGGTTTTTCAATGAAAGTGTACTACGATAAAGATGCTGACCTGAGCGTTTTGAAGGACAAGACCGTTGCGGTCATAGGCTACGGCAGTCAGGGGCATGCCCATGCCCAGAACCTGCGCGATTCGGGAATCAAGGTCGTCGTGGGGCAGCGTCCCGGCGGTGAGAACTATGAGCTCGCCAAGCAGCACGGCTTCAGCCCCGTTTCCGCCGCCGAAGCCGCCAAGCAGGGCGATCTGATCATGATTCTGCTGCCCGACGAAGTGCAGGCCAGCGTCTACGAAAACGACATAAAGCCGAATCTGAAACCCGGCAAATGCCTGCTTTTCGCCCACGGCTTCAACATCCACTTCGGCCAGATCGTTCCTCCCAAGGACGTCGATGTCTTCCTGATCGCCCCCAAGGGGCCCGGGCACCTCGTGCGCCGCACCTTCACAGAGGGCGGCGGCGTGCCTGATCTGGTCGCCATTGAGCAGGATGCCTCCGGAAACGCCCTCAAGCTGGCGCTCGCCTATGCCAAGGGCATAGGCGGCACGCGTTCAGGCGTCATCGAAACGACCTTCCGCGAAGAGACCGAGACCGACCTCTTCGGCGAACAGGCTGTCCTGTGCGGCGGCCTCACCCATCTCATCCAGGCCGGTTTCGAGACTCTGGTCGAGGCCGGATACCAGCCCGAGATGGCCTACTTCGAGTGCATGCACGAGATGAAGCTCATCGTCGACCTGCTCTATGAGGGCGGCATGGGCCGCATGCGCTACTCCATCAGCAACACCGCCGAATACGGCGACTACGTTTCCGGCCCGCGCGTCATCAGCCCCGATGTCAAGAAGGCCATGAAGGACGTGCTCGCCGACATCCAGAGCGGCAAGTTCGCCCGAGACTTCATTCTTGAGGCCCGCGCGAAATATCCCATGTTCCATACCACACGCCGCAACGAAGCCAACCATCCCATCGAGAAAACCGGCGCGGAACTGCGCAAGATGATGAGTTGGCTCAAGAAGGACAAGAAAGACTAGCTCTTTCAAAAGCCGACAGCATGTGAGGGGAGCGCCTTTGGCGCTCCCTTTTTGCTGGTGGGCATGCGGCATGCTGTGTGGTTTTTCCGTACAGGCGAACGCACTGGGCCGGGCTGAAATATCGCCTTCTCTCGCCTGCCCCTGAAGGGAAGAACAGAAAGTTTACCGGCACAGGGCCGTGATGCAGAGCAGGAAAAGCCAGAGAGAGTTCATGCCACAGAGGGTGCCCAGGCGCATGAGAGCAAAGAGTGTGAGAAGTCGTGCCTTGTCCCAGGGGGCGGCTTCATTGTCATCAGGGCCTAGCCAGGGCTTATGCACAAGTTCGCCAAAATAGACGGAAGGCCCCGCCATGCGCGCCCCGCACAGCCATGCGCAGGCCGCCATCGGGCAGCCGGAGTTCGGGCTCGGCATGCCCCATGCCTGTCGGGACACGATCATGAAACCGGGCCATCGGCCTTGCCAGCTGCGGCATGAAGGGAAGGCGTGCCGTGCCAGAAAGTCGGTGAACCAGAGAGCTGCGATGGAGATGCGCGCCGGGATGAAGGCGAGGCAGTCGTCAGACCGCGCGCCCGCAAAGCCAAGCCAGCGCCAGCGCCGTGTGCGGTAGCCCCACATCGAATCGGTCGTGCTGACGGCCTTGTATACCCACAGGGCGACGGGGCCCCCCACAAGCAGCCAGAAGAAGGGGGCCGTGAGGGCGTCGGTGAAGTTCTCGCTCATGGTGTCGGCCAAGGTTTTTCGCATGAGGGGGCGGTCCATCGCGCTCGTATCGCGGCTGACGAGCCAGGAAAGGGCGGATCGGGCCTCCTTTTCAGGATACTCCTCCACCCGTTTCAGCACGATGCCGCCGGTCTTGAGCAGGCTCCCCATGGCAAGACCCGCCCAGGCTAGGTAGACGGCGACGAGCGGCTCAGCATATGGTACGAGAAGAAGAAGACGCACGACAAGGCTTGTCGCCGTTACCAGAACGATGAGGGTGGCGAAGCCCGCAAGTTTACCGCGAAGGCGGGCCTGTTTGCGCCGCGCCAGCATGAAGCGTCTGGCCGGGCGTTCAAGGGCGTTCAGAAGGCGCCCGATGAAGACGACGGGGTGCGGCCAGGGCAGGGTCGGATCCCCGAGAGCGAGATCCATGGCAAGGGCAAGGGGGGCGAGCCACCAACAGTCGAAGATTGAGAAGGGCAGAAACTGGGAGAGGACCACGGCTGTCAGAACCAGTCGTCAGGTACGCCGCAGGAGGCGAGGGCGGCGTAGAGAACGATGCCAACGGCCGTTGAGAGATTGATGCTGCGCACGCCTCCCGGGCGCATGGGGATGCGCACATGATGGTGGGAGGTCTTCAGTACGTCGTCCGGCAGGCCCCGTGTCTCCGGGCCGAATATGATGGCGTCTGACGGGCGGAAGACGAAGGCGTGTACAGGACGGCTCAATTCCCTGTTTTTCGCCGAGGTCATTACCCACCGTTCATCCGCGGGCCTTTCCTCCCGTTCGGCAAAGGCATGCCAGTTCGGCCAGACATGCATGGTCACGTTCGGCCAGTAGTCGAGGCCGGCGCGTTTCAGGTAGCGGTTTTCAAGCTTGAAACCCAAGGGTTCGATAAGGTTGAGCTCCGTGCCGGTCGCGGCGCAGAGACGCGCTATGTTGCCGGTATTCGGCGGAATTTCCGGCTCGAAAAGAACGATGCGCATGGGGTTACAGTCTGCCCGCTATGCCGGGAACTGCCTGACAGCTCACGCGGATGTCATGAGAACCTCGGCCGCTTTCATCCAGCGTGGCGAAAATGTCGGCCTCGGTTACCTCGACCTGTGCGCATCGCGCACCGGAGGCGGCCATGTGCTCGGTGAGCAGTTCCATGGCACGTTTTTTCGCCGCCTCGAGAGTGAAGCCCCTGCCGAGCGGCTCCTCATGGTCGAGCGAAGGGGCGCGCAGACGGGCCCGTGACGTGTCGGCGTATATTTCAAGGGATGCCGTGGGCAGGGTGAGCGCGGCGCCAACCGCATTCGCAACGTCAGCATCTGGTGGCAGGACGACGGGAAGGCCGAAGGCCTTTGCCATGCGAGTGCGCATGCAGGCTGCCGGGCCGCCGACGAGCAGGATGCGGTCGGGCGCTATCCTGCCGGCGGCGCGCAGGGCCGCCAGCGTGTAGACGGGGTGGTCGGACATGCGGTCGAGCAGGGCGCTGGCGGCCTGCCGGACATGGACGAGGGCATCGTCCACCGCCTGCTTTGCGAGAGCTTCGGGCGCAAGGCCGTGCAGCCTGGCAAAAGCTTCTACGCCGTGCAGGGATGCCGCGATGTCGCCGCGGTTGTTTGTGTCCAGTCCTGCGGCATGATCGATGAGGTTGAGGGCGTCGAGCAGGGTTGGGTGTTTGCCGCCGAAGGCCATGGCGGGGCCTTCGCGCAGGGGGCCTGTGGAGACTGTCGCCGCATCGCCTTCTCCCGAAACGGTTATCAGAGAATCGCCGCCGACGCCGATGGAATCGGTTGCGAGGGCGCGCACGAGTGTGCGTCGGCCGTCGAGGAGCATGCCGTCCCGGTCGACGACCGGGGAGCCGTCGATGAAGACGGCGATGTCCGTCGTGGTGCCCCCCATGTCAAGCAGAAGGGAGACGCCTTTGTCGAGGGTTCTGTCCAAGGCCATCACGCCCATGGCGCTGGCCGCAGGGCCCGAGAGTATGGAGCGCACCGGCTCTTCCCGCGAGAGCGTTGCGGGAACGGCGCCACCGTCCGCCTTGAGCAGGCGTATCTGCGCACGGATGCCTTTTTCGGCGAGCACCTTTTCAACGGCGTCCAGAAAAGTGGCATGAAGACGGCCGACTGCCGCATTGTAATAGGCGGTCGCTATGCGCCTGGGAAAATTGAGCTGACCGGAGAGGTTATGACCCATGGTAACGGGCAGACCGGATTTCTCGGCGGCCTGCGCCATGGCCTTTTCGTGGGCAGGGTTGCGGGGTGAGAATTTGCCGACGCAGGCGAGGGCGGAGACGCCGGCGGCACGCCATCTGTCCACGATGTCGGGCAGGGCCGCGAGCTCCCGTCTATCCAGGGGGACGACCTCCGTGCCTCGGTGGTCGAGGCCGCCTTCGAGCACCCGCCAGTGCTTGCCGAGGGTGAACCGCTCGGGCGAAAGGCCGGGGCCTGCCGTGAGCAGGAGACCCACTGCATCTGCCTTGTCCTGCACGAGCGCATTGACGATGAGAGTCGTCCCGAGGGTGACGGACGTGACGGACGCCAAGCGGCTCCTGCCGGCCCCGCCGCAGAGGGCGTCCAGCACTGCGCTGATGGAGCCAGGCAAATCGTCATGACGCGTTGGCGCCTTGGCGCGGGCGATGAGGCGGGGCGCGCCGCCGTCGATTTCGAGAAGCACGGCATCGGTGTGGGTGCCGCCGGCATCGATGCCGAGCAATACGTCTTTCTGCATGTTTTTTCGGTCCGTCTGCGGTGTATGGGAAATGATTGCAGTATATCCCTGTCGTGGGCGGCATACAAGGCTTGCCATAAGCGGCCCTTTCACGTAATTTCGACTGTTACAACGTCGATAGGCAAGGAGGTTTCACTCATGGAAACGACGCAATATATCTGGTTTGACGGCAAGATGGTTCCCTGGGCGGACGCTCAGGTACATGTTCTGACCCATGCCCTGCACTACGGCAGCGCCGTGTTCGAGGGCGTCCGCGCGTATGCCTGCTCAGACGGCACATCGGCGGTCTTCCGCCTTCAGGATCATGCAAAACGCCTGCTCAATTCCGCCAAGATCATGCGTTTGGAGGTTCCCCATACCGCCGAGCAGATCGCGGACGGCATCATCGAGACCCTTAAGGCGAACAAGATGCCCGCGGCCTACATCCGCCCGCTTTCTTTCGTGGGCTATGGCGAGATGGGCGTCTACCCCGGCAACAATCCGGTGCACACCATCATCGCCGTGTGGCCCTGGGGCGCCTATCTCGGCCCGGAAGCGCTCGAAAAGGGCATCCGCATCAAAACGAGCTCGTTCGCGCGCAGCCATGTGAACACGACCATGTCCAAGGCGAAAGCTGCGGGCAACTATGTCAACTCCATCCTCGCCAAGATCGAGGCCAAGGAAGATGGCTATGACGAGGCCATCATGCTCGACACCAACGGTTTCGTCTCCGAGGCGACCGGTGAGAACGTTTTCATCGTGCGCGATGGCATCGTAAAGACGACGCCGTGGACGTCAATCCTGGGAGGAATCACCCGCGACAGCCTCATGAAGCTCGCGGCAGACTTGGGCTACACCGTGCTTGAGCAGCAGTTCACCCGCGATGAGTTCTATATCGCCGACGAGGCCTTCTTCACCGGCACGGCAGCCGAGCTCACCCCCATCCGCGAGCTGGACCACCGTCAGATCGGCGCCGGCCACCGCGGCCCCGTGACGAAGCATCTGCAGGAAGAGTTCTTCAAGATCGTCAAGGGTGAGAACCCCAAGTACGCCGACTGGCTCGCCCACTACACCGTCTAGCTCCCGATTGAGGGTGCATACAGCATGAAAAATCTGTCGCTGGCGGCGCGGTACAGACCGCAGACCTTTGCGGAGGTCGTCGGGCAGGGCATGGTTACCACCGTGCTCTCCCGCGCCAGCGCGGAGGACAGACCAGCCTGCGCCTATCTTTTGAGCGGTACACGCGGCGTCGGCAAGACGACCATCGCCCGCATCTTCGCAAAGGCCCTCAACTGCGAACGCGCCCCCTGCGCCGAACCCTGCAACGAGTGCGCCCAGTGCCGCAAAGTGACGCAGGGCAGCCATGTCGACGTGGTCGAGATCGACGGCGCCTCGAACAACGGCGTCGATGATGTGCGCGCCCTGCGCGAGACGGTCGGCTATGCCCCCATGGAAGGGCGCTACAAGATCTTCATCATTGACGAAGCGCACATGCTGTCGAAGGCGGCTTTCAACGCCCTGCTCAAGACGCTTGAGGAGCCGCCCGCGCACGTCATCTTCATCATGGCCACGACAGAGGTGCACAAGTTTCCCGTGACCATCCTGAGCCGTTGTCAGCATTTCGCCTACCGGCATCTGCGTGAGGACGAAATCGCGGCGCATCTGGTCGATGTGCTCCGCAAGGAGAACGTGCCCTTCGACGAGGCGGCCGTGCGTCTCGTGGCGAAAAGGGCGCAGGGCAGCGTGCGTGACAGCATGTCGCTTTTGGATCAGACGCTGGCCCTCGGCGACAGCCGGCTGGATACGGAAGTCGTGCGCCAGGTGCTCGGCCTTGCCGGGCAGGAGATCTTCGACGGCATATTCCGCGCCATGCGCGAACGGGACTGCGTCGCCGTCGCGAAACTGGTGCAGGCCGTCAGCCGCCAGGGCGTGGACATAGGTTTCTTCGTGGGCGAGCTTGCGGGCTTTTTGCGGAGCCTTTTCCTGGCGAGGCAGGGGGGCGAGGGCATATACCCTGTTCTCGGCCTGCCGGAAGACGAGGAAAAGCTTGTCCGCGGAACGTGCTCGCTTTTTTCAGCAGCGCATCTGCACGCCGCATGGCAGATGGTGCTTGATTCTCAGCGATCCGTCGTGCAGAGCGGCGAGCCTGCGGCAGCCCTTGAGCTTTTGTTGCTCAATCTGACGCTGTTGCCACGGCTTCTGCCATTGGAAAGGGCTGACGCCGCCCTCGCATCGTTCGCGCAGCCGGTGGCACGTCCTGATCCTGCGGGGGCCGGGGAGAATCCCCCCGAGAGTTCTGAGAGGCCTGCCGCCGCGCAGTCCACGGCGTCCAATGCGGCCACGCGGTCGGAAACACGGCCTGCCCGTCCTGTGGAAAACCCCGTGCCCCTGCGTCAGAACCCGGGAGGAGAACGTCCCCCTTTTGGCGGGACCGGAGTGGAGGCGGGCAGACCTGATTGTGTAGGCCGCTCCGGAAAGAGTTTCGCGACAGGCGGCCCCGGACAGCCTGAGTCCCCGGTGGCGGTCAAGATCGCGGAGACGAAGCCTGCCGCGGTTCCCGGCGTGTCTGCGGATGCTTCGCTCAGGCCCGGAGCTGAACATCCTTCGGCCCCCCCCTCGGAGGGGAGCGCTACTCCGTGGCTGGGGCTATGCGATTTTTTGGAAGGGCATGGGGACCGCTACCCTCTGCCCATGGTCGTACGGGTGCTCAGGGCCGTCCGGGCGGAGTGCTCCGACGGCCGTATCACCTTGTGGCCTACGTCCGGTATGCTGGCCGGACAGATCGAAAGCATCCGTGACAGCCTCCACAAGGCTCTTGCGGAATGCACGCCGGCGGGCGCCGTCGTGCCAGAGATAACGGTTGTCGGCCCCGAGCCCGTGAAAACCGAGGCAGAGCTGATCGAGGAATTCAAGCGAAGACCTGAAATGCAGCCCTGCCTTGCGATTTTGGGCGGTGTAATCGACCACTGCGTGAAGATAGCGGAACACTAATGATGAAAGGAGATCCCCATGCGTAATATGAACGATATCCTGCGTCAGGCGCAGGTTATGCAGCGCAAGCTGAGCAAACTTCAGGAAGAAATGGCGGACCGCACCTATGAGGCCTCCAGCGGCGGCGGCATGGTCAAGGCCGTCGTGACCGGCAAGCAGGAGCTCAAGAGCCTGACCATCGACCCGGCAACCTTTGAGAACAAGGATGTGGAGATGTTGCAGGACCTCATTCTCGCCGCCGTCAACGAGGCCGGGCGCATCGCCCGTGAGAGCATGGACCGTGAAATGAACAACCTTTCCGGCGGCATAAAACTGCCCGGTCTGTTCTAGCAGCATAGCCGGACGATGGCTTCGCACATTCCCGAGCCCCTCAGGGTCTTGGTTGACCAGCTTGCCCATCTGCCGGGTCTCGGACCGAAATCGGCGATGCGGGCAGCCATGACACTCTTGAAGTGGCCGGAATCCGAAACGCGGCGGCTTGGGCAGGGGATTTATGAGCTGCGTGACCGCCTGCGTCTGTGTTCGCGGTGCGGGGGGCTCTCTGCGACCGATCCCTGCGCCGTGTGCGCCGACCCCGAGCGCAGTCGAGAGAGTCTGTGCCTCGTGCCCGAGTGGGACAGCATGCTCACCCTCGACGCGGGCGGTTTTTACCGTGGTCAGTACATGATACTGGGCGGGCTCTTGTCGCCTCTTGAAAAACATGACGGAGACGGCCCTGATGCGGAGCGCCTTTTCGCCCGTCTGGCGGAGGGCGAGATTCAGGAGCTCATCTTCGCCCTCGGCGCTACGATAGAAGCTGAGAATACGGCAACGTGGCTTTTGCAGACCGTGCGCCGGCGGTTTCCCTCCATTCGCATCACGCGCCTTGCGCAGGGTATCCCCCTCGGCGCCGAGGTGAAGTACATGGACAAGGAGACCTTGCGCCAGTCCATGCAGTACCGGCAGGAACTGCGGTAAACATCGGCATCTCTCAAGAACGCACAGCCCCGGAAGGGGCTTTTTTCGTGGGGACGGGGCTTACCCAAAGGGCTTTGGCGGTATTTTTGAAAAAAATTGTTCTGTGCGGCTGGACAGTCGGAAAGGACGCCTTATCTACTGCATTGCGAACGGATCGCCATTGACGCTTAATCATCATTACTGAAGACGATCCGCCCGGCATTCACAAGGAGGAAAAACCATGTCCAAGATAATCGGCATTGATCTCGGTACGACAAATTCCTGCGTGTACATCATGGAGGGCAAAGACCCCAAGTGCGTCACGAACCCCGAAGGTGCGCGCACGACCCCTTCCGTCGTCGCTTTCACCGATAAGGAACGTCTGGTCGGCGACATCGCCAAACGTCAGGCCGTCACCAACCCCCAGCGCACCATATTCGCCATCAAGCGTTTGATGGGCCGCCGGTATGACACCCCCGAAGTGGATCGCTGGAAAGAGCATTCTCCCTACGCCATCACGAAGACCGCCAACGGCGACGCCAGCGTGGAAGTCGACGGCCGCACCTATAGCGCCCCTGAAATTTCAGCCATGATTCTGGCCAAGCTGAAGGCCGATGCCGAAGCGTATCTGGGCGAGACCGTGAGCGAAGCCGTCATCACTGTGCCGGCCTACTTCAATGACGCCCAGCGCCAGGCCACCAAGGACGCCGGTCGCATCGCAGGCCTCGACGTGAAGCGCATCATCAACGAGCCGACGGCCGCCTCCCTCGCCTACGGGGCGGACAAGAAGGCCAATGAGAAAATCGCCGTCTTCGACCTGGGCGGCGGCACGTTCGATATCTCCATCCTCGAAGTGGGTGACAACGTCGTCGAAGTGTGCGCCACCAACGGCGACACCTTCTTGGGCGGCGAAGACTTCGACCAGCGCGTCATCGCCTACCTCGTTGACGAGTTCAAACGCGAGAACGGCGGCATTGACCTCTCCAAGGACAGCATGGCTCTGCAGCGTCTGAAGGAAGCCGCGGAAAAGGCCAAGAAAGACCTCTCCACCTCCATGGAGACCGAGGTCAATCTGCCTTTCATCACTGCTGACCAGACCGGGCCCAAGCATTTGATGCTCAAGCTCTCTCGTGCGAAACTCGAACAACTTGTCGGCGATCTCGCCGAGCGCACCATCGAACCCTGCAAGAAGGCCCTTGCTGACGCCAATCTGCAGGCCAGCCAGATCGACGAAGTCATCCTCGTCGGCGGCATGACCCGTATGCCCCTTGTGCAGCAGGTCGTCACCAAGTTCTTCGGCAAGGAGCCTAACCGCTCCGTGAACCCCGATGAGGTCGTCGCCATGGGCGCCGCCATTCAGGGCGGTATCCTCGCGGGTGACGTGAAGGACGTGCTTCTGCTCGACGTGACCCCGCTCTCTCTTGGCATCGAGACCATGGGCGGCGTGTTCACCAAACTGATCGAACGCAACACGACCATCCCGACCAAGAAGAGCAATGTCTTCACCACGGCTGCGGACAACCAGCCCTCAGTCTCCATCCACGTTCTGCAGGGTGAGCGCCCCATGGCCGCAGACAACATGACGCTGGCCCGCTTTGATTTGGCCGGCATTCCCCCGGCGCCCCGTGGCGTGCCGCAGATCGAGGTCACCTTTGACATCGACGCCAACGGCATCGTGAACGTGTCCGCCAAGGACATGGGAACCGGCAAGGAGCAGACCATCAAAATCACGGCTTCCTCCGGCCTCTCCGAAGACGATATCCAGCGTCTCGTGCGCGAGGCTGAGGCCCACGCCGGCGAGGATAAGAAGAAGCAGGAGCTTATTGAGGCGCGCAATCAGGCCGACGGCCTGATCTACGGCACAGAGAAATCTCTGACTGATTTGGGCGCTAAGGCCGACGCCGCCCTCAAGAGCGACATCGAGGCCAAGATCGCCTCTTTGCGTAAACTCCTTGAGGGCGAGGACGTTGAAGCCATCAAGGCTGCGACCAAGGAATTGGCCGATGCCTCGCACAAGCTCGCCGAGCAATTGTACCAGCAGAACGCCCAGGCTGCGGGCGGCCCAGCCGGCCAGCCTGGGCAGCCCGGCCAGCCTGGTGACCCTTCCGCCGGCGGCAAGGGGGATGACGACGTCGTCGACGCCGACTACACTGAAGTGAAAAAATAAGCGCAGAGGGCAATCTTGCCACCATGCGTGAGCTGTAGTAAAAAAAGGTCCGACCGTAAGGTCGGGCCTTTTGCCGTTCATGCCCCAAGTTCCTGTCCCCTCTTTGCAGGGGGTGATTTTTTTCGGGAGGACTCTCATGCGCCGACCGCATATAGTTTCTTATCTCTTTTCCATGGCAGCGATCCTCTCCTTGACCGCATGCCAGTTCCCGGGCCTGCAGAAAGGCACGCTCTCGCCGTCGAAGCCGGACCCTTCGAAAGGCGTGCACATAGCCTTGGCCTTGCCAGTCACCGGCAATCTCGCCCCTGTCGCGGGCAGGATCTCCCGGGGCGCTGAGATCGCCAAACAGGAGATGACGGCGCAGGGGATACGGCTCACCATCGACACAATCAACACCGACGCCCCCGACTGGCAGGCGAAACTGCAGGCCCTGCCGCCTGAGTGCGCCGTCATCGGCGGCCCCCTGCGCCCGCAGATCTACAAGCAGGTCCGAGATTCCGGCCTTGTCGACCGACGCATCTTCTTCGCCTTTCTCAACAATCTTGAGCCCGGCGACGAGGGTCGCCGCGCCTGGCGTTTCTTCCCGAGCCCTCAGGATCAGATCGACGCGCTCATCTCCTTCGCGACAGATGGGATGGGCATGCGCTCCTTCGGCGTCTTCTATCCCTCTGACACCTTTGGGACCCGTATGTCGGCCCTTTTCGGACAGACGGCCGCGCGGCGTTCCATGCCCGTGCAGACGGCGGCCTACAATCCCGCCGACCGTGCAAGCTGGTCGGCTGCAGCCGCTCCCCTCATCAAGCCCATGCAGAACGGAAGCGGCAGCAGCGCAACGCCTGTTCCCCAGACGGAATTCGAGGCCCTTTTTGTTCCCGATTCGTGGAAGAACATGGACATGGTCGTGTCGAGCCTGATGTACAACGGCGAGGACCGTCTGCTGCTCATGGGCACGACCTTGTGGGAGCAGAGCATTGCGGGCCGCCGTGTTGCCAACGCCGACAAGTATCCGCTCGCGGTCTTTCCCGTGGCGTGGAACGTCACCACAGGTCCGCGCGTGCTTGCCGCCAACAATAATTTCTGGCAGTCGCTGGGCTATGACTTCGTGCGTTTCGCCGTGAGCATGGCCATGAGCGATCGTCCCTCCGCATCCGAAGTGACTGCCCGGGCCAACCGTGCGGCGCCGCTTCTGCGTGCGCTCGCTCCGATGAGCTGGGATAATGCGGGCGTCGGTCATGAGCGCCTGTTCGTCTACCGAGTGACGGCCGCCGGCATGGCGCCTGCCGATGTCAACGACCTCAAGCAGACCCGCACGGCCATAGTGGAGCGCGCCGCCCTGCGTATGCAGGGGCAACCACCCGAAGATGCCGAGGGGCAGCCCCCGGTGCCGCCGCAGCAAACGCCAGAGGGGCAATTCCTTCCTCCGGCGAGTGGAACGCCCGCACCTGCCGTACAAGCAGCCGGTCAGCAACCGGCTCAGCCCGTCATGAGTACAACGCCGCAACCGTCATACAAGTTGCGTCTGCCCTCGAGGCCCGGCACCCAGTCGGCACAGTAGGAGCAACCATCATGCCTGAACACACGATCATCAAGCCTGACGACGTCATTCACATGGCGCAGCTTTCGCGCCTCGCCGTCTCGGAAGAGGAAAAACCCCTTTTCGCGCGCCAGTTCGGTGATATTCTGGGGTACATGGACGTTCTGGCCGGCGTGAACGTGCAGGGCGTCGAGCCGCTTTACAGCCCCGTCGCGCACAGCGGCCGCCCCCGTGAGGACAATGCCGAGAACCGTCGAGAGCGGGCGGCCATGCTCGCCAATGCCCCGGAGAATGACGGCGAATATTTCATCGTGCCGCGCATCGTCTAACATCGGAAACAAGGATACCCAATGACTTCTCCGATTTTCCTTTCCCTGACTGAAGCGGTGCAGGCCCTCCAAAAGAAATCGCTCGGCGCGGCCGAGCTGACCCGCGCCTGCCTTGACCGTATGGAAGCTACCGAACCGCGCTTGGGCGCCATGATCAGCGTCGACCGCGAAGGCGCCCTCAAGACGGCCGAGGCTCTTGATGCCGCCGGGCCCGATCCCGCCCTCCCCCTGTGGGGCGTGCCCGTGACGGTGAAGGACGCCATCTCGACCAAGGGCCTTGCCACCACGGCGGGATCGCGCATCCTTGAGGGGTATGTGCCGCCCTATGACGCCTTTGTCGTCGAGAAACTGCGCGAAGCCGGAGCCGTCATCCTCGGCAAGGCGAACATGGACGAATTCGCCATGGGCTCCACCACCGAGAATTCCGCATGGCATCCCGCGCACAATCCATGGGATACCGGCAAGGTGCCCGGCGGTTCCTCCGGCGGTTCGGCCGTCTCCGTTGCGTCCTGCCAGTGCTTCGCCTCGCT
>JAILMX010000050.1 GCA_024692205.1 Desulfovibrio sp. | reverse complement strand
AATCCTGACGGCGTCCGCCGCCAGCCCTTGTCATGTAATGATGCGGCCCCGCCGAAATCTCCGGCGGGGCCGTTTTTCATTGCGCGCCAATTTCGGCGGGCACGGCTTTCAGCCGCAAGCGTTGCCCCGCCGATGCCGCAGGGCAAACGCATCCCCGTCATGCTGAACGGGAAAGGCCGGCTTTTCCGCCGGCCTTTCGTTCTCTCGCATTTCCTGATCGTCTCACGGGGAGCATCCCCGCTGTCTGCCCCAATGGAGGTCAGCTCAATGCCCGCCCCTGCGGGTGTTGTCCTCGGCGAAGCGCGGCAGGCGTCCTTCGGCGAAGGCCTCGAGAGTGGCGCGCACCGTGTCGTGCCCCGCGTTGTAGTAGGGGGTGATGCCGAGAGACTCCATCCCCATGAGCGGGCGCAGGCCCATGCCGCCGGCCAGAATCGCCTTGATGCCGAGGCCCGCGAGTTCCTTCAGCGGCCGCAGGCAGTCGCTCTGCTCGCGTCCGCTGTTCGGGAGGATGCTGACGTCGCTTATCGTCTCGCCGCGTATGCGGGCGAGGGTGTAGCAGGCGCAACGGCTGAAATGGGCGCTCGGTGCGGCGTCCAGTCCGCCGGGTCCGTCGGAAGGAACGGCGACGTATACGGAATCCCGCATGATGCTCCTCCTCAAGGCGCGCAGATCAGCCGTTCACGATGCGCATGGCCGTAAGCGCTATCTGCAGCTCCTCGTTCGTGGGGATGATGAATATCTTCACCTTGCTGTCGGGGGTGGAGATGAGGCGCTCCTCCCCGCTGCGTTTCTTGTTGAGCGCAAGGTCCATCTTGATGCCGAGACCCTCCAGTCCGGCGCAGATGCCCGCGCGGGTGACGTCGTCGTTCTCGCCGATGCCGGCGCTGAAGACCATGGCGTCGACCTTGCCTTCCAGAAGGAAGAGATAGGCGCCCAGCTGTTTCCTGATGGTACGGATGAGGATGTTCTTCGCGAGCAGGGCCTTCTCATCCCCCTTCTCCACGGCGGCGTGCACGTCGCGCATGTCGATCATGCCGCACAGGCCGAGCATGCCCGATTTCTTGTTGAAGATCGTGTCCACCTCGTCGGCGGTGAGGCCCTTCTCCTTCATCAGGAAGGGGCCTATGGCCGGATCGACGCTGCCGCAGCGCGTACCCATGACGAGGCCCTCGAGGGGAGTCAGACCCATGCTCGTGTCGATGCACCTGCCGTTCTTCACGCAGCCCATGGAGGAGCCGTTGCCCAGATGCAGGGTGATGCAGTTCACCTCATCCTGCGGTTTCTTCAGCTGCGCGGCCAGGCGTTCCACGAGATAGGTGTGCGAGGTGCCGTGGAAACCGTAGCGGCGTATGTGCAGCTCTTCGCAGAGGTCCTGCGGAAGGGCGTAGGTGTAGGCCTCGGGCGGCATGCTCATGCCGAAGGCGGTGTCGAAGACGGCCACGTTGGGCACGCCGGGGAAGAGCTTCTCCGCCACGTTGATGCCCATGAGATTCGCCGGATTGTGCAGGGGTCCCAGGGGGATGGTCTCGGCGATGGTCTTCTTGACGTCTTCGTTCACAAGCGCCGGCGCCGTCAGGCGGCAGCCGCCGTGCAGCACGCGGTGGCCGATGGCGCCTATCTCCTTCATGTCGCGGATGACGCCCTTCACGGGATCCCGGATGAGGTCGATGACCTTGTTCATCGCCGCGGCATGGTCGGCAAAGGCCTCCTCGACGACGATCTTCTCCTCGCGGCCCTTCACCTCGATCTTGTGGGTCAGGCAGCCCTGTGCCTCGCCGATGCGCTCGACCGTGCCGGAGCAGAGCGAGGTCTGCGTGTCCATCTCATACAGCTTGTATTTGCATGAGGATGAGCCCGCGTTGAGGACGAGTATCTTCATTTATTAGGCCTCCTGTGCGGCCTGAACCGCGGTTATGGCGACGGTGTTGACGATGTCCGCAACGAGGCAGCCGCGCGACAGGTCGTTGACGGGCTTGTTCAGGCCCTGCAGAACGGGGCCGATGGCGATGGCGTTCGCGGCGCGCTGCACGGCCTTGTACGAATTGTTGCCCGTGTTGAGGTCGGGGAAGATGAAGACGGTCGCCCTGCCGGCGACGGGGCTGTCCGGCATCTTGGTCCTGGCGACGGTCGGGTCGAAGGCCGCGTCGTACTGCAGGGGGCCGTCGATGGCGAGATCGGGAGCCATCTGTTTGGCGAGGGCGGTCGCCTCGACCACGACGTCGACGTCGGGGCCCTTGCCGGATTTGCCGGTGGAGTAGGAGAGCATGGCCACGCGCGGCTCGATGCCGAAGGCCTTGGCCGTCTGGGCCGTTGCGACGGCGATCTCGGCGAGCTGCTTCGCGTCGGGGTTCGGGTTCACCGCGCAGTCGCCGAAGACGAGCACGCGGTCTTTCAGGCACATGAGGAAGCAGGACGAGACCACTGAGAAGCCGGGGCGCGTCTTCACGAACTGCAGGGCCGGGCGGATGGTGTGGGCCGTGGTGTTCACGGCGCCGCTGACCATGCCGTCGGCGTCGCCCTTCTTGACCATCATTGTGCCGTAAACCGTCGCGTCGAGCATGGTTTTTTTGGCGTCTTCCGGGGTGACGCCCTTTGCCTTGCGCAGTTCATAGAAGGTGTTCGCGTAGTCCTCGAATTTCGGGGAGTTTTTCGGGTCGATGAGGGTCGCGGCGGCGATGTCGAGCGAAAGCGATGCCGCCCTCGCCTTGAGGGCGTCCACATCGCCCAGAAGGATGATGTCGGCTATCTGACGGCGCAGCA
>JAILMX010000012.1 GCA_024692205.1 Desulfovibrio sp. | reverse complement strand
CGCTCCATCTGCGTCTGTTGCAGCATCACCTCGGATATCCACACCTCGTAGGGCGTGTAGCGCACACGCCACGGCAGGTCCCGCTTGTTCGCCGCAAACCACGAAAGAAGCGCCCCGCGCACGGCCTCAAGGTCGGCGCATAGCGACCGCAGGCAGACGTCCATCAGCAACGCCCCCTGGTGACGGCATTGCCTTCCTGCCCACGATGCCGTATACTGCCAGCTTCTATTCCGAACAGCGCATTCCATATCATTTTCAAGGAGAATACCATGGCCAACCCCGTCGTCCTGCTAGAGACCACCTCCGGCGACATCCTCATCGAACTATACGAAGACAAGGCCCCGAAGACAGTCGCCAACTTCCTCAAATACGTGGACGACGGCTTCTACGCCAACACCATCTTCCATCGCGTCATCAAGAACTTCATGATCCAGGGCGGCGGGCTCGGCGCGCGCATGGATGAAAAGCCGACCCGCGAGCCCATCCAGAATGAGGCCGACAACGGCCTGAAGAACGAACGCGGCACAATTGCCATGGCCCGCACGCAGGATCCGCACAGCGCCTCCGCCCAGTTCTTCATCAACCTCGTGGACAACGACTTCCTGAACCACACAGAGCCCTCGGTCTCCGGCTGGGGCTACTGTGTCTTCGGCAAGGTCACGGATGGCATGGACGTCGTCGACAAAATCGCCAAGGGAAAGACCCAGAGCGTGGGCATGTACGACGACGTGCCCGTGGACATGGTCCTCATCACCGGCGCGAGCCGCTTCGAATAGCAACCTGCGCCAACAGCAGGGAGGGCTCTCTTTCCGCAGCGTGCGGGATCAGCCCCCCCTCGGACCTGACCGATAAAGCCTCGCAGTGCCACGAGGCTTTTTTTCTGGCTGCGCCGGCACGTCTCACCGCAATGCAACGTCCAAACACCGCACTGACGACGGTATTTCGCCTCATTGCGGAAGGCAGTTCTTCGCAGACGTGGGCTATCTGCCGGCCTTTTCCGGCACCGGAGTCCACTGCGTACCGGAAAATTCCGCCAGCGCGTTGATGAGGTCCTGCGTGCCGCGGCTTCCGCGCCCACGCCCCTGCATGCTGCGGTAGAAACGGTCCGCGAGCTCGACGCCCGGAAGCACTATATGCATGCGACGGCATTCCTCAAGCACGAGGCCCAAGTCCTTCACGAAGTGGTTGATGAAGAAGCCCGGCTCGAAATCACCGTCTATCATGCGCATGCCAAGCGTGCCCATGGCGACGCTGCCCGCACCGCCAGTGACGACGAGATCCTGCCAGCGACGCACGTCGAGGCCCGATTGAGCGGCGAAAAGCAATGATTCGCACACGCTGAACATGACGCCGGCAATGGCCACCTGATTGGCGAGCTTCGCCCGCTGACCGAGTCCGGCCGCGCCGCAGTGCATGATCTTCTGCCCCATCGCTTCAAGGCAGGGCTTTATGGTGGCGAAGCCTTCGGCGTCTCCCCCGACGAAGATGGAAAGCGTGGCTTTTCTGGCCCCCACGTCGCCGCCCGTCACGGGCGCGTCCATGCCGATGACGCCCTTCTCCGCGGCGACCTCGGCTATGCGCGCGGCCAGGGTCGGGCTTGAGGTCGTCATGTCGCAGAGTACGCCGCCCTTCTTCATGCCGGAAAGTGCGCCCTCGGGACCAATAGTGACAGCCTCGACATCGGAGGGGTAGCCGACGATGGTGAAGACCACGTCGGAATGTTCACCGACCTCGCGCGGGCTGGCGGCGGCCTGCGCACCGCGGTCTATGAGGGGTTTTGCCTTGGCCATGGTGCGGTTGAACACCGTCAACGCAAAGCCCTTGTCGAGCAGGTGCCCCGCCATTGAAAGCCCCATGACGCCGGTTCCAATCCAGCCGATGCGAAGTGCCATAGAAAACTCCTTTCCCGCCCTGCGGGAGATGACGCGTGGGAAACGGCGCGTCCATGTCGGCTCCTGCCGAAAGATCACGCGCTCTTTGTGCGACAATACACGCAATGCCCGCCATCCGACAAGTCTTTTCACGGACGCTCCCCCTTGCCAAAGAAGGGCATTCTTCTCCATTTTCCCCCAATCTTCCTCCTTGTCATTACTCACGAAAAAGTCTAGACTTTTTGGATATGCCCTCGCCCGAGACGCACGTCGCGCGCCTCCTCTTCCGAAAGGGCATACCCCGACGATAAGAAGGCCTTTTCCCCATGAAACAGATACGCTACATCCATGCCGCCGACCTGCATCTGGACGCCCCTTTCCGCGGCATCTCCCGCGAGACGGGGGACCAGCTCGCCCGCATCCTCAAAGAGGCGACCTTCACGGCGCTCGACCGCCTCGCTCAGCTGTGCGAAAGCGAGCGGCCCGACTTTCTCGCACTCGCCGGCGACCTCTACAATGCCGAAGAGCACAGCATCAAGGCGCAGCTGCGCGTCAGCGACATGTTCCGCCGGCTTGAGGGGCTGGGCATCCCGGTCTTTCTCGCCCACGGCAACCACGACCCGCTTGATTCACGCCTGCCCTCCATCACCATACCCGAAAACGTCACCATCTTCGGGGCGGATGTCGGCCGCGTGCCGGTTGAAAAAGACGGCGAGACCGTCGCCCTCATACACGGCATAAGCCATGTCCGCGCCAAAGAAGGCCGCAACCTCGCCCAGCTCTTCACCCGCGATCCCGAAAAAGACTGCCTGCAGCTCGGCGTTCTGCACTGCACGCTCGACACCGCGGCCGATGCCGACCGCTACGCCCCCTGCTCGCTCGCAGACCTCAGGGCGGCGGGCCTCGACGCATGGGCGC
The DNA here is from genome assembly GCA_024692205.1 of Desulfovibrio sp. Lineage (GTDB taxonomy): Bacteria > Desulfobacterota > Desulfovibrionia > Desulfovibrionales > Desulfovibrionaceae > Desulfovibrio. The sequence continues at coordinate 559 of JAILMX010000012.1, read as the reverse complement.
TCGGCCATATCCACGCCGGCGGGGTCATCTCGGCCGAATCCCCCTTCGCGGCCTACAGCGGCAGCACGCAGGGCCTGCACATCAACGAGGCCGGCCCCCACGGCTGCCTGCTCGTCACGGCCACGCGAAACGGCGCGGGATTTTCCTTCGAATCGTCCTTCCGCACTCTCGGGCCGGTCGCCTGGCAGACGGTCGAAATCGCCCTCGACGGCGTGACGCAGGCCGACGAACTTGACCGCTTGCTCTATTCCCGCCTTGAAGCCCTCCAGAGTCTGGCCGAACCCGGCTGTCAGGCCATCGTCGCGCGCCTCGTCCTCTCCGGAATGACGCCGCTGAACGCCATGCTGAACGATGCAGAAAACCGCCGCGACCTCATGGAACGCCTCGCGCCCCTTTCCTCAGGCACCCCCGGCGTCTGGCTGAAAGACATCGAGGTTATGACAACCCCTGTCATTGACCGGGCGGAATACCTGCGGCGCGACGACATCATGGGCTGCGCCCTGCGCCACTCCGAAGAGCTGCAGGACGGCTCGGAGAAGGCCCTTGCCCGCATCACCGC
>JAILMX010000009.1 GCA_024692205.1 Desulfovibrio sp. | reverse complement strand
TAGGCCCCGAGATCCGTGCGGGCGTAGCCCTTGACGAGGGCGAGCGGCAGGAGGGAGAGCGCGAAGACCGCACGGTACAGCCATTCGCTCCTGCACGTTTCGCGGAAGAACCAGTAGCCGTAGACGAGGGCGAGTTCGCAGACGAGGTAGAGGCCGAACTCCCACATCTGCAGAGAGAGCATGCCGAGCAGAAGGGCAAGCATGACGAGGCTTATGGCGAGGTTGAGCAGTTTCGACTTGCGGCCGCACAGCCCGAGAACCACCGCGGGCAGAACGAGCAGCAGATAGACGTAGATGGGGCATATGCCGTTGTACTGCTCAATCGTCAGCATTGGGGGCCGCTCTCCAGCGCCTTTCTGTCCACCTTGCCGTTCTGTGTCATGGGCAGGCTGTCATCGAAGACGAATTTTCGCGGTATCATGTAATCGGGAAGCCGTTTCTTGAGCTCGCCGCGTATGCGCTGGCGTTCCCTGATGACGCTTTGCACGGGGGCCTCTTCGACGATGTGGGCGACGAGGTCCTTCACCTCGCCGTTCTCCCTTTCGGGGATGACGACGGTGCGCTCCACGCCGGGGATGACGAGGATGTTGTTTTCTATGTCTTCCAGCTCGATGCGGTAGCCGTGCAGCTTCACCTGCTTGTCCATGCGGCCGCAGTAGAAGAGCAGGCCGTCCTTGCGGTAGCCGGCGTCATGGGTGTGGTACAGACGCGCATGCGTGCCGTCCGCGTCGCAGGTGCCGAACATCTCTGCGGTCTTCGCCGGATTGTTCCAGTAACCGGGGCTCACGGTGTCGCCGGCGATGACGATCTCGCCTTTTTCCCCGTCGGGAAGCACCGCTCCCTTCTCATCCATGATGAAGATGCGGGTGCCGGGCTTCTCCACGCCCAAGGGGAGCACCGCGTGCTCGGCCGCCATCTCGGGGGTGACCACCACGCCCGTCACGGCCACGGTCGATTCCGTCGGGCCGTAGGTGTTCGTGATGCAGGCCTTTGGAAAGGCCGCAGCGAGTTTCTCCGCCGTCCTGCCCGTGAGAGCCTCCCCGCAGAAAAGGAAGAGCCTCAGGTCGGGCAGAAGGCTCTGGTTGAAGGCATTGTCGGCGAGGAGCAGGTCCGCGAAGGAGGGGGTTGATATCCAGATATCCGCCGATGTGCTCCCAAGGTAGGCGAAAAGGGCCTTCATGTCGCCCTGCAGGGGCTTGGGTATGGCCCGGATGGAGCCACCGGTGTAAAGGGCCGTGTACAGATCGAAGACGGAAAGGTCGAAGGAGAAGGGCGCCTGATTGATGAATACGCGGTCGCCGTTTGGCTTGGCGGGCACGCCGGCGGTGAGGTTTTGCGACCAAGCGAGGAAATTGTCCAGACAGGCGGCGGTGATGCGCACCCCCTTGGGCAGGCCGGTGCTGCCCGAGGTGAAGATGATGTAGTGGATGTCCTCGCCCGAAACCTGTCCGCTGTCGTCACAGCGCGGTGCCGTTTCGCACAGGGCGCGCATTTCGGCGCTGTCCAGCACGGCACGGCCAGCTGGCATGCCGTCCATGTCCTCCGCGTTGAGGATGAGCTCCGGCTCCACGGCGGCGGCGATGTCGCCTACGCGGCCCGCCGGGGTGGATGCGTCCACCGGCACATAGGCCCTGCCCGAGCGGACGCAGGCGAGGAAGGCGACGAGCATGAGGGGATCCTTATGGCCGCAGACGAGCAGGGGGGCCCTGCCTTTCAGACGGGACGCGAGATATCCGGCAAGGCGGCTTGAACGCTCCTCAAGCTCGCCCCAGGTCATGTGCACGTTTTCAAAGCCGTCGGCCGTCTGCTTCACGGTGACGTACGCCACGCGGTCGGGATGCGCCCTCGCATGGAGTCGTATTTTCTCAAGTACAGTGCTCATTGCATATCCCATTTCTGAACAGCGTTTCCGGCGATGCCGGTTCGGCGTCGCCAGGCGTGGAAGTCCGTGCTCCGGAAGGCCTCTCGTGCCGGTGCGGGACGTTGCCGCGTAGCGAGCGCGCAGAGATGCTATGATGAGTCGCGGCGGTTTAGTCAAGAATTATTTTTCGTCAGCCCGCCTGTTGGCCAGGGGAGGGGCAAAGCCCGCTTGCGCGCTCTGTCAGCCTGAAGCTTGTGGCGCCGGATGCGGTCTTACGCCTGCGTATTCCGGGCCTGTTCGTTCGCCTTTGCGGTGAAGCGTTTCAGGCAGTTCTTCAGAAGGCGCACGTCGACGGGCTTTGCCAGATGGTCGTTCATGCCCGCCTCCTTCGCGTTCTTCCTGTCCTCATCAA
>JAILMX010000249.1 GCA_024692205.1 Desulfovibrio sp. | reverse complement strand
TCTGGCATTTATTCGTGACGCAATCATGCGTGCCTGCCCTTCTTCGGGAAACTATCCCGTTTCTTCGGTTCCCGGCCTGCGATTTCACTGCCAGACATGTGGCGGGGGCATGCGTCCGCTTTTTTACGAACCGCTTGCCATTCTTGTCGCGCAGGGAGCGAAGGCCGTCGAAATCGGGGGCGAGAAGCTTCGCTACGGCCCCGGAGTCTGTTTTTTGTGCGGCATAGACATGCCGGTATCCAGTTGCGTCGTGGAAGCCAGTCCCGCGGAGCCATTTCTCGCGCTCTCTCTCAGCATGGACGTCAGCTTTGCGGCGGAATTGGCCGCGAAAATGCCGCCTTTCCCGCATGACGGAATGCATTTTTCGGGCGCTGCCACACAGGCGGCTGAACCGAACCTGCTGGACGCCTTCGCCCGTCTTGTGGAACTGGCGGAGCATCCTGCGCCGACACTTGAAGGCCTCGTCCTGCGTGAAATCTATTATCGCCTCCTGAACAGCCCCTTTGGTTCGGTTCTTCGCTCCTTGACCACGCTCGGTTCACACGGCAACAGGGTATCACGGGCCATCGCCTGGCTGAAAGAGAATTACGCCAGGCCGTTTTCTGTGGAGAGCCTTGCCGAAGTTGTCCACATGGCGCCTTCAACATTCCATAAGTATTTTAAGGAAATCACCTCGGTCAGCCCCCTGCAGTACCAGAAGCGGCTGCGTCTTGACGAAGCCCGGCGGCTTATGCTGGCCGAGGGATATGACGTGACGAGGGCAGCCCTTGCCGTAGGGTACGAAAGTTCCACGCAATTCATTCGGGAGCACAAGCGCCTGTTCGGAGACCCGCCCAAGCGCAGTATCTCCGGCATCAAAAACACCTTGGAGGATGCTGACCAATGAACAGGATTGCAAGAAACGCGCACGGTTATCCCCTTGTGGGAAGCGTGGGAGCGGCTTAATCAAAATACTACATGTAACCGTACAGGAAACGCTATGCGCTATACCACATTGGGAACAACTGAAATTAAGGTTTCACGCATTTGCATGGGCTGCATGGGCTTTGGCGACCCCAAGCTCGGCCATCACAGCTGGACATTGGATGAGGAACACACCCGCGATATCGTCCGGCATGGTTTTGAACAGGGCATCAATTTTTTCGATACAGCCATTGGCTACCAGAGTGGCACGTCGGAGCAGTATGTAGGGCGTGCCCTTCGTGATTTCGCTCGCCGGGATGAGGTTGTCCTTGCCACAAAATTCCTGCCCCGCACCGCCGCGGACATTGAAGCGGGGGTTCCGGCGAAGGAACATATCAGTCGAATGCTGGAAAAAAGCCTGTGCAATTTGGGCATGGACTATGTTGACCTCTACATCTACCACATGTGGGACTGGCACACGCCGCTGTATGACATCATGGAAGGACTGAACCTTGCGGTTCGATCCGGAAAAGTCCGCGCAATAGGCATTTCCAACTGTTTCGCCTGGCAGATTGCCAAGGCCAACGCACTGGCCGAACGTGAGGGCTTTGCCAAATTCGTGTCTGTCCAGGGGCATTACAATCTCCTGTTCCGAGAGGAAGAGCGTGAAATGGCTCCCTACTGCCAGGAAGAGGGTATCAGTATGACGCCCTACAGCGCCCTTGCCGCCGGACGCCTTTCCCGCAAGCCGGAAGAAACAGCCACAAAACGTCTGGTCGAGGACAAGTATGCCCGCTTCAAGTATGACACCGTCAAGGAGCAGGACATGCCCATCATTCGGCGTGTCGCGGAACTGGCAGAGCGGCGAGGCGTTTCCATGACGGAAATTGCCCTGGCCTGGCTCCTGCGCAAGGTTGCGTCCCCGGTGGTCGGCATGACGAAAACATCGCATGTGGACAGCGCCGTGCGCGCCGTAGATTTGGAACTCACCGACGGGGAGGCCGCGTGGCTGGAGGAATTGTATACGCCGCACCCGCTGGCAGGCGTCATGGCAGAAAACAAGCCCGCTACCAGTCTGCAAACCAAGTCGTGGTCCATTGGCAACCAAACTCTTTAACATCCATCAAAGGGGGAAACTCCATGCCAGTCCTAACCTTTGAAGCGGCACGCCTGAGCGTCGAACAAAAGCGTCAGCTAGTGGAGGAATTCACGGAAACCGCCGTGCGAGTCACCGGCTTGCCCAAGGAAACCATTTTTGTCTTCCTCAAGGAAAATAGCGCCGACAATATTGGCGTCGGAGGCGTTCTGCTTTCTGAAAAACAGAGCAGAATCGAAGTTTGAAACCATGAGTGGATGCCGATATGCCGTTTTCACGACGTGAGGCCATGAAAGCCATAGCCCTTTCAGGTGTGGGCGCAGCTCTGGGCGTCCGCGCCGAGGCTGCAGAAAACGACAGCAGACCAGGACGTCTACGGCTTGTCTGCGTGGAGGAACACGTTAACAGCCCAGCAGTTGTCCAGGCATCCATGCCGGAGATGCTGAGTAAGGCGCCGTATCTTGTTGACTGGGGAAAAGACGTTACCGACAGGGGAGAATCCGACGCCAGTCGTCCGCGAGTCATCGCCGCAGGGGATTCCTTGCGCAAGCTTACGGACATGGGCGAAGGCCGTTTACGTGACATGGACAGC
>JAILMX010000222.1 GCA_024692205.1 Desulfovibrio sp. | reverse complement strand
GACCTTGTGTACGCCCTGCCGGAAAAGGACAAGAAAGACCTGGTGGAACGCATAGAATCCCGCAAGGGACTGCGCCAGCTCTCCGCAATGGAGGAACTGGGCATGGGGAGCCGGAAGTACCGGCTTGTTGAGGTATAACCTAAGGCTAGGCGCACAAAAGGAAACCCCGCAAGAATCAATCCGGAATGCTTGAAACGCCAACCTTGGCGCCACTACGATAATTGTGGAGCCGTACAATCCTGGGTGCGCACCTCGGTGAAAAGACAGTTGCAAAAAATTAATCAATGCGTTAATTAGTGCCATGGTCACGACATCGAAACATCCTTTGGGGCGCCCTCCGGCTCAAAACGGCCTGGATTGCAGAGAGCGTCTGCTGGATTGCGCGTTCAGCCTTTTCGCAGCGCAAGGAATCGCAGGAACAACGGTCGCACAGATAGCTCGCGCCGCCGAGGTCACGCCGGCAATGGCCCATTACTATTTTTCCGGCCGTGACGGTCTCATTGACGCCTTTGTGGAGGAACGTGTTGCTCCCGTCATCCGGCAAATCTGGAACGCCTTGCCCATTGAGGGCGGAACGCCGCGCCAAGTGCTTACGGCATTTGTGGACGGTTTGCTGGACGCCGTGGACGTAGCCCCCGAGCTGCCGCAATTATGGAGCCGGGAAGTAATGAATGCCGGCGGCAGCCTCCGGCAACGTCTCATCGCCTGTGTCCCGAAAGAACGCTTTGCGTTGCTGTGTGAGGCCCTCACCGCCGCGCAAAAAGCCGGAACCGTGGGGGCGGATGTCATACCGGGTCTGGCACTTCCAGCCGCCATGGGGATTGTCATGCTGCCGTTAGCCGCAAAAGATATGATCGAAGGCATAGCAGATATCTCCTTTCCGGACAGGGAACAGCTGAGGGAGCATGCCCTCGCGGTGCTTCTTGACGGCATGCTGACGCATCGGGGGGACGTTTCATGCTCGTGAAATGGTTTCTTATGCTTTCCGCCTGCCTGCTGACCGCGTGCGGCGATGCCGGAGAGACTTCATTCCAGGGATATGTGGAAGGAGAGTATGTCTATCTCGCTCCGGCGCGGCCTGGCCGCCTGGAAACCTTGACACAGGCAAAGGGAACGCAGGCGGAACTGAACGTGGTTCTTTACCGTCTGGATGCCGAATATGAGCGTCACGCCCTGCGCGCCGCCGAGGAAAATCTGCGTGCCGCGACAGCAACGCTTGAGGATATGGAACACGGCCGCAGGCCGGAAGAAGTGGCCATGGCGGAAGCGCAGTTGAGGCAGGCAAAGGCAGATGCCGCCAATGCCCGTGCAGAATTGCGCAGGGATGAAGCATTGCGCAAAGGAGGCGGCGTATCGCAACGGACACTGGATGACGCGCGTGCGCGTGCAAAGACCACGGCGGATCGGGTGGCGGAGCTGGAAAGCCAGGTGGATGTTTTCAATCTTCCGGAACGCGATCACAGACTCAAGGCGCAACGCGCCCTGGTGGCGGCTGAGGAGGCCCGCGTCGCTCAGGCCCGGTGGAATTTGGCGCAAATGGAGATGAAAGCCCCGATTGCCGGACTCATCGTGGATACGCTCTACCGCGTGGGAGAATGGGTGGCGGCAGGCAGTCCCGTGGTGCAGCTCCTGCCGCCGGGAAATCTCAAATTGCGTTTTTTCGTGCCCGAAAGGTTTTTGCCGCGCATTCGGCAGGGAGAGAAACTGCACTGCCGCGTGGATGGCCTCGACAAAGATTTTCAGGCCGTCATCTCATGGATTTCCCCGGAGGCGGAATACACCCCGCCCGTCATTTACAGCAATGAGACACGCTCCAAGCTCTGCTTTATGATAGAGGCACTGCCGGAGCTCTCCGTCACCGCCATGCTGCACCCCGGCCAGCCCATCACGGCGGCACTGCCATGACAGATCCCGCGATAGACGTGAAGCATCTGTGCAAGAGCTTCCACGGCCGCAGGGTGGTGGATGACGTATCGCTCACTGTGGGGCGTGGCGAAATCTACGGCTTCCTCGGCCCGAACGGGAGCGGCAAAACGACGAGCATCCGGCTTATGTGCGGTCTGCTTACGCCGGACAAAGGCAGCGGCACATGTTTGGGGTTCGACATCCTGCAAGAAAGCGCGTCCATCAAACGGCGCGTGGGTTACATGACCCAGCGGTTCTCATTTTGGGAAGATTTAACCATTCGCGAAAACTTAGAATTCGTGGCTCGGCTGTATGAAATGGATCGACGCCGGGAAACTGTTGACCTTGCCATCGAAAACCTCGGCCTCCAGGGGCGGGCCAATCAGCTGGCAGGTTCTCTCTCGGGAGGATGGAAACAGCGTCTTGCCCTTGCCGCCTGCATGCTGCACAAGCCGGAGCTTCTTCTGCTGGATGAGCCAACAGCCGGGGTTGACCCCACGGCCCGACGGGATTACTGGGAGGAACTGCACAAGCTAGCCGCGCAGGGCATTTCTGTCCTGGTCAGCACGCACTACATGGACGAGGCCGAACGTTGTCACAAACTGGCGTATATTGCCTACGGAAAGCTCTTGGCCACAGGTACGGCGCAAGAAATCGTTGCATCGCAGAAGCTATTCACCCTGGCTGTGCGCGGGGATGGACTTGCCGCCCTTGCTGCCAGACTGGAAGCCATGCCTGAGGTGGCACAGACTGTCATGTTCGGGACGGCTCTGCACGTCAGCGGGACGGATGAGAGCGCCTTGCAGGGCGCGGTGAACGGGACGTCATCCGGCTATGAGGTTACGCCGGTGGAAACCGGGCTGGAAGACGTTTTCATTTACATGATGAACCATTCCCGGGACAATTTCGGAGCCCGGCCATGAGACTGGCGTTTTCCTTCACCCGCTGGTGGGGCGTCGTGATGAAGGAGTTCCTGCAACTGCGCCGTGACCGTCTGACCTTCGGCATGATCGTGGGCATTCCCGTCATCCAGCTGGTGCTTTTCGGCTATGCCATCAACAGTGACCCCAAGCACTTGCCTACAGCCCTCGTACTTGGAGAGCAAACCGGCTTCACGCGTTCCATTGAGACTGCGCTGCATAATTCCGAGTATTTTTCCCTTGTCACAGCTGCTGACGAACAAGAAGCGCGCACTTTACTCGCGCAGGGGAAGGTGCAATTCGTCGTTTCCGTGCCGCAGGATTTCACGCGGCGCCTGCTACGCGGCGAACATCCCGCAATGCTTCTGGAAGCCGACGCCACCGACCCCACAGCCACGGGGGGCGCACTGGCCGCTTTGCAGGGAATTGTCGCTTCCGCTGCCTCTCGAGAGTGCAGGGGAGCTTTGGCATTTTTGCGTGGCAAGCCGGATCCGTTTCAGTTCATCGTCCACCGATTGTATAATCCCGAAGGATTGACGCACTACAACATCGTCCCCGGCCTGATGGGGGTCATACTGACCATGACCACCGTAATGATGACAGGGCTGGCGATGACCCGCGAACGGGAACGGGGCACCATGGAGAATTTGCTTGCTTCGCCGGTGAGTCCGTTGGAAATCATGACCGGAAAAATCGTGCCCTATATTTTCATCGGCCATGTCCAGGTCGCCATAATTCTGCTGCTCTCGTTCCTCCTGTTTGACGTCCCCTTCCTTGGGAATCCACTCGCTCTGTACGTAGCAGCACTGCTGTTCATCGCAGCCAATCTCACCGTTGGCGTGACACTCTCTTCATTTGCAAAGAATCAATTGCAGGCATTGCAGATGACGCTATTTTATTTTCTTCCTAACATTATGCTTTCAGGATTCATGTTTCCTTTTGCCGGTATGCCGAAATGGGCACAAGCCATAGGCAATATACTGCCACTGACCTATTTTAACAGGGCTGTACGCGGCATACTTCTCAAAGGCTACAGCTGGACGGATTTGTGGCCTCATCTTTTTCCTTTACTGATATTCTGCCTTGTTGTCATGAGCATATCTGCTCGATTCTTCAAAAAAACGCTGGATTAAGCAATGTCGCGGCCGTAGAACTTTCCGTTGCGCACAGCGAAGCAGCGGAGAGTCTTATGGCTTTCGCGCTTCGCCATGCCTGCGCTGCTTGCGACTTTTTTGATTTTGATTGAATATGCCTTCTCATCGTCCGTGGT
>JAILMX010000178.1 GCA_024692205.1 Desulfovibrio sp. | reverse complement strand
TTTTGCACGCTCAAAGTCTTTTCGATGTTCATGACGCCTCTCCTGATTAGACAAATAGTACACTCACCGAGGAACCGGTGTGAATGTTGTGAATGGTTTTTCCGAGCAGCGCGGCCACGGAAACCACTTTCAGCTTGGAACAACGCTCAAGCCTGTCGCTCTGCGGGATGGTGTCGGTGACGATGACTTCCTTCAGCGCTTCCGAAGCGTTGATCCGGTCGATGGCCGGCCCGGAAAGCACCGCATGCGTGGCGCAGGCGACGACCTTTGTGGCCCCGTTGTTCATAAGCACGTCCGCACCGGCACAGAGCGTACCGGCAGTATCGATCATATCGTCGACGATGATGGCGACCTTGCCCTTGACATCGCCGATGAGGTGCAGGGCCTGCGCCTGATTCGGCTTGTCGCGGCGCTTGGCGACGATGGCCAGGGGCGCATCGAGCTGCTCTGCGTAGGCGCGCGCCCTTTCAACGCCGCCGGCATCCGGCGAGACGATGGCGATGTCTTCCTTGCCTTCCTGCCGCAGTATGTCCAGCATGACGGGCACCGCGAAAAGGTTGTCCACCGGGCAGTTGAAGAATCCCTGGATCTGACCCGCATGCACATCGATGGTGACGATGCGCTGGGCGCCCGCCACGCTGATGAAGTCAGCCACGGCCTTGGCGCTTATGGGCGCGCGGGGGCTGACCTTGCGGTCCTGCCGCGCATAGCCGTAGTAGGGGATGACGGCCGTGACGCGTTCGGCGCTCGCGCGCTTGAGGGCGTCGAGCATGAGAAGCAGCTGAACGAGATTGCGGTTGACCGCGGGGGGGCAGGTGGGCTGAACGACGAAGACGTCGTCGCCGCGGACGTTGTCGCCGATCTCAATGCGCAGCTCGCCATCGCTGAAGGTGGTGGCGAGGGTCGGTGTAAGCTGGCAGCCGAGATAGTCGCAGATGCCTTTTGCCAGATCGGGGTTGGATGAGCCCGTGACGATTTTCAGATCACTGAACATGAGGATACACCTTCAGGCTTTTGGCTGGGATGGAAGGGTTCGAACCTTCGAATGACGGAGCCAAAACCCGTTGCCTTACCACTTGGCTACATCCCATCGCTTACACATCAAAATGAAAGACCCGGTTGCCACCGTCGGTGAAGCTATTCACCGATGCCTCAGCCAGTGCTTTGGAATCGCCGCCGAAAATGCCGAATATACTGGAGCCGCTGCCGCTCATGCAGACGACATCCGCCCCGTGACGGCAAAGGGCTGTCTTTATGGCCGACAGCTCTGGATGGAGGGGCAGGATGACAGATTCCAAATCGTTACGCACATTGGAACAAATCTCATTATCCGTCAAAGGCTGTTTTGTCAAGCCGTGCGGCCCCTGTATTTGCGGCGGGGTGCGGGCAGCCCTGTCCCAGAGCGCGTAGGCCCCGGCGGTGTCAATGTGGATGCCGGGGCATACGAGCACGCATGTGCCGTGGCAGGGAAGTTGCGCGACCGGTTCGATGATTTCCCCGATGCCGCGCACCCTGCACGGGCCGTCGTGCAGAAAGAAGGGGGTGTCCGCGCCGACGGCGAGGGCGGCTTGCGCCAGGGCGGGCGCATTCAGCGGGTGCCCCATCCTTTCGTTGAGCCAGCGCAGAAGGGCCGCGGCATCACTGCTGCCCCCCCCGAGGCCGGACCCCGCCGGAACGCCCTTGTTCAGCGTGATCGCAAGGGCCGGCACGCCGGGCACCTTTTCCGTGAAGGCCGCATACGCCCTGGTGAGGGTGTTTTTGTGCGGATCGACCGCGGAAAGCCCGCAGAAAACCGTGATCGCGGGATCTCCCGCAAGCTCTTCGATGATGAGCTCGTCCTTCGGTTCGGGCACGGGAACGAAGAGAGAGTCTATTTCGTGGTAGCCGTCCGGGCGCACCCCGGTTATGCGCAGCCCGAGGTTGATCTTGCAGCCGGCAAGGATGCGTGTCACAGCGTCTCCACGGTGAAATGGCCGTTCGTGAACACGCATATCTCGGACGCTATCGTCATGGATTCGCGGACGATGTCCTCGGCGTTCATGGCAGTGTGGCGGGCAAGGGCCCGCGCCGCCGAAAGCGCATAGGGGCCGCCGCTGCCGATGGCCGCCACGTCGTCATCCGGCTCTATGACGTCACCCGTGCCGGAGAGCAGCAGGATGTGCTCCCTGTCGGCGAGCAGGAGCATCGCCTCAAGCTTGCGCAGGTATTTGTCCTTGCGCCAGTCCTTTGCCATGTCGACGGCGGCGCGCACGAGGTTGCCGTGCACCTCCTTGAGCTTGGCCTCGAAGAGCTCGAAAAGCGTGAAGGCGTCGGCCGTGGCGCCGGCGAAGCCGGCGAGAATGCGCCCTTCATAGAGCCGGCGCACCTTTTGGGCGGTATGCTTCATGATCATTGTCTGGCCAAGGGTCACCTGACCGTCGCCCGCCATGGCGACGCGGCCGTCCTTCTTGACGGCGAGGATGGTCGTCGCGTGCGTGTCCATCATTTTTGATTCCACATTTCCTTGCGTTCTTTGTAGGCGGTCTCCAGCCGTTTCAGGAGGCGCCTGTCGTTATCGCTGCGGGCCAGGGCCTTCGCCTTTTCAAAATGGCGTTCGCTCTGCTTCTTGTCGTGGGCGTACATGGCGCTGTAGGTCATGTGGACGTAGGCTTCGAACGTGCGGCCGCTTCGACCCAGCGAGCGGGCATAGGCTTCGTGGACTTCGGATTCCTCGGGCACGTAGCGCAACACTTCGTCATAATAACGGTGCGCCTGCGCCTGATTGCCGGATTCGTCCAGGTAGCGCGCGTAGAAGAACGAGGCCATGTAGTCCTTGGGGTCGAGCTTCATCGCCCGGGTGAGCAGACCTGATGCCCTTGCCATGTCCCCTTTTCTGTAATGGAAGATACCCGCCTCGCGCAGAATGAGGGGGTCGTTCGGCGAGGCGGCCAAGGCCTCGTCAAAGGCGCGTGAGGCGCCCGTCACGTCGTTGCTGCGTGCCCGCACGATGCCGCGCCCCATGGCTGAGAGGCCGTCTTTGCCCGAAAAGCGCTGGAGGGCTGCCTGCGTATCGCCGTAGCGCGCCCAGAGCAGTGTCTTGACGCGTATGAAGCGGCTGTTGCTCTGTTTTCGGTCGCGCACAGCCGCGGGCATCGTTGCTATGCGCGCCTGCAGCCCGTTGATACGGTCGCCCAGATCGGGGTGGGTCGAAAGGTAGGTCGGAATGCTGATGCCGCTCATCCAGCTTTTCTGGCGCAGCACCTTGAAGCCGCCCACCATGCCTGACGGAGAGTATTTCGCCGCGGTCAGGTACTGCAGGCCGATATGATCCGCCTCGTTCTCATCGATGCGGCTGTAGTTCAGCATTGCGGACTGGCTGGCGCCGAGGGCCCCCACCGCGACGGCGCCGCCGGCCGGGCCGCCGATGGCGATGCCGGCCACGGCGAGAAGAAGGCTGCCCACCGTGAGATACTGGGCCCGTTCAAGACGGGCGGCCACATGGCGAAGCGTCACATGGGCCAGCTCGTGGGAAAGCACGCCGGCGAGCTCGTCCTCGCGGTCGAGGTTCATGACAAGGCCTGTCAGCACGTAGACATAGCCCCCGGGAACGGCGAAGGCGTTGAGGCCGTTGTTCAGGATGACGGCGGACTTGAATTCATAGGGCTGGGGCGGCACGGATTTGACGAGGCGTGCGAGAACATCCTTCACGTACAGGCTGACTTCCGGGTCTTCGATGATGGACAGATGCGACCTGATCATCAGGTCGAACTTGCGCCCCATCTGCTTCTCGTCCTTGATGGTGACGCCTCCCCAGTAAAAGGCCTGCGCCGGTATGGCCCACAGCTGGGCCACGAGGAAGAGGCAGAGAAGTGCGATAGCCCCAAGCCGGTTCGCGAGAAACATTCTGTATGCCATGGCGCGACCGTCAGGCGATGTCCCATTCCTGACCGGAAGGGGTGTCACGCACCGTTATGCCCATGGCGAGCAGGGCGTCACGGAATTCATCGGATTTCGCGAAATCCTTTTCAGCGCGCGCCTGTCTGCGTTTTTCCAGAAGCGCTTCGACGGCGGCAACGTCGATGTTCGCCCGGCGGACGCGCATCGCCCGCAGGTCGGAAAGGAAAACGGCGGGGGCTGCGCCAAAAAGGCCGAGCTGCTCCTGCCAGTTCCGGGCGCAGGCCAGGAAATCCTCAAGGATGGGCCTGGTGCCCTCGGCCGCCCGGAGGGTTTTGTCCTCAAGCAGGCGGTTGATGATGCGCACCTGCGAGAAAATGTGCCCCAGGGCCTGGGCCGTATTGAGATCGTCGTCAAGGGCTGCCTCGAAATCCTGCCTGAGGGCGGCCCATTCCGCGTCAATGCCCTCGGGCAGGGGGGATTTCTTCCATTTCGCCCTGTTAAGCGCCGTCTGCGCATCGTTCAGGGCGGAATACACCCGCAGCTGGGCCCGTTCAGCCTCCTCAATGCCCTGGGCGCTGAAATCGATGGGGCTGCGGTAATGCTTGCTGAGCAGGAAGAATCGCAGCGTCTCAGGCAGACAGCTTTGCAGTATGTCGCGTATGGTCTTGAAGTTGCCGAGGGATTTGGACATCTTCTCGGAATTGATCTGCACGAAGCCGTTGTGCATCCACACCCTGGCGAGTTCGCACTGGCCCGTGGCCTCGGATTGGGCGATCTCGTTCTCGTGGTGGGGGAAGATGAGATCCTGACCGCCGCCGTGGATGTCAAGCGGCTGCCACGGGCGGCTCATGGCGGAGCACTCAATGTGCCAGCCGGGCCGTCCCTTGCCCCAGGGGCTTTCCCAGCTGGGTTCCCCGGGTTTCGCGGCCTTCCATACGGCGAAGTCGAGCGGATCTTCCTTTTCCTCGCCGGGTGAGACGCGCGCGCCGGCACGCATCTCGTCGAGGTTGCGCCCGGAAAGTTTGCCGTAGGGGGGATAGGAGCGCACGCGGAAATAGACATCTCCCGAGGGGGTCGCGTAGGCTTTGCCGAGATCGATAAGCTGGCGGCAGAGCTCCTGAATCTGCTGGATATGATCCGTGGCCCGCGGTTCCACATCCGCGCGGAGCACAGAGAGGGCGTCCATGTCCTCATGAAAGGCGTCGATATAGGTCTGGCCGATCTCGCGCCAGTCCCGGCCTTCTGTATTGGCGCGATTGATGATCTTGTCGTCAACGTCGGTGAAGTTGCGGATGAACCTGACCGTGAGGCCGAGATGCCGCAGGTGGCGCACGAGGACGTCGAAGACGAGGGCGGAGCGCGCATGGCCGATATGGCAGAAGTCGTAGGCGGTTATCCCGCAGACATAGATGTTGACCTCGCCCTCCCTGAGGGGGACGAATTTCGCTTTCTTCCGTCCGAGGGTATTGTAGATGATCATGTCGTTCCTTGTCGTTGGGCAGGGGGCTTGGGCTTTACACATTGATGCCTTCGATGCGCCGCTGATGCCGGCCGCCTTCGAAATCCTGGGTGAGAAAAGCCCGCACTATGGCGTCGGCGAGCTCCACGCCGGTCAGTCGGGCACCCAGGCAGAGTACGTTGGCGTTGTTGTGGCGGCGGCTCAGACGGGCATGCAATTCCGTTGTGCACAGGGCCGCTCTGATGCCGCCGTGGCGGTTCGCCGCCATGGACATGCCTATGCCCGAGCCGCAGACGAGTATGCCCTGCGTGCCGTCCTGCTCGATTGCCGTGCAGAGGGCATGCGCGAAGACGGGGTAGTCGCAGCTGTCGGTCGAATCCGTGCCGTGATCGATGATTTCAAAGCCCTGTTCGCGCAGTGATGCGGCGATGTGTTCCTTCAGGGCAAAGCCCGCATGGTCCGAGGCGATGTGTATGCGTGACATGGTTTCTCCTGAAGCCGGCTAGTTCGATTTGTACTGGGCTATGGGCAGGACAGGCACGTCTGGCGGCAGGGAGAATTTGAGCTGGTCTTCGGCGAAGCGCGCGGGGGTTTCCCTTTCCTTGACGAGCAGAACGGCGATCTTGCCGTTGCTGTGTCTGAGAGAGAGCCTGCCCGGCTTTCCTGCGGCACCGTCGTCCGGGGATATGTCCATCACCCAGCCCTTGCCCCCGCCGGGCGTTTCGCGCCAGAGCTTCGGCATCCCCGCCTTGTCGAGCAGAAGTTCGCCGCCGAGCGCGGAGGAGAGCGTGAAGGCGGCGAGGCCGTCTTTGGCGGAAGAGGACGCGCTGTAGGAACGGCCGAAGACGTCTGCATAGGCGCCGTCGAGCAGGCTTGTCAGCGTGGCGAGGCTGAGCGGCATGGGAACTCCGCCCATGTTCAGAAGGGGCTTGTTCATGCCCTGATGAAAATAGGCCTTGCTTTCGGTCGGGGCATACAGAAGAAAGTGTTCGCCGTCGTCAAGAATGCGCCCCACGACGGCCCCGACGCCGGCCATGACGTCAAGACGCAGGCGGTTGCAATCATTGCCCCACAGAAGCGCCGTGACGCGGCGCGTGTCGCCCTGGCTGCCGAAGCGAAGGCTCATTTGCATGCGGAAGGGGGCCGTGCGCCTGGCATCGTTTGCCGCAAGCATTGCCTGCCACCTGGCGTCATGCTCCTTCGCGGCCTCTGTGCCGGGGGCGAGGGGCGGCTGGCGTACGCAGGCGCACAGCGCGAGCGCGACCAGGCAAAGGAAAAGTCCTGCTTTTTTCATAACCGTGACATCCTTTTTCGCACGTCATCGGCATTTGCCGGTTTGAGATCGAGTACCTTTCGGTAGGCTTTCTTCGCCTCATCCTTGATGCCGGCCTTGGCGGCGATATCGCCGTAGTGCTCCCATATGGCGGCGTCTGAATTCTTGTCTATCGCGACGGCGCGACGGATGGCGCGCAGGGCTTCATCATTCCGGCCCGCTCTGTAGTAGGCCCAAGCGAGGGAATCGATGATGTACGCCCTGCCGGGCGCGAGGCTGTTCGCTTTTTCCAGCAGTTCGATGGAGCGGTTTATGTCCCTGTTCTCTTCGGCGAGGGTGTAGCCCACGTAGTTGAGAGCCTGGTAATTGCCGGGATGGTCGGCGATCAGCTTTTCCATCGTGGCGAGAGCCGCCTTCTTGTCGCCGCTTTCATCCTGGATGGATCCCTGCAGAAAAAGCAGGCTTTCGCTGTCGGGCCATTTCGCAACGGCCGCAGTGACTGTTTTGAGGGCTTCCGTCCAGCGTTTCTGGCGGGCGAAGAGACGCGCTTCGAACTCATGCAGTTCAGGCGCATCGGGGTGGGCGAGCTGGGCCTGCCGTATGACGGAAAAGGCTTCTTCGTCCTTGCCCGCCTCGGCGAGGATCTGGGCGTGCAGAATGTCTGCCCGAAAGGCTTTCGGTGCGTGTTTGGGCATGCGCTTGAGCCATGTCAGGGCCATGTCCAGGTCATGCCGATGCTCGTAGACGAGATCTGCCAGCATCAGGAATACTTCCGGCGGGGCGTCGCGGCGCTCCGCCACCTTCTTGAGGATGTTCTCGGCCTGCAGATAGTGGCGGGAATCACCGAAAAGGTTCGCCGCGGTCAGTTGGAAGTCCAGATCGTCCGGGCCGTCCTTGAGATAGCGCAGGGCTTTCTCCGGCTGGCCAAGGGAGAGACTGAGGTTTATGAGGCGCATGCGCACCTCGTTCGGGGAAAAATTCTGTTTGAGCAGACGCTCGTACACGGCGACGGCCTCTTTGAGCGAGCCGTTCTTTTCATATAGGAAAGCCAGTTCGGCCATGGCCTCTGAAAAATCGGGCATTTCCTTGATGGCCTTCTGCAGATAGGGAATGGCCTCTGCCGGGCGTTCCATGCCGACCAGGGCCCGGCTCTGATAATAGTTCACGAGCGGGGTGCGGTTCTTCTGCGGAATAGCGTTGAGGATGGCTTCGGCTTCGGAGAAGTCGCGATGCTTGACGAGCAGAAGTGCCAGTTCAAGCTTCGCGTCGATTGAGTCGGGATGCCTGCCCAGATAGGCGCGGGTGATCGCGATGCTCTTGTCTGCCATGCCGGTGTCCATCAGCGCCTCGGCATGGAGCATGGTCAGCGACAGGTCGTCGGGCCAGAGCTCCTGCGCCTGCTCCAGAAAGGGGATCGTTGACGACGACCTGCGGCCCATGAGCCAGATGGCGGCTTCCATCCATACGCGGGCGGGGGCGGCGGCTTCTTTCATGACCGGAGCCGCGAGCAGGAGTGCCTCTTCATCCTCCGAAAGCATGGCCTGCGTGAAAAGCAGATAGGCGTAGGTCGTGAGAGCCCCCGGCGTGAGGCGGTCGCTGACAGGCGCGGGCGCCGTTTTCTGGGAGGGCACGGGGCGTACGGCCGCCTGCTGGGGGGGCTCTGTCTGTCCCGAGGCCTTGCTGGGGGCTGGCCCCTCGCATGCGAAAATGGTCAGTGTCAGCGCCGCCGCCAGCAAAAGGGTCAATGCGTGTTTCAGTCTGCTCGGTTTCATGTTACGGCTGTATCCATTCGTCGGAAAAGTCTTTGATATCAAGGGAGAAATGCTTGCGGAGTTTCTCAAGCAGGCGCGCTTCAAGCTGGCGAACCCGTTCACGCGTCACGTTATACCGTTCCCCGATTTCCCGCAAGGTTACGGGTTCATCGGTAAGAAGGCGGTTTTTTAAAATATATTGCTCTTTTTCGTTCAGTTTCGGCAGGATGGTCTTGAGCCGGGAGCGGATGAGGTCCGAGATCTCGCCCCGAGCGAGGCTGTCCTCCACGGCGGGGCCGAGCGCCGGAAGGAAATCCATTCTGCTTGCGCCGTCGTTGTCGTCGCCCACCTGCATGTTCAGTGACAGGTCGGTCGAGGACATGCGCTGGTCCATCTCGTTTATCTGCTCTTCGCTTACCCCGAGTTTCTGGGAGAGCATGGCCGCATCGGGGTCGAAGCCCTGGGCGATGAGTTTTTGCCGTTCCCGGTTGAGGTTGTAGAAGAGCTTGCGCTGCACCTGGGTCGTGCCGACCTTCACCATGCGCCAGTTGTCCATGATGAACTTCAGGATGTAAGCCTTTATCCAGAAGGACGCATAGTACGAGAACTTGATGCCCTTGTCCGGATCAAACTTGTTGACGGCACGCATGAGGCCCACGTTGCCCTCCTGAATCAGATCAAGCACGTTCTGCATCCATCGCCGCTGAAAATCCATGGCGATGCGAACAACGAGGCGGAGGAGCGAGGACACGAGCCTGAAGGCGGCATCCGAATCATGTTTGTCGCGCACTCGGACGGCAAGCTCGTGTTCCTCTTCGGGCTTGAGAAGGGGAAAACGGCTGACCTCGCGCATGTAGAGACTCAGATTGTCCCGGGGGCCTGCCGGTTGCGGCAGGCGGGGCGCGACGCGCGCCGGAAGGGACGGATTACCAGCGCTGCCCGGGGGCGTGTGCGCAATGTCTTCGGATGAGGATTCGACGTCGATCGCGTCGTCGGGATCCCCGTCCTCGGCGGAAAGGTCGATGTCGTCGATGTCCTCGTCCGACGTATCGTCATCCGTCAAGGCACGGGCATCGTCAGAGCCCTTGACGGGGGGGATGATGTCGATGTTGTCGTGTTTTTTTCGCGTATTCATGCTTGACGTGGCTATCCCTTTTGAGAGAAAAACTATAATATGTTCTTAACCAATTTTTTTCAATGCGTTTGCAGCGCGAATTTCTTCCCCCGCTTGAGCGCGGGGATTTTGCCTTTCATTAGAGGAAAGCGGGACGAACAGTGATATTTCGTAAGGCTCTCAAGAGCGGCCGTGTGCTTTTGCTTGATGGCGCCATGGGCACCATGCTGCAGGCGTCCGGCTTGCCTGCAGGCGTCAGCCCCGAGGTTTTCTGCATGCGGGATACGCAGACCCTCTGCCGCATCCACCGCGCCTATCTCGACGCCGGTTCAAACATCATAACATCCTGCACCTTCGGCGGAAATCCCTTCAAACTGCCGAAGGAGCTTGATGTCTTCGCTTTCAACAAGCGCATGGTCGAGGCCGCCCGGGAGGCCGTGAAGGAGAGCGGGCGCGAGGCCTGGGTCGCGGGCAACGTGGGGCCGAGCGGTCAGTTCGCCCGCCCGCTTGGGCCAGTCGAGCCCGAAGACCTCATTGCTGCATTCGCCGCGCAGATACGCGGCCTGGCGGCGGGCGGCGCGGATCTGCTCTTCATTGAGACGCAGTTCGACCTCGCCGAAGCCCGGGCTGCCGTCGTGGCCGCTCGCCGTACCTGTGACCTGCCCGTCATGGTCTCTATGACCTTTGAGCAGGGCGTGAGCCTGACAGGGTCAAGTCCCTCGATTTTCGCCGAGACCATGATGAATCTCGGCGTGGATGTGATCGGCACGAACTGCAGCCTTGGCCCCGATCAGATGAAACCCGTCGTGGAGGAATTGCTTTCGGTATCGGCTCTGCCCGTCATGGCGGAGCCGAACGCCGGCTTGCCCGAGCTGCGCGGCGATGTGACGGTTTTTCCCCTGGGGCCTGACGCCTTTTCAGAAAAGACGGCCGCCTTCGTCGACATGGGCGCGACCATTCTCGGCGGCTGCTGCGGCACGACGCCCGACCACATACGCCGCCTTGCGGGGATGGTCGCAGGCAGGAGCACGACGCGGGAGGCCCCCCGTGAAAAGGGCGATGGCATCGTGCTGACGACGCGTTCCTCTCTTGTGCGTATCGGGGGCGAAAACCCGTTCGTGATCATCGGCGAGCGCATCAATCCGACCGGCAAGAAGACCCTGACGAAAGATTTGCAGGAAGGGCGCCTCGACACGGCCTTTCTGTTCGCAGACCAGCAGCTCGCCGCGGGTGCGAGCGTACTCGACGTTAACGTCGGCGCGCCGCTCGTGGATGAGAAGGCGCTTTTGCCCGAGCTTGTCATGCAGCTGACCGGGCGCATGACGACTCCCCTGTCGCTTGATTCATCCGATGCGGAGGCTGTCGCACGCGCCCTGCCGTACTGCCCCGGTTCGTGCCTTGTGAATTCCATAAGCGGCGAGGGCGACCGCATGGACGTTCTCGGCCCGCGTTGCCGCGACTACGGCGCCCCCTTCATCCTGCTGCCCCTGCAGGGCACGGAACTGCCCGTGAAGGCCACGGAGCGCATCGCCATCGTCGAGGCCCTTCTGGAACGGGCCGCGGCCCTTCGCATACCGCGTCGGCTCATCATGGTTGATATTCTGGCGCTGACGGTCTCCTCGACGCCGGATGGGGGGAGGCAATGCCTCGCCATGGCGCGATGGTGCCGGGATCACGGCCTGCCGACGACGCTGGGCCTTTCGAATATATCCTTCGGCCTGCCCGCCCGCGAGCTGCTCAACGCATCGTTTCTCGTCATGGCGGCGGGCTGCGGCCTGACTTCCTGCATAGCGAACCCCGGAGCGCAGCGCGTGCGCGAGGCTGTGGACGCCGTGAACGTGCTGGCAGACCATGACCCCAATGCGGCGGGCTTCGTCGCCGCCTATGCCGAATGGAAGAGCGGCACTCCGTCGGGGGCGCAGGACGCTTCGAAAAAAAGCGGCCAGGTCGCGAGCGCGAAGACCGTGGCCGACGCTGTCCTGTCAGGCGACAAGGAGAACATTCTCGCTCTTGTGGATGCGGAGCTCGCCAACGGCTCGGAACCCTACGTACTCGTGCAGGACATGCTCATTCCTGCGATCACTGAGGTCGGGGCCCGGTACGAGCGCCGGGAATATTTTCTGCCGCAGCTGATACGTTCTGCCGAGACAATGCAGAAGGCCTTCGCCCACCTCAAACCCCTGCTTGAAGCCGGTCGCGGCACCGGGGAACGCCCTGTCGTTGTCATGGCTACGGTCGAGGGGGACATTCACGACATCGGCAAGAACATTGTTTCCCTTCTGCTCGGCAATCACGGCTTTGATGTGATTGACGCCGGCAAGGATGTGCCCGCGGCCGATATTGTGGCTTGCGCAGTTGAACACAATGCGCGTATTATCGGTTTGTCGGCACTTATGACGACGACCATGGTGCGCATGGAGGACACCATCCGCCTCGTGCGGGAGCGCGGGCTTCCCATCCGCGTCATGGTCGGCGGTGCCGCCGTCACGGAGGCCTATGCCGCAGCAATCGGGGCGGACGCCTACAGCGCCGATGCCGTCGGTGCCGTCCGTGCCGCCCGGGCGATACTTGATCGAGAACACAAGCACACAGGTGACGTATGAAAAAGATTTTTCTCGCCGTCTTGCTTTTCTGTCTCTGCCTGCCGGTTCCGGTGCATGCCGAGCCGCCTCAGACCATGGATGTGAACGGACTGACAAGTTTTCTGACCCGGAACAAGGGCAAGGTCGTCCTCGTGAATTTCTTTGCGACGTGGTGCCCCCCCTGCCGCGAGGAGATCCCCGCTCTTATCAAGCTGAACAGGGAGTACCGTGAACGCGGTGTCGTCATCATCGGCCTTTCCTGTGATGATGCGGTCGCGCGCCTGGAACCCTTCATGAAGAAGATGAACGTGGACTATCCCGTGTTTCTCGCCGCGAAGGACCTCATCGCGACTTTTCGTGTCTCAAGCATTCCGCACAACGTCTTTTACGACAAGGACGGGTCGCTTCTGCTCTCCGAAGCGGGCATGGCCGATGAACGCACACTGAAGATGGTCATCGACAAGCTGCTCGGCGAGAAGGCGAGCCCGGCGCCCTCGGGCGATACGGCGGACGCTGCCGGCGACAGGCGTGAAGGAAACGCCGATGCGAAAAGCTCCGGTCCGTCTGGGCAGAAAAGGTAGCCTGAAATGCTGCAAGCGAACCCTCAAGCGGGTTTGAAAGAGCTTTTTTCCGCGGAGCAGATCCGCAGAGAAGTGGGGCGCGTCGCGGAAGAGATTGACGGAATGTACGGGGAGGAACCCCTTGTCGTGCTGTGCGTCCTCAAGGGGGCGTACGCTTTTTTCAGCGATCTCGTGCGCCATTTGAAGAACAGGAACGTCGAGCTGGATTTCCTGCGCCTTTCAAGTTACGGCAATGCAACGGACAGCTCCGGTGCGGTCACGCTTGTCAAAGATATCGATGTCGATATCAAGGGGCGCCATGTCCTCGTTGTCGAGGACGTAGTCGACACAGGCCATTCCATGTCCTTTCTTCTGCGTCATCTGGCGCAGCTTGGTGCCCGTAGCGTGCGGATCGCCGCGGTGATCGACAAGAGAGAGCGTCGCGAAGTGGATGTGCGCGTGGATTTTTCGTGCTTCAATCTCGACCACGGCTTCATCGTCGGATATGGAATGGATTATTCTGAACACTACCGCACGTTGCCTGGCATAAACGAGTTGCTTTTCAGCGACCGGGAGCGCCCAGGACGGTTCTAGGGGGCTTTTCATCAGCGTATCCCTAGTGGAGTATCAGGCATGGAAGTAAAATGCCCAGGTTGTTCCAGTCGTTTCAATCTGCCCGACACCGCCGCCAGGCCGGGCGTCAAGTTGCGCTGTTCGGTTTGCAGCAAGGTATTCCCGCTGCAGCTGGAAACGCCGAAAACGCTGCCCGAACAGCCATTGCCCAAAAAAGGACGCCTGAAAAAGGTGCTCATGCTGCTTGCCATGCTGCTTCTCTGTGGGGGGGGCATGGCGGTGGGGATGTATTACGCACTCCTGCGGAAGACCCCTCCGACCCAGCAGGAGATAGAAGCGAAGGTCAGACATTTGACCATGCGCGGTACGCGTCAGTACATGGTGCAGAACGATCACGGCCCCAAGATCATGGTCATTCAGGGGCGCGTGGTCAACGAATTTCCCGACCCGAAGGATTTCATCACTGTCGAGGCTGCTCTGTACGACAAGGACAAGAAGGTTCTCAGCATCAAGGAACAGATGGCCGGCACGAGCCTTTCGCTCGTGCAGCTACAGGTCATGAGCGAGAAGGACATCCAGGCCCTGCTTGAGAACAAAATGGAAATTTTGACCAACAACACCAATGTGCGCCATGGGGGCGAGGTCCCCTTCATGGTTGTTTTCTATGATCCGCCGGAGGGGGTGACGGAGTGGGGCGTACGCATATCGGACGTCAAGAACACACCGGACAACGCCGCCCCTGCGGCAAACTAACTTTTGGTCCCTGCAAGGGGGCCATTTCGTGGACTTGGTCTGGGCGTAAAAAAGTGCTTGCAGTCTGATGAGGAAAAGCTTATAGTATCTTCTGCGCCGAAGTGGTGGAATTGGTAGACACGCTAGGTTCAGGGTCTAGTGCTGGCAACGGCATGGGAGTTCGAGTCTCCCCTTCGGCACCAAATACCTGTCCGCATCAGTCCGTCAGAGTCCGTAAGACCTCGACGGACTTACTTTTTCCACGATTCCACTGGCCGTATCAGTCCGTATTAGTCCGCTTGCATCCGCCAAATTTGTTGGTAAAAGTGTTGGCACTGTTCTCTCCGTACGAGCAGTGCCTGCTGAACGCCCTCGGGCGGCGCGGCTACACGAAGG
>JAILMX010000174.1 GCA_024692205.1 Desulfovibrio sp. | reverse complement strand
CATCCTGCTGCTCTCCGGCACTGGCGACGTCATAGAGCCGGATGACGACGTGGCGGCCATCGGCAGCGGCGGCCCCTACGCGCTTTCGGCGGCGAGGGCCCTTGCCCGCCACACGGCCATGGACGCGGAGGACATCGTCCGCGAATCCATGAAGATAGCATCCGAGATATGCGTGTTCACGAACGGGCATTTCACCGTGGAGACGCTGTGACACGCGTCCTCGCCGGCTGCAAGATCAACCTCGGCCTGCGCATAACCGGGGTGCGCCCGAACGGCTACCACGAAATAGACTCACTCTTCGTTCCCGTGCCCGAACCGAAGGACGAGCTCATCATCGAAGAGTTTCCGGGCGATCCCTCGCTCACGGTATTCTGCGGGCTTTCCGCAGTCGATCCGCACAAGAACACCCTCACCGGGGCGTATGCGGCCTTCACGGAAAAAGTGCCCGGCGTGCCGGCCCTGAAGATCACGCTGAACAAGGGCGTTCCGGCGGGGGCCGGCCTCGGCGGGGGCAGCGGTGATGCCGCGGCCCTCCTGCGCTGGCTCAACGAAAGAATGGGGCGTCCGCTGAATGCGGCGGCCCTGGCGCAGGCAGCTCTCGCCGTCGGCGCTGACACGCCCTTTTTTCTGCAAGACGGCCCATGCAGGGTGCGCGGCATCGGGGAGATCATAGAACCCGTAGCGCAATTGCCCTGCCACGGCATATGCGTGCTCGTATGCCCGGACATCCATATCGATACGGCCAGGGCCTACGGGCTCTGGGACAAGGCAGCCCGCACTCCGCCGCAGATAGAAGGGGCGCACGGCTTGACAAAGCAGCCTTTGACGGATAATGAGTTTTGTTCCGACGTGCGCAATGATTTGGAATCTGTCATCCTGCCCTTGCATCCGGAGCTGTCGGCTATAAAGACAGCCCTTCGTCGTCACGGGGCGGAAGTCGCCTGCATGAGCGGCAGCGGCTCCAGCATATTCGGCATTTTCGGCAGAGATTCCAGAGCGGGGGCCGACGCGGCGGCGAATTGCTTCGCCGACGGCGGCAACCGGGTCTTTCTTTTTGATGTGTAAGCAATGGGATGTAGCCAAGCGGTAAGGCAACGGGTTTTGGCTCCGTCATTCGAAGGTTCGAACCCTTCCATCCCAGCCAAAAGCCTGAAGGTGTATCGTCATGTTCAGTGATTTGAAAATCGTCACGGGTTCTTCCAACCCCGATTTGGCAAAAGGCATCTGCGACTATCTCGGATGCCAGCTTACACCGACCCTCGCCACCACCTTCAGTGATGGCGAGTTGCGCATTGAGATCGGCGACAACGTCCGCAGCGACGACGTCTTCGTCGTCCAGCCAACCTGTCCCCCCGCGGTCAACCGCAATCTCGTCCAGCTGCTTCTCATGCTCGATGCCCTCAAACGCGCGAGCGCCGAGCGCGTCACGGCCGTCATCCCCTACTACGGCTATGCCCGGCAGGACCGCAAAGTCAGTCCTCGCGCGCCCATAAGCGCCAAGGCGGTGGCTGACTTCATCAGCATAGCGGGCGCCCAGCGCATCGTCACCATTGATGTGCACGCGGGGCAGATCCAGGGCTTTTTCAACTGCCCGGTGGACAACCTTTTCGCGGTGCCCGTCATGCTGGACATACTGCGTCAGGAAGGCAAGGAAGACATCGCCATCGTCTCACCGGATGCCGGCGGCGTTGAACGGGCGCGGGCCTACGCAAAGCAGCTCGATGCGCCCCTGGCCATCGTTGACAAGCGCCGTGACAAGCCGAATCAGGCCCAGGCCCTGCACCTCATCGGCGACGTCAGGGGCAAGGTCGCCATCATCGTCGATGATATGATTGATACTGCCGGTACGCTCTGTGCCGGTGCGGACGTGCTTATGAACAACGGGGCCACCAAGGTCATCGCCTGCGCCACGCACGCGGTGCTTTCCGGGCCGGCCATCGATCGCATCAACGCTTCGGAAGCGCTGCAGGAAGTCGTCGTCACCGACACCATTCCGCAGAGCGACAGGCTTGAGCGTTGTTCCAAGCTGAAAGTGGTCTCCGTGGCTGCTCTGCTCGGAAAAACCATTCACAACATTCACACCGGTTCCTCGGTGAGTGTACTATTTGTCTAATCAGGAGAGGCGTCATGAACATCGAAAAGACTTTGAGCGTGCAGAAGCGCGCACATTCCGGCAAAGGGGACAGCGGCAGACTGCGTTCGCAGGACCTGATCCCCGGTGTCTACTACACCGCCGGCGGTGAGAATATTTCCGTCCAGGCCCCCAAGGCAGCCCTGGAAAAGCTCTATCAGGAAGTCGGCCGCACGACGGTTTTCAACCTTGAAATAGACGACAACGGCAGCAAGAAAACCCTGCCGGCTCTCATCTGGGCCGTGCAGCGGCACCCCTACAAGAAGCGCTTCCTCCATGTCGACTACTACGGGGTTGATCTCGAAAAGCCCATCAAGGTCGAAGTGCCCGTCGAATTCACCGGCACCGCCAAGGGCGTCAAGCTCGGCGGCACCCTTGAAATGTACCGCGAAGTCGTCCGCCTCTGCGCAAAGCCCCTGGATATGCCCAAGAAGGTTGTCGTCGACGTCACCGACATGGATATCAATTCGTCCATCATGGTCGCCGACCTCAAGCTGCCCGAAAACGTCTCCGCCGTCTTTGATCAGAACTACGCCCTCGTGAGCGTGCTGCTCGAATCCGATGATGACGCTTCCGCCGAAGGCGAAGAGGCCGCTGCCGTCGCTACCGAAGCCGCGGCGAGCTAGTCTTTGCGATCCCTGCAGGCCGGCCCCCGCGGCCGGCCTGTTTTCTTCTCCACGCGGCGGGATGCGTACCTATCCGATTCACTGCATACGGCTCCCCGCCCCTTCCGGCGAATTCTTCCTCGAGCTCTGGCCCGCAGCCGGTGCCGGAGCCGTGCTTTTCTATCCCGGTTCCTTTGTATCCCCTCTGCAATACCGCATTCTCCTGAAGGCGATGCGCGCAGCCGGTCTCGCCGTCGCCGGCCTGCACCTGACCGGGCATGGACGCTGCCGACACAGGGCGGACTTCCGTTTCAGCGATCTGCTTGAAAACGGCCTCGCTGCGGAACGATGGCTCCAGAAAAACGGCTACCCCCATATCCTTGTCAGCGGGCACAGCCAGGGAGGCATGCTGACGCTCGCCCACGCGGCGCATTCCCGCCGGATTGCGGCCGCCTTTCCGATAAGCGCAACCCTGCCGCAACGGGAAGAAGCCATACACCTGACCCTCTTCGCCCGCTTCGCGCCGAACAGGGCACGCCTGCAGGCAGTCCTGTCTCGGCTGGCCCGTCTGCTCCCGCTCTTGCCGCTGCCGTACTTTGCCTACCTTTCCACGGGGCGTCTGCGCAGAAACGGAGCACCCGCGCCGATCGCCACCAAAGGGATGCGCGCCTTCTACTCGCTGCGTTTTTTGGACAGCCTCTTCTCCGCCTGCATTCCGCCGCTGATGCACTGCCCCATAGGCTTCTTCAACGCACGCGACGACGCGCTCTTCACCCCGGTTATCGTGGCGAAGACCTTTGATGCCCTTCAGGCTCCGAGCAAGACCTTTTTCCAGCTGCCGTACGGAGGCCACCTCGCCCCCATGAACGAGGCCATCGCCGGCTTCATCGCGGCGACGATCGCCCTCTGGGCGGCAGGTCACGGCATTCCCCTTCATCAGTATGAAACCAGACAAGCGGGTACGCGATGAACTATTCAGGCGTTCTGGTCGGTCTGGGCAATCCCGGAAAAGACTATGCCCACACCCGGCACAATTGCGGTTTTGATTTCGTTGAGGCACTGCTCTCGGATGCGGAGCGCACAGGCACCGTCCGCCCCATGAACGGCGCAAAATTCTCCTGCGCGCTCTGGCAGATCACGATGCCCGAATTGGAAGGCACATGGCTGTGCGCAACCCCGTTCACCTTCATGAACCTGAGCGGCCAGTCCGTCCGGCCGCTTCTCGCCTGGCACAAGCTGCCGGCCTCGCAGCTCGTCGTCGTGCACGACGAGCTCGACATCCCGGCAGGCGACGTCCGCTTCAAATTCGGCGGCGGCAATGCCGGCCACAACGGCCTGAAATCCATAAGCCAGCACCTGGGCTCGCCTGATTTTTACCGCCTGCGCATAGGGATAGGGCGCCCCGAACACAAAAGCGACGTCATCAACTGGGTTCTCGGCCGCCCCGACGCCGACGACAGGGAAAAAATCGCTTCCGCCGGAGAAAGGGCGATGCGCGTGCTTTTCGCCTTCTCGACCGGGGGGCTCGATGCGGCGGTGCGGCTTGTCAAAAAAGGCTGAATGCGTATCTTTTACGGATCTCTTTGGGGATGGAATTTCCCTGCTCAACGAAAACAGGATAAGGAGGAACCATGAAAGTTCTGCTTGTCAACGGCAGCCCGCACGCGAAAGGCTGCACCTATACCGCCCTCAATGCCGTCAGGGAGCAGCTGGCAAAACAGGGTATTGAAAGCGTCTTTCTGCAGCTCGGCACAAAGCCCCTGCAGGACTGCATCGCCTGCAACAAATGCGTCACAACAGGCTATTGCGTCTTCAAGGACGACTGCGTCAACGAAGGGATAGACCTTTTCAGGGAATGCGACGGGGTGATCGTCGGTTCGCCCGTCTATTATTCCGGCCCCAGCGCAAGGCTCTGCGCCTTCCTTGACAGGGTGTGCTACTGCAAGGCAAAGCCCTATGCTGGCAAGCCTGCGGCCGCCGTCGTCAGCTGCAGGCGCAGCGGTTCCACGGCCTCCTTCGAACGGCTCAACCAGTTCTTCGCGATGAACCGCATGCCCATTGTCACCTCGCAGTACTGGAACGCCGTGCACGGCAACACGCCCGAAGAAGTTCTGCAGGACACGGAAGGCCTGCAGACCATGCGCACCCTGGCCGACAACATGGCCTGGCTACTGCGCTGCATCGAGGCCGGCAAAGCCGCGGGCGTACGCTACCCCGAAATCGAGGCGTGGACGCCGACCAACTTCATCCGTTGACATCAGCGCAGTTTTCAGACGTATGCAGATGCCGCTCTCCGCTCAACGCAGGGGCGGCTTTCATATTGTGCGCACGCGGGAAGAGAGTTGATAAAAACGGCAGATTGCCGTACATGAACGAAAAAGGAGAGGTCGATATGGCAGAAATACCCTCCCGTCTCGAGGCGCGAATCCCCTCGGAACTGCATGCATTGGTCAAGCACGCCGCAAGCGTCCAGGGCGTCTCACTGACCGATTTCGTTATTTCCGCCGTCCGTGCTGAAGCGGAACGCACCATTGAACGGCATACCGTCATGCAGCTTTCCCTTCGAGACCAGCTTGCTCTGGCCACGGCCCTGACCGATACGGAAGGAAAGCCGACGCCGGCGATGCGGAACGTCAAGCGGCATCATGAAGAAATGATCGCGCATGTTTGAGATTGTGCCGTTCAGCACCTCTCTGGGAAAAATGCCTTTTTCATGCGCCGTTGCGCAGCTTGACGACTATTTTCATCGGCGGGCTTCTCAGGACGTCCGCCGCAATTTTGCGTCCTGTTTCGTCGCCGTGACGAAGAACGGAGATGTCGCCGCCTATTACACGCTTTCCGCGGCGTCGATTCTTCTCGACAACATTCCCGAAGATCTCCGCAGGAAACTGCCACGCTATCCGAGCATCCCTGCGGTGCGACTGGGACGCCTTGCCGTGTCCGTAGGCTTTCAGGGCATCGGCCTCGGGGCCGCCATGCTGTATGACTCATGGAAAAGGTCGATTGGCTTGCCGATAGGCCTGTACGCCATGACAGTCCATGCCAAGGACGAAAAGGCTGCGGCATTCTACGCCCACAACGGCTTTTTCACTCTCGCTGACTCACCGCTCGACTTGTACATTCCGCTTGCGCTGTGCCGAAAGCTGATAACTGAAAACTGACGGAAGGTCTGCAGACCATGCGCACCTTCGAGGAGGGCGCCAACCACACAACGGTTTGCAAAGACGGGTTTTCCAGGCAATCGTCGGACGGCACAACGACATTGATGAAAAAATTGTGGAAAAATTGAGAAGCAGACCGGAGTGAAACTGCTCTAACCAAGCGGGGAAGGACCAGCCGCCCCCGCAACGGAGACAATCTATGCGATACCTGGCCGTACAGTATCCCGCCGCAGAAGGCGGTTATGCGGTGGAGTTTCCGGGTTTTCCGGAGGCGCTGACGCAGGGCGATACGCTGGATGAGGCCATCGATATGGCCGCCGAGGCCCTGGGCATTGTTGTCGAGGAATATGCCAAAGCCCGGCGCGACCTGCCCGGGCCCGCCCTCACGCCTCCGTCCGGCGCGGGCGGATCTTGGCGGAGATGGCGCTGATGTAGTCCTCGGCGTCCGCCCTTTCCTCGTGCGCAAGCGCGTCAAGGGCGTGGTCGAGCTCTTCCTGACGGCCGAGGGTGATGAGCCTGTGCTGGGCGATGACGCTCTCGGCCTTTTCGATGACCGCGGAGAGAAAGAAATCCGTCATGGAGCGCCCCTGCAGATGGGCGGCCTCCTCAAGCAGCCGTTTCACGGACCGGGGGATGCGCGCGTCGATGCGGGCATCCTTCGCCATCGTCGTACTCATGGGGCGCCTCCGCTGCGCGAAGGGCCCCTCGCGGGGCCCTCGTATCATTCTC
>JAILMX010000163.1 GCA_024692205.1 Desulfovibrio sp. | reverse complement strand
AGGGCGACGTCGGTCTCGCGCAGCACCCGTTCCGTGCAGGAGCCGAGCATCATGTCAGAGACGGTGTCGCGGCCGTCGGTGAACATGACGATGAGGTCGGCATTCTGCTCCTTGGCGGTTTTGACGATGCTTTCGGTCGGCGAGCCGTGATCCACGATGATGCGGTGCCTGATACCCTTGTTCTCCGCTTCCTCGATGTAGGGGGCGAGCATCTCGGCGGCGGTTTCCTCATCCTTTTTGATGAGTTCCTTGCGTTTTTCACCGCCTATGATGTTGGGAATGGGGGGGCAGACATGCAGCAGCAGAAGTGTTTCCCCGCAAAGCGCTATGGCGTGCTCAAAGCCTTTGAACGAGCGTTCCTTCGCCTTGTTGCTTACAGGCAGGAGAATAGTCTTGTACATATGCGAGTCCTTATGCTGTTAGAGGGTGGACAAAACTCAACGATGCTGCGTAATCGCAATGTGGTTGCGTTCCACGGCAACGGTTAGCTCCGGCAAGAGATCCCTCAGGGCGTTCATGTCGGCGGCCTTACCAGCCTGCTCGACGCAGCGGGCCATACGCGCCAGTACGCGAAAGCCGAAAGCGTCGCAGTCGGTGGCGATGCGTGAGGCCGATTCAGCGACGATGCGGCATTTGCCGTTGTCAAAGGCGGCGCGGGCCGCGCGCATATTCTCGTCCATGCGTTCGACAAGCTCCATGAGCAGGGGATCTGGGTTTTGCTTTTCCGCCCGGCTTTCAGTGGGCCTGGGGGCGGCAAATGCCTTTGTGTCCGCATCGGCCCGCGCCGCCTCTCGGGTGAGAAAGCCCGGAGCTTCCTCCTCCTCATTGCGGTCCGGTCCGTAGAGATGGGCGGGGTCGGGGGCGTGACTTTCCTGCTGGGCGAAGAGTCGGGGACGCATCACCGAGCGGGGCATGGGTTTCTGCCATCCGCCAACAGCTTCTGGCCCGACACCCGGTTCATCCAGAATATCGGAAACAGAGACCGGTTTGGGATAAGCGAGCGCATCAGGACTGCCCTGCCGTTGATTGGCAGTCTTTAGCCCTTCCTGGGGCAAGGTTGTTTCAAGGGATGGGGCGGCCGGGGAAATATCGGCAATGAAGTCGAGCAGACTTGCGCCCCCCAGCGGCGCGGCCTGTTCCTGTTCATCCGAAAACGTGTCTGCCGGCATTGGCGGGGCGTCCTTCGGCCGGGGCATCCCGATTTGCGGCCTTTCCCTTTCGGGGCCGGGGGTAACGGCAGGTCTGTCTTCCCTTTGACGGGGCGGTGTTGCCGTGCGGTCTATGGGGGTTGGCTCGCCCACCCATTCCTCAGCGTAAAGCGGCGCATGGGGGGAGACGTAGGTGTTTTCTCTGGCAAAGGGCGATGGCTTTTCGTTGGGAACGGCACGTCGTCGCACCTCGGGCGTCGTCTTCTGGATACTTCTAGGCTGTGCCGTTTTCTGCGTCATGGGCACGGGATCGCCCACCCATTCCAAGGGCGAGCTCACATAGGGGCTCAACGGCTCGCTGTGCGGCACTCTCGGTGCCAGTGGCGCGGCAGTTGGCTTCATCGCTATCGGCGAGGGGGCGTCGCCGTCAAAAGCCCTGTCCACGGTCTGGAACCCTGCCAATGGCGCATCCTTTTTGACAGATGGGGCAGGTTGCTCCGCGGGCGTGGTATCGGCAGCCGGGCCTTCATAACGGGCGTCTTCCGTCACACGGGCGCCTGCCGCGGCGGCGCCTTCCCACGGGGCGTGCATGCCGGCTTCCGCAAGGCTGTCGTTCGCGGCGGTATTCTCAGGCATTTGCGCAGAATCTGCGATGGCGTCAGTCGATGGCGCAATGTTTGCGGATGAGTCCTCGAAATCGGGGGACGCTTCCGCAACGGGAGTCTCAGTCTGTGTTTCTTCGAGGGTCTCGCCCTTCCATTCCGGGCCGGACGGGAAAGCGAATTCATCAAATCCGCCATTTTCCACAGGTGCATCGTGTCCGGCAGAAGGGCTTTGTCCTGTCGCATCGTTCGATGAAGCAGCTTCTTCCTGCTGTGTCGCGGCTTTGTTCCTGTCATCGCTTTCAGGCGACAAGCCCTCATTAAATGGGACTTTCGCTGGTGCTTTTTGGGTTGTGCCGTATTCTTCAGCATCGTCCTTTCGCGTGGCTGGCGCCGGTTCGGCTTCGAGCGGCGTCAGTACGGCAGTCTGCGATTCGGAAGATTTTTCACAGATGTTTTCCATAGAGTGTTCGGTCTGCCGGGCGTCGTCCTTCCGAGTTGTCGGTGCAGTGTTCCCTAGATCTTCTGGCTGCGTTTTCTTTATCGGCAATGTCGTTGCACATTCCGGCACCGCGCTCACGGCCGCTTGTTGCGTATCTGCGGTAAAGGTCTTTTCATCGCCCGCGCCGAAGAGATCCGGAACGGGCGCGGCCTGCGGTTTTTTGCCGGCGCCGAGGCTTTGCGCCAGTTCCATCAGATCCGGAAGGGCTGTCAGGTTCGGCATGCGCATGGGGGATGTCTTGTCAGCCGCGGTGGGGCCGAAAAGATCCGGCAGGGGAGAACGGTCTTTTCTTTCCGTCTGTTGTTTCTGCTTTGGGGCGGACTTGTCGCGCCGTTTTCGGCGCAATTCTTCATCGAGGTCGGGGGAGGTCCGTACCGCCTTGCGGGCCGCCGCATCTTCAACACCCTGGCCATAGGCGGCGAGCACGTCTCCCACGGTTTCCCTGAGGGCGCCTTCATCCACGGGTTCGAGCATGGCAAGTGTGAAGCCGGCATCGGCGAGATCTCCCCATTGCGAATCGTTGCGAGTTATGGCGAGCACCTTGCATAGGGGCAGGCCGGCGGCTTTGGCCTGCTCATGGAAACGCCGGGTGACCGGGGCGGCCATCGGCGTTGCGAGACGGCCTTGCACGATAAGCAGGGTAGCGGCGTCATCATCATTGATGCGCTGTGCGCGTGACAGGGTTTCCGCCTCCTCAATGCGGCAGGGGAGGCCTCGCAGCATCCGGCAGAGCTGGCGCCTGTCCGCATCGTTCTCCGAGGCGGCGATGACGAGGGGCATGCGCGGATCGGTCGGGGGGGCGTCGTCCTGTTCCATCGAGGTGAGGTGCAGGGTGAAAGCCACCGTGGCGCCGCCCGGGCTGCTTTCGACGCCGAGGTAGCCGTTATGGCGGGCCGCCAGTTCCCATGCATGCGAAAGGGCCAGGCTTGAACGGTCGTTCGGGGGCGTTCCCACGCCCGTGTCCGTTATTGTGAAGAGCAGGTGGCCGGGGTCCATGCTTTCGGGCACGCGTCGTACGGAGAAGTGTACGGCGCCGTGTCGGGTTGCGCGTATGGAGCTGTCAACCAATTGGGCGAGCGTCTCACGCAGGGCTGCGGCGGCGCCGCGGTACGTGCTGCCGAGTTGCGGCGGCATGTACCAGGCGAGGCCTATGCCGCCATTCTCCGCGGCGGGGGCGGCCGCGTCGTACACTTCGCGCATCAGGTGCTGCAAGTTGAAGGCAGAGGGCTCTTCCGGCGTATTCGTCGCGGCGTCAGGGCGATGACGGGGATCGGTGATGATGCCCGCAAGGTCGTGCAGCCCGTGCAGCATGGTCTCGGCATGACTGCGTGCGGCTGGCGGCAGGGAGAAGCGTTCCAGCGCGGCACCTGCGCGCAGCATTTCGTCCAGGGGCTCGCGAAGGGCGTTTTCCATCTGGCTGCTGATGCCGTCAAGGGGTTTTGTTTGCGGTGCGCTCTGTTGCGTTTCGCACGGCATTGCCTGCGAGGCCCTCTCGCCGGCATCATCGCGTCCTGGGGAGGCGATGATGCGGAGATTGGGGTCGTCAAGAGGCTGATCCAGGGTTATGGGCTCGTCGTCCGCGCTGTTCTTGTTTCGCCGAACGTTGCGTGCCTTTGGGGAGCTCGTCGTGCCGAGAAGAAGCGCGCTTACCGCCACGCCCGCAAGCGGCAAGGCCGCCAGGAGATCTGCCGGAAAGCCGCTGAGAAGGCCCGCTATGCCGGCCGCCGTGAACAGGGGCGGCAGGAGGCAGCCGAACAGGAAGCGAAGGGAATTTGTGAGGCCCGAAAAGAGCGCCCACAGGGCCGTCGGCACGAAACAGATCATGACCATCGGCCAGAGCTCAAGAAAACGGGCCGCCCAGCCCATCCCCGGAACGAGCGGTATAAGAGCCGTGATCGCGCCCACGAGGGTGAGCACGATGAACTGGGCGTCGACGATGCGCGCGAGTTCCCGCGTGCGCATGAGGTGGCGGCCCACATGGGGCATGATCATGAGGGCGACGCCGGGCATGATGGTCGCGGCGAGGTCGTTTATGGCGATATGGCCGCGGTCAGCCGAGGGCATGCCGAGAAGGCCGTTCGCAAGGGCGGCGCCCACGAAGAGGGCCGTCCATATGCGCCACTGACCGCTTTCGCCGAGACTGCGCAGAAGGCAGAGCAGCATGACCACGAAAAGCACCAGCACGACAGCGGGCCGCGCGAGCGAGGCCCAGTTTGTGGCGGCGTTGAGCTTGCTGCGCAGTGTGGGGGCGAACCACAGCCCGGGCGGGCCGGAAAGGCGTATGTAGAAGGTGCGGGCTTCTGGCCCGGCGGCGGGAAGGGGCAGTATGTGCCTGTCGCCGCTGAAGTTCTCTTTCCATTCGATCGTGCCGGTGAGGGTGTTCGCGGAGGGGGTGTAGAGCACGGGCTGGCCCGGAAGGCTCTCGCCGAGGGAAAGGAGCCATTCGTCAGCCTTCTGTCCTTCCGGCACGGGGGCAAGGGTGAAACGCAGCCAGAAGGTGCCGCTTTCGTGGGCGAGGTCGAGGGGTTTGAGCGGACGGAAGTTGAGCGTCTTGTCCTGAAGGGCAATCTCCTCCACGTCCGTATCGCCGGTTTCGTCAAGATAGTAGTCGAGATAGGGAAGAAAGGCCACGCTCTCGCCGTGAAGCTGGGCCGGCACGGGAGCTGCGGCCAAAGCCTGGCCATGCGTTGCCGTGAGAAACGCCAGAAGAAAGGCAAGAGCGGCGAAGAGGGGGCGCATTCCGTGGTTTTTGTGCATTGTCATATCACCTCAACTCTTCGAGTAGCTTCGTGAGCGGTCTCCCGTCGGGCAGTTTCGCGTCGGGCTTTATCATTAGCAGGCGTAGCCAGACCTGACGCGCCTCTTCCTTCTTATCCAGATCGAAGCAGAGTACGACGCCTTCGTTGAAGAGGGCGTTCACGTGCTTAGGGTTCAGGGCCTGCGCCTTGCGGAAGCACTCGAGTGCTTTGTCATAGTTTTTTCCAGCGCGGTACATAACGCCGAGGTCGGTCAAAACGTCGGCATCGCCAGGGGCCAGGGCGAGCGACTTCTCATAGGCCACGATGGCCTGATCGGGCAGCTCGGCGTCGAAGTAGGCGTCGCCCAGATGCTTCCAGACGGCGGCATCCTGAGGCTTTTCTTTGGCCTGTTTCTCAATCTGCCGTATGTGGGCGGCGTGCTCCGCCGACACGGCGCCCACCCCGTCACTGTGCGCGGATTGCTGCGCTGTGGCGGGGGGCTTCGGCGCGAAGGCCCCGGGCAGCAGGGTGCCAGAGAAGACGCCTATGGCGAAGGCGGCGGCCATGCCTATGACGGCCGTTGAGAGCCGCAGAGTTTTTTCTTTAGGTTCGTTTCGCATACGCTGTGCCTTTAGCCATGCACGAATCGTCAGTCCGCGGGATTTGCGGCTTTGTTCAGTTCTTCCTCAATGCTTTTTTTCAGATCAGGGTCGATCGCCGCATCTGTGAGCGCTTTGCGCAGATGATCGAGGCCTTCGTCACGCCGGCCAAGATAATAGATGCAGAGAACGCCCAGACTGTAGCGGGCAGGGGCCGTGTCGTGCAGGGCGATGGTCTTGCCGAGGCTTTGCGCGGCCTCCTCATGCTTGCCCTGATTGTGCAGGATGACGCCGAGGAGGAATGGCGGGCGGGCATCCTGCGCGTCAAGAACGGCGGCGCGCTTGGCGAAGGATTCCGCGGCATCCCAGTTCTGGGCTGTCATGAAGAGCTCCGTCAACTTGAGAAGGCTCTCCCTGTCATTGGGGTTCTCGGCGATGGCCTTCATGAGGTCTCCCACGTCGTTGGGCTTGTCATGCGTCGGCGTGTCTGCCTGGCTTACGGGAAAGCGCTGTTCCCCTGGGCGCAGCTGCATGGTCATGTCGGGATTGAGCACGCGTTGCACGAGGGCGGCCCCGAGCATCGCGCACAGCGCAACGGCGAGGACGATGACAACGAGGCGCGCGGGCCGCGAGAGGCTGGGCAGATCACTCATGGTCGAGCGCCTCCAGCTGGTCGAGGCGTTTCATGAGGGTGCGCTGGCGCGATCCCAGAAAGAGCATGTACAAGCCCAAGCCGGCCCAGACGCAGGCGTTCGTAACGATGACCCAGGTGAGCGTATCCATATTTCCTCCTTCCGGGCGGGTCAGTCACCGCGGCCGGCGAGTTTTTCGATGCGGTCAGCACAGGCGAGCTGACGGTAGCGCCATACCAGAAGCGCTAGCCACAGAAGGCCGAAGCTGATTGTGCAGGCGATGGCCGTGAATGCCATTTCGGGTGCGAGTCCGCCGTCCTTCGAGGCGAAGACGGCCGGGTGTATGGAGCGCCATATGCGTGCGGAGACGAAGACGAGCGGCACGTCGAGAAAGGCCACAATGCCCGTCACCGCGCAGATCTGCCGGCGGCGTTCATGCGGCATGTCGAGGCCTCGCAGGATGAGGAGCGCCGTGTAGACGAAGCACATGACGAGAGCGGTGCTCAGACGCGGATCCCATGTCCACCACACGCCCCATGAACGGCGCGCCCAGAACATGCCGGTCACGACGGTGAGTACGGCGAAGAGAACCCCGATTTCACAGGCGGCATGGCTCAGACGGTCTGCGGCGTCGCTATGCCGTGCGAGCACCGTGACCGAGGCGGCGAAGACCACGAAAAAGCTCACGAGCCCCCACCAGGCGAGCGGGAGATGCAGGTAGAATATCTTTTGCGCCATGCCGAGGGTCGCTTCTGTCGGGGCATAGGCGAATATCAGCCATTGGCATGCCGCCATTCCGAAACCGCCGCACAGGGCGAGCACGCGTACCATCAGTCTTCTCCCGTGTAGACGAAGGGGAAAAGCACGAGGGCTGCGGCGCAGAAGACGGCGTCGAAGGCCCCGGCAACGGAGATCCAGCCAGAAGGGCCGTTCGGTGCGGGGGCCCCGAATGTCTGCGCCCCCACAGCGATGCCCGCGAGCAGCAGGGGGGTCAGCAGGGGGAAAAGCACAAGGCTCAGAAGCGATTCACGCGCCGCCTGTCCCTGCGCGATGGCACCGAGAAGGGAGCCCAAGGCGCACATGCCCGTATCGGAAAAGAGCAGGACGCATAGGGCCGGCAACACTTCGCCCGTCATCGATTGCCCGAGGAAGACGATAGCCGCGGGCAGAAACACCGCCTGCGCCGCGAGGAGCAGGACGAGGCCGGCAAGCGCCTTGCCCAGCCATATGCCCTGCACGGGGGCCGGGACGAGCAGAAGGCCAAGGCGGGCACAGTTCGCCTCTTCCAGAGCGTAGAGCTGGTCAAAGATGAGCACTTGGCAGAAAAGCGAGCCGAGCCAGAAGACTGCGGCTGCTGCCTGGGGGTCGAGGCGCTGTCCTGCGCCCTGTGACAGGCTGAAGACGAATATCAGCAGAAGGCCGAGGAGGAGGGCCTGCGTCAGGCCGCTTGCGCGGGAGACTGTGAGGGCGAGGTCCTTGCGCGCTATGGCGAGCGTGAGCCTCAGCATGGCGAATCCTCAGCCGCAGCGGCATCGGCAAGGCGTCCTTCCTCGAGGGTGAGCCTGCGATCGGCAAGCGGGCCGTCGCCTTCCGGGTCATGGGTGATGAGCACGACGCACACGCCGTCATCGCGCGCGGCGGCAATCTCCGTGCGGAGCGTGGCAAGCGATTCGATGTCAAGGCCGGTTCCGGGTTCGTCGAGCAGCCAGAGGCGAGGCGATTGCAGAAGAAGGCGGGCCAGATTGAGGCGCTGGGCCATGCCGCGGGAGAAGCAGCCGGCGCGTTCGTTCGCGTAGGGGCCGAGCCCCACGCGATCCAGGCCTTTTCGGATGTCCCCTTCGGAGAGAGACATGCCCGCTGCCCTGTTCCAGAAAGCGAGATTCTCCAATGCCGTCAGATTGGGATACAGGAAGGTGGCGTGGGCCACGTAGCCGATGGGGGCGTCGCCCTTTGGGCGTCTGATCGTTCCGCGCGTTGGCCGCGCAAGACCCGCCATAAGGCGCATGAGCGTGCTTTTGCCGGTGCCGTTGCGCCCGGTGAGCAGGTTGACGCTGCCGCTTTCAAGGGCGCAGCTGACGTCGCGCAGGACCGCCTTGCGCCCGTATGCCTTCGCGACATGCTTCAGTTCGAGGATGATACCCATGCGTTACCCGTCGTTGCCTGCTGTCCCGGCATTTCCGTCGCCGTCATCGCGTTTTCTGCGGCGGGCGAGCCCCATGAGCGGCAGCAGGCTCATGATGGCGCCGCCCACCCACAGCCAGTTCACGAGGGGTTTGATGCTGAAGCGCAGATGCGCGCGGCCCGCGTCGTCCATGCCCATAAGCGAGGCGTAGAGCTCATCGCCGGGCCCCGGGATGGTGTCGACCTGCGAGAACTGCATGGAGCCGAATTTGTCGTAGATGCGCCGCTCTGGTGCGAGCGTGCCGAGCGCGTCGCCGCCCCTTGCCACGGAGAAGACGCCGGTCAGGGCTTCGTAGCCGGGGTGCCTGCTGACGGAGATGTCCTTCAGGGTGAGCGTGTAACCGCCGACGGTTTCGGAGGCGCCGGAGGCGAGCGACACGTCTTTTTCGATGCTGTAGGGGCCTGAGAAGGCGATGCCGATCGTGGCGAGCGCAATGCCCAGATGCGTGCCGAATGCGCCGAGCAGGCGGGGATCGATGCCGACCTTGCCGCAAAAGGCAAGAAGCACGGCTCCCCACGCTATGGAAGCTGCCGCCGCCGTCGCAACGAGGGGCACGGGTTCGCGGTAGCCGAGAGTCCATACGCCAGCCGCCGTCGCCGAGAAGACGAGAAGGGCCGCGAGCGCGCCGCCTTTTGAGCGCAGGCCGCCCTTCCAGCCCAGCCACGGGCAGGCCGCCATGATGACGAGCAAGAGGGTGGCAAGGGGCAGGCAGACCTTGTTGTAGAAGGAGGCGTCGAGTCCCGCCGGGCTGGGTGACCAGATCCGGCTTATCACGGGCCACATGGTCGCCGTGATGATGATGGCGCCGAGCGCCAGCAGAAACCACGGCACGAGGGTCAGCATGCCTTCTCTGCTCGCCAGACCTTCAAGGGGGGCGCTCTCTGAACGTGTGGCGAGGGGTACGAAAATCGCTATCGCCGTCGCGGAGATGACGAAGACGGCGAGTGGCAGGCCGACGGGACCGTTGCCGAAGGCATGGACGGAGTCTATGACGCCGCTGCGCACGAGAAAGGTGGCGAAGAAGGCGGAGACCATTGTCATGACCATGAGGTAGACATTGGCGCGGGCGAGTTTGCCGCGGCGTTCCTGCAGGATGATTGTGTGGAGGGCCGCCGTCGCGACGAGCCACGGCACGAGAGAGGCGTTTTCAACGGGATCCCATGCCCAGTAACCGCCCCAGCCGAGTTCAAGGTAGGCCCACCATGCGCCGAGCAGTATGCCTGCCGTCAGGAAGATCCATGCGCCGAGCAGGAAGGGGCGCGTCAGGATGAACCAGGCGCTTTCCTCAGCCCGCTTGCCCGCGAGGCATTGGGCGAGGGCGAGGCAGGCCGGCACGGTGAAACCCCCGTAGCCCAGAAAGAGCAGGGGAGGGTGGATGATCATGCCGGGGTGCTGCAAGAGCGGATTCAGGCCGCCCCCGTCAGCGGGCGCGGGGGTCTGCATGATAAAGGGATTGCTGAAGGAGGTCAGGATAAGGCCGAAAAAGGCCATGACGCAGTAGAAGAAAGCCCAGAACCACAGGCGGGTTGCCGGGAGGAGATTGTTTGCCGCTCGGGTGAGCGCGAATGCGGTGCCGCCCATGGCGACCATGAGCGCCCAGAAGAGCATGGAGCCCTGCTGGCCGGCCCAGAAGGCCGTGAGCCGGTAGAAGACGGGCAGGAGATTGTCCGTGTAGTCGGCGACGTACTTCAGGCCGTAGTCCTGCCAGAAGAGGGCGTGCAGCAAGAGGGCAGCAGCGAGCGCGAGCCCACCTGTGACGATCCAGTGGGCCTTTTCGACAAGGCGCAGGGTGGCGCAACGCCCCTGCCAGAGATCAAGCAGGGCAAGCGCGGCCCCGCATATCGCGGTTATCATGGCCGTCGCCTGCATGATATAGGCGAAAAGGTACATCAGCTCTTTCTGTTTTCTTTTTGGTATTTCGACGGGCATTTCGTCATGAGCGTCTTCGCTGCGAAATGCCCGGTCGGGGTGAGCCCGCCCTCGACGATAACCTCGGCGCCGGCCTTGAAGGTGTCGGGCACAACGCCCGTGTAGACGATGGCGATCGTCTTGGCGGCGTCGTCCTTGTCCTGAAGGATGAAGTCGACGCCGGGAGTCTGCGTGTGCTTTTCAAGGCCCGTCTCGGCGACGGTGCCGAAGAGCCGGGCCTGCTTCAGCGTGTCGGGCTGTGCGGCCAAGGCCTCCGAGACGTTGAGAAAATAGACGCTGTTTTCGTTGATGCCCGACCAGACGAGCCAGCCGACGCCGCCGAGGAAGAGGAAAAGTGCAGCCAGATAGACGGGGGTGTTCTTTTTCGTTGCCATGAAAATCCTGTAGGTATTGTTTGTTCCTGCGTCATGAGCGGTTCGTCCCCGCGAGGAGGACGCCGCGTTTCCCTTCCGGTTTGGTGAGGCAGGCGTCAATCACCGCATAG
The DNA here is from genome assembly GCA_024692205.1 of Desulfovibrio sp. GTDB lineage: Bacteria > Desulfobacterota > Desulfovibrionia > Desulfovibrionales > Desulfovibrionaceae > Desulfovibrio. The sequence continues at coordinate 17,701 of JAILMX010000163.1, read as the reverse complement.
AAGTCGCGCACCTTGAAGGGTTTTGCCAAATGGGCGTCCATGCCCGCCTCGCGGGCTTTTTGCTTGTCTTCCTCAAAAGCGTTTGCCGTCATGGCGACGATGGGCACGTCGGCTATCTTGCGGTCGGGCAGGGCGCGGATTGCCAGTGATGCCGTGTAGCCGTCCATGACGGGCATCTGTATGTCCATGAGGATGACGCGTATGGCAGCGGCATCGGGCCCGCGCATGATCTCCACGGCCTGTTTGCCGTTTTCCGCGCAGATGACTTCCATGCCGGCTTCTTCCAGAATCGTTTCGGCGAGATCGCGGTTCGTCTTCACGTCATCAACGATCAGCACCCTGCGGTTGGCGAAGTTTTTCGGCGCTTTTGGCAGGTCATCCGATGCGGCGAGGCGGGTTGCGTCGGGCATTTCCCCCGTTACCCGCAGGAGCAATTCCCGAAGATCGGAAGGGAAGATGGGCTGCACACAGAAATAGGTGACGCCGACGGCGTGAGCGGCCTTTTCAATTTCGCCCCAGTCGTACGGGGTGGCGAGGACGATGACCGTGTTCGTGCCGAGTTCGCGGTGTATGGCGCGCACCGTTTCCAATTCAGCAGCATCCAAAGTCCCCTGGCTGACGAGGACGAGGTCGAAGGGCCTGCCGTGTTTACGCGAGCCCAAGGCCTTTTGTACGGCATCGTCTTTTCCCGTCGCGCCCTCGGCACGCACGTTGAATGCTTCGAACATGCGCACCATGGCGTCGCACGCGCGGGCGTCGGTTTCCACCACCAGGGCGAGGAGATCGGCGGCCTTCGGTACGGCTTGAGTACCGGTGTCCGGGTCGCACAGGCGGAATTGCAGCGAGGCCGTTACTGTCGTGCCGACCCCCTTCTGGCTTTGCACGTCTATGCTGCCGTTCATCTTGTCGACGATATTCTTCGTGACGGACATGCCGAGGCCTGTTCCGCTGATGCCGTTGATGGTCGCGGTGTTCTCCCGCGAGAATGGCTCAAAGATGTGGGGGATGAATTTCTGCGATATGCCTATGCCCGTATCCCTGACGATGAAATCGTATGCGGCGTGCCCCTCGGGGGCCCCGTTTTTTTCTATGACCGTCACTTCGACGGTGCCTCCGGGGCCTGTGAACTTTATGGCATTGCTGACGCAGTTCATCAGTATCTGATTCAGTCTGAGCTTGTCGCAGAAGACGTTCTCGTGCGTGACGTCGATGACGTTGATGTGGAAGTTCTGCCTGCGGCGGCGTATGTCGGCCTGGAAGATGCCGCACAGGTTGTGGAGTACCTGGGAAAGAGCGCACTTCTCTTCTCGTATGGAGATCTTGCCGCTCTCTATGTGGCTCATGTCGAGCACATCGTTCAGGAGCGAGAGCAGATGGTCGCCGGCGGTGCCGATTTCCTTGAGGTAGCCTTTGACGAGATCCTTCTGGTCGATGTGGGTCTCAGCCAGATTCGAGAAGCCCATGATTGCGTTCATGGGGGTTCGTATGTCGTGGAATGAGCTGTTCAAAAAGGCCGTCTTGGCATTGCTGGCCTTCTCAGCCTGCTCCTTTGCGGCCACGGCCGCGGCGTATGCCTTTTCAAGGCTTTCTCTTTCGCGGCGCGACGCTATGAAATACGCGCGGAACGCGGCGTAGACGGCGAGAAGAGCGGCGATGAGTATGCCGCTGAACCAAGGGAGGTTTTCTTCCAGCATGTTCTGCCATGGGGTGCCGTACTGCGATGTGTCGTAGGCGTACATGGCGTTCGTCAGTTCAGTCACGTCAAGTTGTTTCACGCCCCGTGAGAGAAGGGAGACAATCGCCGCATCCCCCAGGTTCGTGCCCATGCAGAAGGGGATGGATTCTGTCATCTGCATGGCATTGAGGGAGCGGTTTTTGGGGGCCTTGAGGTGGCGCTTCGCCATGAAGGTGTCGAAGATGGTCACCCCTGCCTTACCCTTCTGCACCGCATCCAGACAGTCGGAGGCCGAGGGCTCCTCGACGCGCCGGCTGTCGGGATATGTGAGCTGTGAGTAGAGAGTCTGCATGTCATCGTGAGGCGACAGGGCGATGGACTGCGTCTTGGCATCCGTGAAAGCGCCCTTGTAAATGAGCATCGCGGGTGATGTGATGATGCTGTCCGTCTGCGCGATGCCGTTGCTCTCGGCGTACCAGAGGTTCTTGCATACGGGGAAGACGGCGTCGACCTCGCCTCTCTTCAGGGCGGGCAGCATGTCCGCCCAGCCGTTGAAGGGGACGTAGTTTACCTTCAGCCTGTCAGAAAGGTTCAGGCGGTCCAGGATTTGCTCCATCACGTCGACGACGAGGCCCCGCGGCCTGCCGCCAGCGGCGGGCGTGTCGCTGAAGGGCATGTAGTTCTTGATGTAGCCTATGGTGATTGCGCCGTGATCCCTCACCCACTGATCTTCGTCCGGGGTGAGCAAGGCGTCGGCGGCCGTGTGTTTGTAGTAGGTGTTCCAGAGCTCCAGCTTGAAGAAGGGCGCCTGCTCATCCATTTTCGCGATCGCCCTGTTCAGGTCGTCGAGCAGGTCGGGCCTGCCGTGCCTTACGCAGAGGTAGACGGGGGTGTCGGCGATTTTGATGAGCGGTCGTAAGCGCGATGTGATGCTGACATTGTTCTCGGCAACGGAGATGGCATCGAGTTTGCCGTCGAGAAGGTCCTCGATGAGCGTGAAGCCGGGGTAGGAGATCACCTCTATATCCGCCCCGGTTCGCTTCTGCCAGTTGACGAGCTCGTTCATCATGTTCGTCTGGCGTATCGCGCCGACTCTCTTCCCCGAAAACGAGCTGATGTCATTGGGATTGATTGAGGTGTCGTCCGCCCTGACGTAGATGTAGTTGCGGTCATGGCCCATGGGGCTGTCGGGGTAGAGCATTTCGCTTTTGCGGTCTTCGCGCTTGACGAGGCCGGGGAAGATGTCAATCTCACCCCAAATGAAGCGATAGTACAGGTTGAACCAGTTGCCGTAGACGTATTCGTAGCGCCAGCCGGTGTAGCTGGCTATTTTCTGCAGGTATTCGTAGCTGTAGCCGCTCTTTGGGTGCGTGTCGTCGCCCTCGTTGTAGGCGAGGCTCTTGAAGTAGCCGACGGTCACGATCTTCTGGGGATTTTTGAAGCGGGGCGTCTCGGCAGCGGGCACTACGGCAGAGAGGCAGAGCAGGGCGGCGAGAACGATGCAGAGACCCCGCAGTGCGCGGCGTAAGCGTATGGATGCCATCAGGATGGCGCGGACAGGCGTGTTCATGTGTTATTTCTAGAGAATATCTTTTTCCTCATGGAATGGCAATAATCACGCCCGCAGGTTACTGAAGGGGCCTATCCTCCGGATGTGCCGCCTTTTTCCGGAGATGCGGGGCCGTCTGGGGCGAAGGCCCGGCGGCGCTCGCGGGCGAGGGCTCGCAGGTCGGCAACCTTGTCGCTTTCATCGACGATCTCGCTGCCGAGTATCTCTTCAAGAACGTCCTCAAGCGAGACGACGCCCGCGAGCCCGCCGTATTCGTCGAGCACGGCGAAAAGATGCACATGCACCTTGAGCATCTGTCTGAGCAGCATGTCAATGGTCTGGCTTTCCTGCACGAAATGCAGGGGGCGCATCATGTCCGAAAGGCGTTTCTTCTTCTGGTCTTCGGCAAGGCATTGGGCAAGGGTGCGCCGTTCGACAAGGCCCACGAGGTCTTCGTTGTCGTAGCCGTAGACGGGGATGCGGCTGAACTGCCAGATCTGCGGGTCGTTGCAGGCCTCTTCCACCGTCATGGCATCGGGCAGCGAGAAGACGACCGTGCGCGGCGTCATTATGTCATAGACGCGCTTCTGGTCGAGGGAGAGGGCGTTCTTGACGAGATCCTCCTCAAACGGCTTGATGCGCCCCGCCCTGAGGGAGAGGTCCGCCGCGGCGCGGATGTCGTCTTCGGAGATTTGCGGGCCCTTGTCCTTGGGGGAAACGCGCCGCGTGAGAAGGCTTGAAAGCCAGATGAAGGGGGTGAAGAGTTTGACGAGCAGGGCAAGCGGCACGGCGAGCCCCTGAGCAATGGTGGTCGCCCGGGCCACGCCGAGCGTCTTTGGGATGATCTCGCCGAAGGCGAGGACGAGAACGGTGAAGGCGGTGGCGAAAAGGGCCATGTGTCCGGGGCCGAAGACGGCGAGGTAGGCCCCGCCCGCAATCGTAGCGCCGGCGGTGTTTGCTATGGTGTTGAGCGTGAGTATTGCCGCGATGGGGCGGTCCACGTCGATGCGCATCTCATACAGGAGACGCCCGGTGCGGCTGCCCGATTTGCGCAGCCGTTCCACGGCGGACCAGGGCACAGCGTAGAGGGCCGCCTCCATCAGGGAACAGGTGAAGGAAATGAGGATTGCCCCTGCCACGGAAAGGATGAGCGTTGTCATGCCCTACAGCTAGCAATTCCCCCGCCTTCTGGCAATATGGGAAGATTTTTTCTTCTTTTGCTTGACAAGAGGGCCGCTTGCGGCTAATACTTTCAGACCTCACGGATATGCCGTCATGTCGCGGGGTAGAGCAGCTCGGTAGCTCGTCGGGCTCATAACCCGGAGGCCGCAGGTTCAAATCCTGTCCCCGCAACCAGAAAATTCAGGCGCTTATGGAATAGTAACCATGAGCGCCTTTTTCTTTTCCCCACCATTTCCCCCACCAACTACCGAATTAGGAATAATGCGGCGAACCTCAGTGATACAAGGGAAAGGGTGGGTGTGATCACCCTTTCCGGCTTCTCTCATGACAGCATCCAGAGTGGATGCACACCATAAAATTTATGACGTAATGCCTGTCCGAGCAAGGCTCGACAGCGCACTTTTCCAAGAACGCTTCAAGGTCAGCGACCTTGTACCTGAGGGTACGCCCCATCTTCAAATAGCGTGGGGCCTGGCGTAGCCAACTGTTGCGAAGGGTCTTTACGGACCATCCAAGCATCCGAGCGACTTCTTTTTCGTTGACTATTCCGAGACTCTTTTTGTTCTGCATAACCCTTACCTTCCTTCAGTGCGAATTCATTTAAGGAGATAGCAATGGGGTACCGCTCTGGCGTGGGCCTCACCACTTGAAGACGAAGATTACCGATTTATTCGCATCGGTGAGGATTATGATGATACTGAAGTGTCTTGCGGATTCTAAGAAAACCCCTTTGATCGGAACTAACAAGGGGATAACGCTGTCTGCACCTGCCTAGTGCTATTTGGGGGGATATTTACGGGCTGTATGGATCAATGCAGAGATGCTTATCTCTTTCCCATTAACCACATAAACAAGAATATAGTTTTGGTGTATTACTAATTCAAACGTACCGTTAACTCTTCCAATTCTCCCTTTATATGGAAATGACAGCAGACTATCAGTGGCATCTTTGAAACGCTGATCCATTCGCTCCGCAGCATCTAAATTGTTTTCTGCAATATATTGCAGAATTTCTAGGCGATCCTGCCTCGCTTTATGCGTCCAATGGATTTGCATCAAGAGTGTGTTGCCTTCTCTCGCAGTGTCTTTAGCAATGCTGAAGCTTCTGCATTCATTTGCTCATTTGAGACAACCCGTCCTTCCCGTATATCTCGTAAGCCATCCTCAACCTGCCGCCTGAACCACGCCTCATAGGCGGGGTCGGTCCCGGGCATGGTTTCCTGCTGCTCTTCCAACAAAGATTTCTGTACTTGGGCCATGACGCCCTCCCTGTTTCCACAACCTTATACCGCGCGGCGGCCTCCCGTCAAAAGGGGCCGTCAGCCATGGAAGAGCTTGGCTGCGCGAAGCACGTACAGCTAGACAGGGCTCGTCAAAGCCTCGGCACTCTTGGCGGGGGCAACCATTTTATAGAAGTCGATTTTGGCGAAAAGTACTCAATCTATCTTGTCATTCATTCAGGCAGCCGCCATCTCGGAAAGGAGGTCTGTGACTGGTACACAAAGCAGGGCTACAAGAACGGTATTCCGTACGAGCTCACATATATAGACGGTGATCTGCGGGAACAGTACCTGCATGATATGCGGATAGTTCAGGAGGTTGCCAAGGCCAACAGGCGAGAAATCATACGAACTATCACCAAGGCGATGAAGTGGGAAAGCGTCGATCAGTGGGAGTCTGTGCATAACTAGATTGACTTCGACATGGATGTGACAATTCTTCGCAAAGGTGCCATAGCTGCACCAGAGGGAAAGAAGGTCATTATCCCGATGAATATGCGCGATGGCTGCATAGTCTGTGTTGGCAAAGGCAATCCTGGCTGGAACTGGTCAGCACCGCACGGATCAGGGCGTATATGCTCGCGCAAGAAGGTTCGAGAGGCTCATACTCTGAGCGAGTATAAGAAGGAGATGGGCGACATATACTCCACCTGCATCAACAAGGATACCCTTGACGAAGCACCTTTCGCATATAGGCCCAGAAAGGATATTATCGACTTCCTAGGGGATGCCGTGTACCCTGAGGAGACCCTTCTACCTTTTTACAACTTTAAGGCCGGAGGCAAGCAATGAACGTTGTGAAACTCAGAGGGTACGACAGCGAGTACAAGATCGTTCTTGAGCACATAGCCGCATATAGCGTACATCCGGATGTTGAAGGCTTTGAATGGTGCCTTGAAATAGTCACAAGCGGCGAGAGTCTCACATTTCTCTACGACACCGAGCAGGAAGCCCGCGCTCAGGAACGTAGGCTTGACGAACTGCTCGGTTACACCGGAGATTAGCGATGCTCCTACAGATAACTGCGGGCCAGGGACCTCCTGAATGCCGAATTGCCGTACGGCTGCTTTGCTCCGTACTGCTCAAGGAGTTTGCAGAGGCGCAAGTTCTCGATGTCAGGGAGGCTACGCCTCTGCCATCATTACGGGGCCTGATGAGCTAGCCGAACAGACCGGCACAATCGAATGGATATGCAAGAGCCCTCTGCGCCCGTACCACAAGCGCAAGAATTGGTTCATACACGCAAGCGTCGTGCCTGAGCTGCAAGAAGTGGCTCAGGACGGCGACATAGAAATAAGCACGTTTCGCGGCGGCGGTCCTGGCGGTAAGAACGTGAACAAGGTCGCCACCGCAGTTCGCGTCGTGCATAAGACAACAGGAACGACCGTAGTGTGCTCAGACGAACGAAGCCAAAAGCAGAACAAGGAACGCGCTCTTGCCCGGCTGCGTGTGAAGCTGGCTGCCATGCAGGACGCTGAGGCTGATAAGCAGAAAGACGCTGCATGGCAAGAGCATACGAAGCTGGTGAGGGGCAATCCGGTGAGGGGGTATAGAGGGAAAAAGTTTGAGCGCTAATGGAGCACCTCCGTAGCAGGTGACAAAACAAAATGGAAAAGCCCCGTTCTTAAAGAGAGGACGGGGCTTTTTTATAGCTTGCTGTATAGATTCGACGAGAACGACTCACTTTCGCCTGAAGTGCATCACGGAAGAATGCGAATTCTTTGTCCCTTTGGCGAGAACGGAACATCTCGTCGATGCCCCTTCACCGTCACAGGTAAAGGTTCGGACAGCGATATACCTGTTATCCCTTTTGCAAAGGGATGAGCGCTTGGCATGAATCAACATGGATTGGCCCGAAAAGTGAGCCTGCACAGCCGCATCACATCCTTCGTTATGATAGATGATACCCCCGCCGCCGGAGTTCCCGAAGCACAGAGTCGCCCTAGACCGCCTCGGAACGGGATTGGCTTCCTCCACATTCGAATAGAGTACGATGTCATTCGTCTCCCAACATCCCTTGAGAAAACTCAGGTCATTGCGTTTTCGGGCGTCCTTCGGAATCTGAAGTTCTTGGCCCCCGCGAGATGGGGCGGATTTATCGCTCTTTTCTTCTTTAGAGTTAGAAGGTTGCTGCGGATCTGCCCTGTCAGGCTTAGGGTCGTCAGCGACGGGCAGGAGCGCCGCAATATCAACTGACGTCGGTTGTTCTGGCTTCTCTTGAGCGACAGGCTTTTCTTCTTGGACGGGTACAGGTCTTATGGCAAATCCCTCGGGCGTGAGAATAGCACCGTCCTGCTCCCGTTGAGAATAGCCTTCAAGCGAAACGCCCTGTGGTGCGAGCAGCTTACCGTCCGGACTTATAATAAGGCCTTGCGGGGTGGATATGCCCCCGTCTGGCAGGCGGTGATATCCCACCGGCAGCATAGCGTCAGGTACGGGGGAGCCCTTGTCGTCGTCGATCACGAGGTGTGTTTTTTCGGGCAGCCGGCCAATCGCCATCTCATCGGCATGCGCTGTGGATACTGATAGGTAAAGCGCTATCAGGATGATGAGCAAGGCGCTCACGACACCAACGACTATCGACCTGAACATAACCGTTTTCCCCCTCCCCCTCGTGAAGAGCACACATTTTTGGAAGATTCAAATACCCGATCTCAGCCTCTGTTGCAATATCGTCTGAAGACTAGGCTCGAATTTTTGAGAAGGCTCTGTTTAAGAAAATGTGTGATAGTTTTTTCGTGTGAAATCAACTGAGTATCAGAAAGCAGATGTTGATTTCAAAGACCTTTTTGCCGTCATTGATACCTAACTCAGTAACAGCCTAAAATCATTCATCTAGCATCACTACTTTTCTTGAATAGAGCCTTTTAGAATTATCCTATGTGTCGAAGAGCTGGACAAGCAGTTCGGTTATCCTCAACAGTAAGCATAGATACTATCGCAGAATACTATGAAAGACTCATCACAATACACAAGTCAATACTTTTATCCTTGATCATATTATGCTATTGCATATTTTTATATATGTATTACATTTCTGGTAATAGTTACTGTGAAACTATGTATGAACTAAGTCTTAACCACAAAAGTATGCTATAGAAAGCAACATACATTATGTCAAAAAATACTCAACTTATCCCCTCTCAGGCAGGAATCGAGGAATTGCTAATCATGGCAAAGCAAGGAGACACGGAAACCCTGACACAACTATCAGATCTGTATTGCGATGGTGCCGGCGTTCCTCAAGATTACGCAGAAGGCATTCGCTTAAACAGAAGAGATTCTATTTCCCTTGTAGAAATCAACATCAAGCGTTAAAAATATTTACTTTTTTAAGAGTTATGTATAACATTACTCTGCTTACTCACACAGGCAAATGCTAACGCCTTACTTGATGAATATTTTAGTTGAAGTAATTTTCTGTTATTTCAATATGTTATGTTTGTTTCTTAATTAAAAAGCTGATTAATAATTCTGTAAGCAGGAATCTTGTGAAAAAGCTAGTTATTATTTTTATGACCTTCGCATCAATCATTTTATTACAACCAAAATTATCTTCATCAATAATAGATGAATGCCATCGACGGGAAGAATGCCGATAATTGACAGCTTGAGATAGAAGGAGATGCTGGCGTGAAAAAAGTGAGGATAACCGTGATGCGGAAGGCGTCGTACACGGATTTGATGGCGACATACGAGAATCCCATCGAACACGCTTGCGACATCGAGGAGGGAGCGGTGTTTATCGCTGACGGCTGGCAGAAGCCGGACGGATTGTGCGAGAGCGCATGGGGATCCATGTCGCCCTTCGTCATGGGACTTGCTCACGGCGCAGAGAATTTCTACGATGGCTGGATGAAGAACCCTCGCTCGGCGATGATTTCCTGCAACGACGGCTTTCGCCCGGTCAGCTTTTTGCTCGAAACGATGGACGCGGAGGCTACTTCATCATGAATCTCACCGATGAACACTCATAAACGCCCGCTGCGAGACGGCGCTGGAGAAGCCTCTCTTTCGTGGCGCTCTGGTACAACGCCGATGCGCCCTCCCCGCCGCATGGTCTTATGAGTGGGATAGGCAGAAACGGCGGAACACCTTCTTTCCGGCAGACGGTGGCAACCTGTACCTCGCGGGGTTCTACAATGACACGGGGCGGTTCGTCTGAGCTTGTCGTTCATGTCCACAAATTCGGTGTGATTTTCATCTTTGCCTTTGCGCGAGTATGCGATTTCCTTGCGCGCGGGACGGTTCTTCACCGAGAACTTGCCGAATCCCGACAGCGGAACTTCGCCGCCGGCTTTCAACTCGTCAGCGACGGTCTCAAAAAACGCGGAGACAACCTTGGTGACTCGGCAGAAGACAGGGGCGTGGCGGCTTGGACGCGAGCGATACGGTCTGCTTTTATCATGGCGACGCTCCTTTTTTTTCACCGAGTCTACATTCCGAAGGGGTTTTCCGCAACGGCCGAAACTTGATCCTAGCGGTCTTGCCGCCTATAATGAGAAGACGGAGGCAATATGCGAATCTACCAAGCAGGTCCGCTGTTCACTGCGGCCGAAATCCTCTGGCATCGGGATTTCAAGCATCATCTCACAGCCGCTGGCCATGACGTCCGTTGGCCCGGAGACTTCTTCACCCCGCCGGAAATCGACTCGTGGGGAGCCGACGCCCCAAAGATGATCATGAAGAAGGACAGGTCCGCCATTGACGATTGCGACGTCGTCGTGGCCCTTCTCGACGGCGCGCAGGTCGATGACGGCACCGCCTGGGAGATCGGGTACGCGTTCGCTAGGGGCAAGCCTGTCGTCGGCATCAGGACCGATTTTCGCAATGGGGGTGACACCTCGCATGGCCGGGTCAACGCCATGATCGAAGGCAGCTGCGTCAGCATCGAGGCCGATGAGGACGGCGTCCTAAAGGCGTTACGGCGGCTTTTTTGACGAAAAGGACGCAACAAGGAGCGCTTGCCATGCAATTCAAGAAGGGAATCGGCTGGAGATGCTGCTACGATCCGGAAACCGGACGCTATACCGCAGAGACCGGCGGCGGGCCAAATCATGATTTGTATGAGATAACCAAGGAAATATATGATCATGTCGATGACCCGGACGTCGAACGGCCTACAAGCCTCATCAGTAAGGGCCGCCATCTGTACATGACCGTGGACGACCGCTGCGGCCCGCCTTACACGGTCGTCCTCGATACGGACTACGCTAAGATATGCCCATGGGCGAAAACCATAACGGCCGGAAAGGTCTGGCCGGACGAGCTGACCGATGCCGCAGTCGAAACGTTCGCCTCCGAGGCCGACAATAGAGAGCAGCGGCGGGCAAAGCGGACAGCGAAGAAAAAGGCTTCCAAGAAGGATTAGCGGATTCCGTTTCACATGTGATGATGTCCCATAACCGTTGAAGAAGCTTTAGCGGCACCGCCGCACCGTAACATCGTTCCTGTTCCCCTGCACCTCGGCAATCCGCCGTTCCCTTTCGCACTCCCACGCATCGGGTGGAAACTGCCTGTCCCATGTCTCAAAGAGCTGCCGCTGCGCGCGGCTTAAGCGATACCGTGACGGATACGCCTCGGCGAAGTAGAGGTGCGTCCTCGCGACGAAGCCCTTGGCGCCGTCCGGCGGTTCAGCCTTGCGCCCGCTTAGCCGCATGGCGCAGGAGCCCCACACGGGGCCGTCCGGCACCATGTCGAACCGGTAATTCTTCCGCGCGGCGTTCACGGCGCCGATCGCAGGAGCGAGATTGTGCAGGTCGGCTTCCATGAAACGGAACTCCGCATTCGTCTCGGCGCACTTGCGCCCCTTGAACGCGCGTCCCTGGACGTCGACGCACTGCTGCGCGCCCTCGCGCCATTCTACAAAAGCTCGTCCGAAGTTCTCAGCCGCGACGATGTGCTCTGTTTCTGCTCGTCTCGCACGGTCTTCATGCGCGGCAACGATAAAATCGGGCGGGAGCGTGATAGTTCTGTTCTGGTCAAACTTCGCTCCGCAGTAAAGGGTTACGCGGCGGTCTGCGTAAACTGCGCTGTACAGGAGATGCTTCGCCTCAGAGTATGAGTCGATGACTTCGTTGCCGCCCGCGTGGACGGCGGATGGTAGCAGGACAGACAGGAAGAGGAGCAGAAAAATCATTTTTCTTTCAATAAAGCCCGGTGAATTCGAAGGAGACCCTGCAACGTTGTGACGATAAGCGCCGGTGTGGCCGTGCTTGAAAGCGAGGAGGCCCGCTGCGTGGCCAATCCTTCAGCGGAGCTGATACGTCTGGCGGACGCGGCGCTTTACGATGCCAAGAACGCCGGGCGGGATACGGTCAGAACACGCAACATACAGTTTTCTATTTTGCGGTAGCCGGGCATCGCGCTTCGGCTGCCACAGCGGAGCTTCGTGGCCTGCGGGAATGCTTCCTCGCTATCTCTTTGAAATGTGGGATTTCGAGAAGGGAATTTCACGAGCCTGCCCGGCATATTCGGTTTCCCCACCAGCTTCCGAATCAGGAATAGGTCGGTGAACTTCCCCCTCGCCCGTCGCTCCACGCTACAAATGCTCGGGGGCGATTCCCTCCGCACGGTCTCTTCGCGGGTCTCAAGCCGTGCCCCCCTTGACCGCTCGCGGCATATCTGACACAAGACGCGATACGGGTACTTGACGTCAGACCTCGGGGAAACCACCGGCGCACCCCCCAGAGCCAGCGCGGGGGGAGGATATGCCATGCAATCGCGTACGCTACACCAGGCGCTCTGCATCCTTGTCGGAACAGCTCTTGTCGCACTGCTCTGCTTTTTCAGGCCGGCCGCGCTCGAAAAGCTGGACCTGGCCGAATACGACTGGTACATGCTCCGCCATGCCACGGATACGACCTCGAGCTCCGTTCTGGTGGTGGACATCGACGAGGACTCGCTGAAAAAATACGGCCAGTGGCCCTGGTCGCGGCGGCATATCGCGAACATCCTGCGTGTGATTTCAGACAACGGCGCCTTGGCCGTCGCCCTGGATTTCGCTCTTTTCGAAGCGGACAGAACCTCCCCCAAGAATATCCTGCGGTCGCTGCGCAGGGGCGGATGTCCGGAGGCGGATCTTGACGGCGTGCCCGAGGCCCTCATGGACCATGACCTTCTTCTGGCAAAGGCGGGCCTGAACAGCCCGGCGGTCATGGGCATGCGGCTCGGCGACTATCCACCGGTGACGGATCCGCCCAGAGGTGTCCGCATCAGGCTGATCGGGGAGAATATCAAGGAGAATCCCCCGCAGTTTCCCACCTATCCGTCCATGCTCCGCCCCCTGCCGGTCCTGCAGGACATTATCCCAGAAGGTTTCCTGAACGGGCGCCGCGACGCGGACGGCCTCGTCCGGCGAACCTTCTCCCTGGCGGAGTCGGGGGGCATAATCTACCCCGGCCTGACCCTGCGGACCCTCCTGCGAGCGCTCAACGCCAACATCATCTCCATGCGCCGAACCATGTTCGGCCTGCGCGCATGTGTCGGCGGGCGGTTCTTCTACATTTCCGAAGACGGCACCATCCCCATTCCCTTCCACAGGCAATTGGGCACGCGGCGTACGGTTTCCGCTGGGAAGATCCTGGACGGCACCTACGCCCCCGGACAGTTCAGGGACAAGATCGTCTTCATCGGCTCCTCGGCCGACAGGGGCATGGGGCAGTACCCCACGCCGCTCGACGACCACACGCCGCGCATGGAGGCGCACGCCTCGCTGCTGGACGGCATCCTCTCCGGAGAAATCCGCAACATCCTGAGCAACCGCCATCCCTGCCAGTTCCTGCTCATTCTCCTCACGGGGATTGTCTCCGGCGTGGGCGTGCTGCGCCTGCGGCCTCTGATGGCGCCCGTTCTCCCCCTGCTCCTCGTCATCGGCTGCCACGTCGGCGCGGAAGTGTGCTACGCCAAGGGGATGTGGATATCGCCCCTGTGGGCCTCACTTTCCTGCATCGTCAACGCGCTCCTGCCCATCCTGCTTCGCACCGCCTTCTCCGAGCATGACCGCATGCGCATTCGGCGCATGTTTGGCCAGTACGTCTCACCGGCTGTCGTGTCGCGCATCATCGACCAGGGAACGGAAGGCCTTGACGGCGAACAGCGGAACATCACGGTTCTGTTCACGGATCTGCGCGGGTTCACCACCATCTCGGAAATGCTGACCCCGCAGCAGGTGGTGAGTTTGCTGAACCGCTATTTCACGCCAATGACGGAGCTGGTGCGCAACAACGGCGGCACCCTGGACAAATACATAGGCGACGCGCTCATGGCGTTCTGGAACGCCCCGCTGGAAACGGAACAGCATACGCTGTTGGCCGTGGAGACCGCACTGCAGATGCAGAAGACGCTTGAAGGCATGAATTCTGAACTGCGGCGCGATTTCGGCGTGTCGCTGAACATGGGCGTGGGCATCCATGTCGGCATGGCCGCAGTCGGCAATATCGGCAGCCAGAATCTGACCAGCTACACCGCCGTTGGCGACACCGTGAACATCGCTTCGCGCCTTGAGGGACTGTGCCGGGAATACAACGCGTCGATCATCGTCAGCGATGCCGTCATGCAGACCTGCGCCGGCAGGGCAAAGGGGACGTATCTGGACAGTGTCCGCGTCAAGGGGCGCAATGCCGGCATCGGGGTATGGAGCATAACCGACCTCGCTCCCTTCCGTCCCGCGGTAATCGGAACCCCTGCCGCTGCCCGCGCCTGAACCTGCGACCCGCTCGCGTCTCGCGTCGCCGCCGGGGCGGTGACGGAAGGTGCTCTCCTGCGATGAACGGCGGCGAAAGGTGTGCTCTCCCTAGCCACAGGAACAGCATAGGTTTGTCACAATGAAAAAACGCATCTACAGTCGATTGACAAAGTATCTGGCGATAATGGGATTGTCCATTCTGGCAGTAACCATTGCGCTGGGGATAACGCTTATAAATCAGGCAAGCTCTTCACTCATGGCCAGCATACAGGACCGCATGCTTGATGTTTCAAAAAGCGCGGCAGCCATGCTCAATGGCGACACCCTAGACAAAATCAGATCTGGAAATACCGAAACAAAAGAATATCAGGAAGTATATACAATTCTCAAACAGTTTCATGATAAAATAGACCTTAAATATATATATTGCATAAGAGATAAGGGGAATAAAAATTTTGTTTTTTTAATAGATCCTTCTGAAGAGGATCCTGGAGAATATGGTTCACCTGTTGTGACTACAGAAGAGCTTTTCAAGGCAAGCAATGGAGAATCATCTGTAAATAATGAGCCATATGAAGATAATTGGGGCAGTTTTTACAGCGCATACAGTCCTGTTTTCAATTCATCGGGGAATGTTTCTGGTATCGTGGCTGTGGATTTTAGCTCAGAGTGGTATGAACAGCAGATTTCTGAGTATATAAATACAGTCGTGTACACAGTGTTTGCCTCCCTGTTGATAATTATCGCATTGACAATAATTATTACAAGATTAAGCAGAAGCCGCTTCGCGAGCATGTTTGTTTCGTTGGGGAAAATAAATAACGAAATTAACCGTTTGTTGGAGACTATAGAGAATCTTGTGTATTTTAAATCGCAAAAAAACGCAATCACACAATTGCAGAGCGATATGATAAGTAAGGTCTATGATGCCAAAGATTTGAGAGATGAAATTGCATCGATGGAAATAGCATTGAGGAACAGAATTGATGCTGTCCATTCGTATGCCTATATTGACGGGATGACATTTCTCAACAATCAGGCTGCGTATGTAAGAGCCATGAAAACGCTGGACAGAAGACTCCATGAAGGAGTGTCATTCTGCATTGCGGTATTTGATATGTGCGGTCTAAAAAACATAAATGATACCTATGGATATGAAACCGGCAACATGGCGGTGCTGGATGCGGCAAATTTGCTGAAGTCTCTGTTTCCTCAGGATGATTTGTACAGATATGAGAGCGATGAATTTGTCGGCGTCTTCAGCAATATTTCCGAGAGTGACATGAAATTGAAGCTTGATGAATTTGAAAACAAAATCAATCTGTTGAATCAGACGCCCAATCTTTATGGAGCAAAACTTGCCATCTCAAAAGGATATGCCGTTTATAATGCGGATACGGACACCGCCTGTCATGACGTGTTCAAGCGCGCAGAGCGCGCCATGTACAGGGACAAGGTCAGCTATTATATGAGAAATGGCGAATGGGCCTATTCTCAAAACGACAATGCTTCCGACTAAGAGGCTCCGCAGCAGAAAGCCGTTTCGTCAGCCCCAGCAGAATAAGAGGTCGGGGGAGGGGTCTCTGGTATGTGGTATGCGTCCCGGGCGCGATGAATACGGGCCGCCCGGGCAAACCGGACAAGCCGGCCACCATTAGCAGCAACGCCCCTTTCCATAAAAACCAAAACCGTTCCTTCCGGATTCTTTCACATTGTATAAGGCTATATCGGCGTTATGCAAGAGTGTGCTATAGGTGTGTCCATCTTTTGGAGACATGGCTATGCCAATGCTGGCTGTAACAAAAATTGTATCATTGCCGCCGAGATTGTAACCATAGCGCAGTAATTTAACTAGCTCCCTCATCTTATTGCTTATAAGCTGATAATCGACTAAATCGTGGGCGTAAACAATAAACTCATCGCCTCCGAATCTTCCAACAATATCTGAATGCCTAAAAAAATGCGATAATTCTTTGGCAGTACGTTTGAGAACATGATCGCCTGCATCATGACCCAATGAATCGTTGATCTCTTTAAAGTTATCCAAATCGATAAGAATAAACGCTCCGTTTCCATTATATCGTTGAAAAGTAATACTGAAAAGAGCCTCTATGCCATACCTGTTGAGAGCGCCAGTGAGGTTGTCAGTTGTTGATTTTTTCCTTAATGGGTTAACGACGCCATTAAAGAAGTAAACGCTAATAAAACATATAATTACTGAGACACCCACTGAAACAATAAAACAAATCACCGAGGAGTAAACTATTCTTTGCCTGGCTTCGTCCTGGCGATTTCCAATAAACAACAGGGCAACCCTATCACCGTTATTATTGAACAGGGGCCAATAAATTGATTTGTAAGGAATGCCAAGTATGTCTACATCTTCGTTATAGGCAGATTCCTTCGTAACCATGTTTATAATATGATCATAGTTTTCTAGACGAGTGCCTATTGCCCGCTGATTGTTCTGAAGAATAGTTGTTGAGATTCTTGTATCACCATCAAAAACAGTCATATCTATATTGGCAAGTGTTTTTATTTTATCAACCAAATTGTTAGTTTTTAGTGCATCACCAATCATCAAAGCGCCAACCAATTCTTTATCAATGAAAATTGGTGCCGCTGCGCATATGGAAAGCCCATTTTTTCTAAACTTAACTATATCAGATGTGGCTATTCCATTCAAAGCTTTCATCATTAATTCAACACTGACCTTATATCCTTCTGGAAGGGTGTTTCCGCCGAATAAGACAATGCCATTTTTATCAACAATAACTATTGCATTAACATCATATAATTTTTCAATATAGTTTATAAGAGTATCATAGGCTTTTCTTGTATAATCATGAAAAAAAGTGTGCATCATGCTTGAGTCAGCTATCGATGTGGCTTCAAGATACAATCTTCTTTTTTCATCTGATATATATGAGCTGATAAAATTTGCCTGAATTTGGAGGTTTTTCTTATAGCTGAAATCAAAGTTTTTATTCATTGAATAAAAACATGTTAAAAAAATTAACAGGCAAGCGCATATAATACTTAGTATTAAATATATCAAATTTTTTGCAATCATTGCTCGATCCCAGTTGCTCTAGCCGTGGAAGGTTGCAGACATTTTACCTCTTATGCGTCAATAGTACATGGAACGGCTTGAAAAAATCTGCCTATTCCCAAAAGAGCGCGACCTATCAGCCCTGCTGCCGCGCCGCCATCTTCTTTTCCATTCTATTCATGAGGATGGGTGAGAGCACGCCCAGCACGCACAGCGCGACGAGCACCCAGCAAAGCGGCGTTGAAAACAGGATGGACGGGTCGCCGTCGCTGAGCAT
>JAILMX010000092.1 GCA_024692205.1 Desulfovibrio sp. | reverse complement strand
GAAAAGGGCGCCGCGCAGGCAGAGGCCCTCGCGCGCCGCCTGCGCGATACGCCACTCGAATGGATCTTCACGTCGACGCGCAGGCGTTCGCACGCAACGGCGGCCCCGGTCATCGCGAACCATCCGAACGCGCACGTGCTCGCCCTGCGCGAGTTCGACGAGCTGTGGGCGGGAGACTGCGAGGGAATGCGGTACGCCGACATACGCGAAACCATGCCCGAGGTGACGACCGGCCGTCACAAGGACAAGTACGGCTACTGCTATCCCAACGGCGAAAGCTACGCCACCCTGATGGAGCGCGTGCAGCGGGGGCTGCGGCGCGCGCTTTTCCTCGCGGCCGACTCGCCCCTGCTCATCGTGGGCCATCAGGCGATAAACCGCGTCATCCTCTCGCTCTTTTTGCGCTGCCGAAGGGAGGATCTGCCCTACATGTACATACCCCAGAACGAATTCAGCCACATCTCCGTCTCGCTCAGGCGCCAGAGCTTCGAACGCGTGCCTTACGAACCGGTCTAAATCTGCACGTGTAAAACAGGCCGCGAAGAAGAACGTCACAACGCGAAAAGAACGAAAAAACAGCGTCGTAGCGTGGTGGGCAAGGCGAAAAAGGAATGCTTCCTAAAAGCGTGCTTCGTCCCCTTCGGGCATCTTCGCGCCCCGGGCGAGGAAGCGCAGGAAGCATGCAGCCGTTATCGCCGCGCCCGCCACGGTGGCGATGGGCACGCCCCACTTGAAGGGGAAGTTGGGGTCGCAGAAGAGATAGGTCGCGCAGACAAGCGTCATGAAGACGGCAGGAAGGGTCGCTATCCAGTGCAGGCGGTTGCGTCGGCGCAGCCACACGGCACAGGCCCAGAGCGAAAGGCTTGCGAGGCACTGGTTCATCCAGCCGAAGGCCATCCAGATGGCGGAAAAATCACCGACCGCAATGTAGATGCCCGCGGCGAAAAGCGGCAGAGCGAGCAGGATTCGGCGGATGATCCTGTCCTGCTTCCATTCAAGAATGTCGGCGAGGATGAGGCGCCCCGTGCGGAAGGCAGTATCGCCGGTCGAAATGGGCAGGATGCACACGCCGAGAAAGGCGAGCGTGCCGCCGAGAGGACCGCCGAGCAGTCCCTCCGAGGCCTGCGCCACGACAACGGCGGGGGTACCGGCCTTCATGAGCGCCACGGGGTCGCCGTTGTAAAAGGAGAGGCCGATGGTCACCCAGATGAGGGCGATGAAGCCCTCGGCTATCATGACACCGTAGAACATGGTGCGCGCCTGCCCCTCGCTTTTCATGCAGCGCGCCATCATGGGCGACTGGGTGGCGTGAAAACCCGATATGGCGCCGCAGGCGATGGTCACGAAGATCATGGGCCACAGAGGCGCGCCTTTGGGATGGCTGTTGTGGAAGAAGTCGGCGAGGGAAAGGTTCGGCAGCACGCTGTGGCCGGGATGCACCAGAAGCGCGATGAAAAGACCCACGGCCATGAAGACGAGCAGGATGGCGAAGATGGGGTAGACGTGGCCGATGATCTTGTCTATCGGCAAGATGGTCGCGAGAAAGTAGTAGATGAAGATGACGACCGCAAAGAAGAGAGTCAGCACCTTGGCGGGCGCGACCGTGCCGTCGGCCTTGGTGCAGAAGGCGGCGAGCGGGCAGGAGGTGAGCCACTGCATGAAGCCGCCGCCCCCATTCTGGGTGATCAGGCCGCTTGCCTTGTAGGCGAGCAGGCCGGCCGGACCGTTCACGAAGACCGCGCCCACAAGCACCATGAAAATCACGCTGAAGATGAGCATGAACCAGCGCACGTACTTGCCGAGATTGCGGCCGATCACGTCGGGATAGGTTGCGCCGCCGTAGCGCAGGCTCATGGCTCCGGTGAGGAAGTCGTGCACGGCCCCGGCGAAGATGCAGCCGAAGACGACCCACAAAAGGGCGGACGGGCCGTAGTAGGCGCCCAGAATGGGGCCGAAGACGGGGCCAAGGCCCGCGATGTTGAGAAGCTGGATGAAGAAGATCTTGTAGGGCGGCAGGGCAATCGTATCCACACCGTCGGCGCTTGTGGTGACGGGTGTCGGCCGCGAGCGGTCGATGCCGAAGACCTTTTCAACGAAAACGCCGTAGACGGCATAGCCGAGAAGGAGCAGGACGGCGGCTATCAGAAAACAGGCAAGACCCATGGAAATCCCCCCGAAAAAAGATTTTTCCGGAAAAAACATGTTGCGAAAACACAAAAATTAACCGTTTGGTCGAAAACGTCAAGAAATCTTCCTATGAAACGCCGGCGTGTACATAATCCGCAATTCCACGGCGCTTTTGATTATCGGACCACCAGAAACGCCCTGCCCGATGAACACGCCTCACATCTGCACAACACACCGAACGGGCGGGAGCGTAAAAAATTCAGAAAGAAGGCCAAAAAGAACGGCGGCCGCCCGTCTGGGCGACCGCCTGCGCGTTACGTTGCAAAACCGGTCAGATTACTTCTTGTCCTTGGCGGGAGCGGAAGGTGCGGGAGGAAGCATCGGCCTGGGTCCGGGCATGGCGCCTCTGTGGTTCGGAGTTACCCTGTAACGGTAAATCTCATGCACTTCGCTCTTGTAACCTGGGTACATTCCCTTCCCCATGCCGAGCACGATGCGGGCGCCGCGGTTCTGATGGATCAGGAAGTCGCCCGTGCTGGGATCGACGCAGAGGCCTTCGATCTCACCCTGCTTGATGGCCTCGTCGAAGGTCTTCTCAAGGATGACCTGTGCGTTGGTGGCGGAGGTGATGTCGATGCGGTACAGGTGGTCGGGCTCGTTATCATCGGCAGTTCCGTCATCGGCGGTCATGTAGAGCGAGCCTTTCCAGTAGAACACGCCCTGCACCCACTGCGGCACGGCGAACAGGTGAACCTTGCGGCGATAGTTGCCATCGGTATCGTACTCATAGAGATAGCGGCCG
>JAILMX010000057.1 GCA_024692205.1 Desulfovibrio sp. | reverse complement strand
GTTGACGCACTGCACTGCCCTGAGTTTGCCATCTACGAAACGCAGACATGCGTTCCGGAGCTGGAAGAGAAGCTCATGGACAAGGATGTCAAATGCATTGCCATGCCCGCGCCCGCGGTGCGCTATGCACTCGGCGAGGCCTTTGGCCTCGCGCCGGGAAGCGTGACGACAGGCAAGATGCTTTCCGCACTCAAGATGCTCGGCTTTGACCATTGCTGGGACACGGAAATACGCGAAGGTCCGTTCGCCTCTTCCGACTGATGTGCTGCCCGTGTTTGCTTTTGATTCGGAGAGGCCTGAAAGCTGTCTGCGGGCCTATCGCGTCTTGGCGCCAAGAGCCTTGAGCGTCTTCTTTTCCTCGTACATGAGGGCGTCCGCCCGCTCGAAGACGTCGTGCAGCGTCGTGTCGCGTCCTTCTATGTAGTCCGCAAGGCCGGCTGCCACGACGGGCTCCCCGGTCGCGATATGGGCGACGCAGAGGTCATGGAGGCTCTGCATTATGGGATGCCGGTTCTCGTAGTCGACGCCCTGCAGGAAGACGGCGAACTCGTCGCCGCCCATGCGGTACACGGGGCTGTGGGAGAAAAGAAGGCAGATCATCTGGCTGGCTCCGCGGATGTACTCGTCGCCCGCCTTGTGGCCGAGGGTGTCGTTGATGTGCTTCAGACCGTTGACGTCGCAGATGGCCAGGGCGAAGGCCCCGGCTGCACCGACGGCCATTTTCCCGTTGATCTCGTTCTCCCTGTCGGTGAAGGAATGCCTGGTCTTGACGCCGGTGAGGGGGTCGATGGCGTACTTCTTTTCGGCCAGGTTAAGGGCGGATTCGTGCTCTTCGGCCTTGCGGCGTATGATGGCGTAGTTGTTCAGGAGCACGGTGAAGGTCAGGCCCAAGAGCGCGATGACGACGATCAGGCTCCTGGCGTTGACCTGCTTGAAGGCTTCGAGATGGCCGGCGACGACGCCGGTGTCATCCACGCTCACGGAGAAGTAGTTGGACATGGCGTTCATGGCGTCCGAGGCCGCGGTCATGATGGACTGGCTCATCCAGACCAGGGAGACGAAGAGCACGAGGGAGAAGAGGGAAATCCAGACGATGAGCGAGCGGCCGAAGTGGTTTCTGCCGTCCCGCTTCAGGATTGTCCTGAAGAAGATGAATCCCAGAAGCGACCAGAGGACGAAGAGGATGTAGCTTTCCGGGGCGATGGCGCTCTTCGTGAAGAGGTTCGGCACCAGCAGGTAGACCTCGAATGCGCCCATGACGAGGACGCCCACGGCGCCGGTTATCTTCTCGATCCCGTCGTCCTGAACGCAGGCCTGCTTCCAGGCGCAGGCGGAGACGAAGGCGTAGACCAGGGTCGCGCCGATGGTCGGCACCTCTATGATCCAGCCTATGGCCGTCCTGCCGGCGAAGACGGTGACGAGGGAGACGGCGGCGACCAGCATGACGGCCCGGGCGGGAACGCCGTGCCCGTTGAGGCGGGCGTAGCTCTCCGGGAGGACGCCGTCTTTGGCAAGGGCGTAGAAGAGCCGGCTCAGGCCGAGGATGATGCCGACGAGGCTTGAGAGCACGAGGCACAGAAGGGCGGCCATCAGAAGGACGATGCCTGCCTCGCCCATGTAGTGCCTGGCCGCGTAGAAGGCGGGAAACCCCTCAATGCCTTCCAGGGTGGGAAGGGCCTTTATGTACGCGTACCAGGAGCTGAACTGCGGGGGCCAGGCCGTCGCCGAGAGCAGCGTGATGAAGATGTAGAGGGCCGAGGCCGTGAGCACGGCCGCGACGAGCACTCGGAACGATTTGGTCGGGTTGAAGGAGAATTCCTCGGTGGCGTGGGAGATGATTTCGAAGCCGATGAAGGCCCAGGGGGACATGATGGCGATCTTCGTCACCTGCGAAAGGATGGCGGCATCGGGAACGTAGGGCGGATTGAAGGTCGGAGGCCGGCTTCCCATGCTCCAGACGAAGCAGATCGCGATGGCGGCGGTGAAGCAGAGGGAGAAGACTGTCAGGAGGGCCGCCGAGGAGCGGCGGCTGCCCATGCACAGGAAGGCGAAGAAGAGGATGGCGCCTGACGTGAGCACTATTTCGCCGAGGAAGATTTCGTAGCCGAAGAGGGTGTAGAGCCTGCCGAAACGGAAGATGTCGCCCAGAAAGTGCCTGGCGAAGAGGGGCAGCGCCGTGGCGTTGGCCCAGAAGACAGCAAGGTAGGTCAGGGCCATGAACCAGGCGACGAGGAAGCCGTGGTCGTGGCCGAAGCAGTCCCTTGCGTAGGCGTAGGCGCCGCCCGCCTCCGGGCAGCAGTTCATCATGTAGTGGTAGTTGCGGGCGATGACCAGCATGATCAGCCCGCCAGCCAGCATGCCCAGCAGGCTGCCCATGGGGCCTGCCTGGGCTAGGTAGGTGCTGCTGGTAATGACAAGCGATCCCCAGCCTATGGTGGCGCCAAGGGACAGCGCCCAGGCTCCCGCGGGCCCCAGATAGGGCGTCAGCCTCTGTTCTCCATCAGGCATTGCAAAAAAACTCCCTTCACCGCTATCCGCGTCGGCTTTAGGGCGCACACGCCCTGAAAATAACTGTCCAGAACCGTCACCCCGAAGATAGCGTATGCTTTTGTTTCCGGTTTCTCAGCAGGGCAGAAACTCCCGGTGTTCAGCATGTCGGGGCTGTTCTCCATTTAACTCCGTGCCGCCGAGGGTCACGCGCCGTCCTTATACACGGTGAAGGGGATGCAGTGGAGCTGCTTGCCGTGGTCTTCGGTCGCGCCGAGATCCCAGTGCATGGCCTTCCAGCCCTTTGCCTGGGCCAGAGCCTGGGCCACGCCCGCGACGTCGAGCACGGGGTGGCGCTGAAAGACGTTCGGCAGGCCGTAGGTGAGGCTGCACCGCAGGCATCTGCCGGGGCGCTGGTGCAGGTCGAAGGCCATTTCGAGCCTGTCATCCCCGTTTCGCCGGCAGGTCAGGCGTATGTCGTAGGCGCCGTCCTCGGCCCCGCCGAAAAGAGCCTCGAAAAAGGCGTCCGTGCGCGAAGCGGGAAAGATGCTGTCCAGCCATGTCTGATCGGTAACGTCGATGCTCACGATTCCCCCTTTCTTTTTCCAACGGGTTGCAGGCGAAGGCGGCCCTGCCGCATGGCCGCCTTCGCCTCGATAACCATAGCGCATGGCCGCACTGGAGACAAGTGGTCGCGGAATTTCCTACTTTTTTACTTGATTTTTGACATGCCATGGACTATTTGTGTAAAAAGTAAGAAAATGTTTCCATGACCACCTGTGTTTTTCCGTAGAGGGCGGAGGAGGAAAGCATATGGAAATGGAAAGCAGCGCCTTTGTCATCTATGACTGCCGAAGAGAAGCTTTCCGCTGGTCCAAGGAGGCGAAGGCCCTTTTCGGGCGTGCCGATTACGACCGGCCCCTGTGGGAGGTGCTCAGCGCCACCGGCGCCCTCGCGGTATCTTCCACCGAGGAGATACGCAGCCTCATCACTTCACTCAAGGCATCCACAGAGCCGAAGATGGCCTTCCGCGAGTACTGGCTCATGCCGACATCGGGCAGGCCCGGCAATTACCGCTTTACCTTCGAGATGTACCGCCCCGAGGAAGAAATCGTCATCGGCATCACTGGTCTGGACGGAGCCGATGCGTACGCCGCCTTCATTTTCAACAGCTTCGCCGGCGGCGCGGCGATCTTTTCCTGGCACGAGGGTCGGGCGGATGTCCTGCGGGTGAACCAGCGCTACCTTTTCGAGATGCATATGAATATCTCGGAGGGGGAAATGGAGGGTGTCAATCTTCTGGATGGTCTTGCGGGCGACGGCCGCCGCAAGTTCATTGATGCCATCGAGAACGCCATCCGCACGGGCGAGGAACAGGAGTGCGAGACGTGGCGCATGCTTTCCTCAGCCTGCTGCGGCGAGGACAGTGTCTGCCTGCGCAACACCATGCGCATGGTAGGTCGCAGGGACGATGTCTACCTCCTGTACATGAGTATACGCAACATCTCGGCGGAGAAGCGCTACTATACCTCCATCCTCGACAGTGAGCGTCGCTTCAAGGCCGCCTGCGAGCAGGCGCAGATCTATTACTGGGAGTACGACATCGCCACCCACGAGATGCGGCCCTGTTTCCGCTGCATGCGCGATCTGAATCTGCCCCCTATTCTGACGGATTACCCCGAAAGCGCCATACGCGCCGGCATATTCCCCCCCGAGGTGGCGGACGAATATCGGGAGTGGCATGTGAAGCTTGAAAAAGGCGTGGGCTTGCTTGAGGCCGTCATGCCCCTGACTTCCGCCCGAATTCCTTTTCATGTCCGTTACACGACGGAGTTTGACGATAAGGGCAGGCCTGTCAAGGCCTACGGTTCGGCCACCCTCGTCGTGGACGGGGGGGGCACGCCAGGGCAGTGACGCCGCCGCGCAATGCATGCCCGTGTGGCCCTGCCGCGGAATGCGGCGGGGCCGCTTTTTTTTGGGCGGGAGCCCGGAAGATGCCGGGAGGCGGGGTGAAGGCGGCCTGGCGAAACCGGCGGCGGGGGCAGGCAAAAAAGCGGCCGGGCTTTTTCAAGCCCGGCCGTCTCGTTTGTGCGGGATACGGAGCGCCTAGGCGCGCTTCATCTCTTCGATGAGGCTGGAGAGCTTCTCTGTCTGGTGGGCGAGCTCGCTGATGGCCTTGTTGGCCTCGGCCATCGCCTGCGCGGTCTGCGAGGACATGTAGTTCACCTGGATGATGGACTGGTTGATCTCCTCGCTCGCGGCGGACTGCTCTTCGCTCGCCGTGGCGATGGCGCGGACCTGGTCGGTCGACTCCTCGATGTTGCCCACGATCTGGCGCAGGGCTTCGCCGGACTGGCGGGCCTGCTCGGTCGCTGTCTCGACGGCAGAGAGCGCCTCGTCCATCTTGTTCACGCTCTGCTCGGCGCTGCCCTGAATGGCGGTGATGGCCTTGCTCACGTCGTTGGTCGAGGTCATCGTCTTTTCGGCCAGCTTGCGCAC
>JAILMX010000019.1 GCA_024692205.1 Desulfovibrio sp. | reverse complement strand
GCGGCGGCCTCCATCTGGTTGAGGGCCTCGCCCGAACTCATGCCGGGCGCGGGGTTGCCCATGATGTGCGCCGCGGGGAAGACGTTGTACCGCTCCACGGCCGCGGGGGCCGTGCGGCGCTGCAGGGTCATCACGGCGGTCAGGGGCACCATTTCGCCCTTTTTGTTCCTGACGTGTATGTCGTTCAGCTGTTCGGGCAGCATGCGCGTGTCGGCCTCGCCCTGCATGCGCACCTGGAAGGTGCGGCCGAGGTAGTTGAAGTCGTTCACGTAGGCCTGGCCGAAGACGGCGCCCATGGCCGCGTAGACGTCGGATATGCTGATGCCGAGATCCTTGCAGCGTTCGCGGTCGAGGTCGGCGTAGAGCTGCGGCGAGCCCGTCGTGAACAGGTTGCGCACGGAGCCGATGGCGGGGTACTTGGGGGTGCCGTCGGGGTTGCGCGCCATGGCCTCGGCGGCCACGGCGTTCGCCTGCTTCTCAAGGTCGTAGATCGTGCCGTCGCCGCGCATCTGTATGTAGGCCTCGAAGCCGCCTGTGGTGCTCATGCCCGAGATGGGCGGCGGCGAGAAGCTGAGCACGACGGCCTCGGGCTGCATCATGGTCACGGCCTTCATCTGGTCGTTCACGTCGCTGTCGGCCATGCCGGGGGCCCTTCTCTCCTCCCACGGCTTCAGCGTGGTGAAGAAGGTGCTGTAGTTGCTCTTGACGGAGACGCTCGTGATGTCGATGCCGTTGATGCAGGCAACATCGGTGACGGAGGGCAGGCTCAGGGCCCGCTTGGCGAGCACTTCCGCGGCGGCGCCTGTGCGTGAGTTTGAGGCGCCGTCGTTCAGGATCATCATGCCGATTGTGTAGCCCTGGTCCTCGTTGGGCACAAGGCCCGTGGGCACGGCCTTGTTGAGCCAGAGAAGGCCCGCCACCATGACGGCGAAAAGCGCGCACGCCTTCAGGGGAGAATTCTTGATGAAGCGCACGCAGACGAGGTAGAGATAGGTGAGCCTCGCGAAGGCCGCGTTGAACCAGACGAAGGCCCTGAGCTTTTTCTCGCCGTGCTTGTGCTCCTTGAGCAGCAGCGCGCAGAGCGCCGGGGTGAGCGTGAGCGCGACGATGCCCGAAAGCACGACGGAGACCGAGATTGTGATGGCGAACTGCTTGTACATCTGCCCGGCCAGCCCGCCCATGAAGGAGACCGGCACGAACACGGCGCACAGCACGAGCACGATGGCGATCACGGGCCCCGTCACCTCGTTCATGGCCTTGGCCGTGGCCTCGCGCGGGGGCAGGTGCTCCGAGCTCATGATGCGCTCGACGTTTTCGAGCACGACGATGGCGTCGTCGACGACGATGCCGATGGCGAGCACGAGGCCGAAGAGCGTGAGGGTGTTGATGGAGTAGCCGAGGGCGTACATGCCGGCGAAGGTGCCGATGATGGAGACGGGCACCGCGATGCAGGGGATGAGGGTGGCCCGCCAGTCCTGCAGGAAGACGAAGACCACGATGAAGACGAGCACCATGGCCTCGAAGAGGGTGTGGATGACCTCGCGGATGGATTCCATGACATAGTCGGTCGTGTCCACGACCATGTGGTATTCCATGCCGTCGGGCATGTCCTTGATGATTTCGGCCATGCGCGCCTTGACGGCGTCGCTCGTGGCGATGGCGTTCGCGCCCGGGAGCAGGTAGACGGCCGCCATGCGCGCGGCGGCGCCGTTGAAGGTGGAGAGAACCGAGTAGTCCTTGCCGCCCATCTCGATGCGGGCCACGTCCTTCAGGCGCAGCATGGCGCTGTCCTCGCCCGTGCGGATGATGATCTCGCCGAATTCCTCAGCATTGGCGAGGCGGTTTTTCGTGTCGATCTGCCAGGAAAGGTCGGTGCCCTCGGCGCCCGGATTCTCGCCGAGGCGGCCGGGGGAGAACTGCGAGTTCTGCTCCCTGATGGCGGCCGCAACGTCGGACGGGGTAAGGCCGTACTTCGCAAGCTTGTCCGGCTTGAGCCAGATGCGCATGGAGTAGTCCATATAGCCGAAGACGGAACAGTCGCCCACGCCGGGCACGCGTTTGAGCTCGTCGACGACGTTGATGGTCATCCAGTTGTGGATGTAGGTCGCGTCATAGCGCCCGCTCGCCGAGGTGAAGGAGAACGCCTGCAGCATGGAGGGCGAACGCTTGACCACGCTCACGCCCTGCCGCCGCACGTCTTCGGGCAGAAGGGTCTGGGCGAGGTTGACCTTGTTGTTGACGTTGACGAGCGCCATGTCGGCGTTGGAGCCGAGCGCGAAATAGACGTTGATCGAGCCGCTGCCCGAGCCGGAGGAGGCGACGGACTGCATGTAGAGCATGTTTTCGACGCCGTTGATGTTCGTCTCAAGCGGGGCGAGCACCGTGGATGAGATCGTTTCTGCAGAGGCGCCGGGGTAGAATGCCGACACGTTGACCGTGGGCGGCACGAGGTCGGGGTACTGGGCGATGGGCAGCACGCTGAGCGCGAGCGAGCCGACGAGGGTGATGATGATGGAGAGGACGGCCGAGAGCACCGGCCTGCGGAGGAAGAAATTCGGTTTGGCCGACGTTGCCATGATTCCTCCCCCCTACTTCTTGGGCTCGGCGGGCTTCTTGGACTCGGCGGGCTTCTGGGCAGCCTGCTTGGCCTGTTCGGCCTTCTGCATCTCCTCCATCGAGGGCATGACGCTCACCTTGCTGCCGGGCCGCGCCTTGACGAGGCCCTCGCTGACGATGCGCTCGCCGCCCTTGAGGCCGGAATCGACGAGATAGCTGCTGCCTATGGTTTCGCTGATGACGACGGGCATGGGCACGACAACGTTGTCCTTGTCAAGGGCCATGACGAGACAGCCCTGCTGCGTGATCATGACGCTTTTCTGCGGGATGAGGATGGCGTTGGTCAGAACGTCGCCCTCCATGAAGATGCGCACGTACTGCCCGGGCATGATGGCGCCGTCTGTGTTGTCGAAGACGGCGCGCGCCTTGATGACGCCCGTGGTTGGCTGCACCTGGCTGTCGATGAAGGTGACCTTGCCGTCCTTGGCGTACATGGTGCCGTCAAGCAGGCGCAGGCGGGCGTTGTAGCGCATCCCCTCGGGGTAGCGCAGGCGGCCCGCGGCGTGGAGCTGCTGGCGGCGCATGCGCTCTGGGGCGGCGATGGAGAAGTCGATGTGCATGGGGTCGGTCTGGTTCACGTAGGTCAGCAGGGAATTGTTGCTGACGAGGTTGCCCTCGGTGTAGTTCTCCTTGCTGCTGTAGCCCGAGACGGGCGACACGACCTGGCAGTATTCGAGGTTGATGCGGGCGGCGCGCAGCTCGGCGCGGGCGCTGTCATAGGAGGAGCGGGCGTTGTCGCGCTCCTTCTGCGAGACGGCGTTTTTCTCGTACAGGGGGCGCACGCGCTGCCATTCGCGTTCGGCGGCGTTGTATTTCGCTTCGGCCTGGTCCACGGCGGCCTCGTACTGGTCGCGTTCGATCTGGAAGAGCTGCTGCCCCTCCTTCACGAAATCGCCTTCTTCATAGAGTCGCTTGACGATGATGCCCTGCACGCGGGCGCGCACCTCGACAGCTCGGGAGCCTGTCGCCTGCGCCTGAAAGGCCGCGGGCCACGGCACGTCGGCGGCCTTCACCTCGAAGACGGAAACGGGGGGAAGCATTCCCTTTGGCTGATTTTCGGTTTTTTTGTCCTTTTCGCAGGCGCTAAGCAGAAGGCAGACGACGCAAAGGGCGAGAAGAAAAGAAAGACGATGTCTCATAACTGCTCCATCGCGGCCGGAAGGCCGCCGGGGTGATTGTGTTCGTAGGAGCGGTTTTTGTGAAAAGGTGAAATTCGCTTACCGCCACAAAGCGAAAGAGTTTATCTCAATACACTTGTTTTATTAGGCAAGTCAAGAAGTTTTGGGTGGCGCTCGACTGCGAAAAAGCTAAAACATTCAATGAGTTCAGCTGGGTAACAATAAATGTTTTTTTGCAGTTTGGCGCACGCTGATTATTGATGTGCTGGCGAAGGCTGCATGCGGGGGCCATCCACTGCGGGAGCCTCAGGGCATGGCGCGCAGACGCTGAAGCCTGCCCGCGCCGGCCGCGATCAGCTCCGCCGTGACGGCGACGGCGATGCCCGCCGGCGTGTCCGCCCCTATGTCCAGCCCGGCCGGACAGCGCACGGCGGCGAGTTCAGCGGCGGGCACGCCCTCGGCGCGCAGGGCCGAGAAGATCTCCTCCCGCTTGGTCCGTCCCCCCATCATGCCGATGTAGAAGGCGTGGCTCGCGAGCGCCTGCGTCAGCGCCTTGCGGTCGAGTTCGTTGGAACGGGTCATGATGACGATGTGGTGCGCCGGGCCGACGCTGCAGGCGGGCACGAGACCCTCCATGCCGGCTACGTGGAAAAGGCGCCGCGCCGTGGGAAAACGCTCTTCCGTGAGAAAGTCCGCGCGGTCGTCGGCCACGTCCACGATGAAATCGCAATGGCGGGCGAGCTGCGCGACTTCCTGCGCGACAGGGCCCGCGCCGCACAAAAGCAGGACAGGCTTTGGCCTGACGGGCTCGACGTAGACAGTGCGCCCACCGAGAGTGACAACGCCCGCCTTGTTTCCGAGCTTTTTCAAAAGGGGCGCGGTAGCCGAGGGGTCGGGCCTGACGAGGCCCTTCTGCAGCATGTCCGCCCATTGCGCGGGCGGCTCGGAGGGCACGGCATTCAGGATCAGCGTGCGCAGAGGGGTTTCCGCTTCGGTCGCGTCCACGAGCCAGACAGCCCTTCCCTTGCCGCAGGCAGCATCGGAGGCGAGGGCGAAGGCCGGCGCCGCATTTTGGGAGAGCACTTCGCAGAGCACGTCGCGCCTTCCCGCGCAGTCGGCGTCGCTGCCGGTATGGGAGACGATGCAGCCCCTGCCCGAGAGGAGGCAGCGTTCGGCCTCCTCGCGCACACGCGTCTCGAACGGGCCGCCGCCGATGGTGCCTTCAAGCCCCGCAGGCGTGAGGATGGCGCGCGTTCCCGCCCGGCTCGGGACGGGGCCGTCCGTCTTGAGTATCGTCATGAGAACGACGGGCACACCCGCTTCGAGAAGGTCGCGCAGGCGTTCTTCGAGGCAGGTCTCAAGGCCCGTCGGTGGTTCGACGGCGTTGGCCGGCAGGCCCGCGGGATCGGACAGGACGGGCAGATCAGGCTTTTTCGGCATCTTCCGCCTCCTTCACGTAGCCGCAACCCTTGGCCGGGCATAGCAGCCTGACGCCGTCGCGCTTCTTCTTCTCGACGAGATAGGGCGAGCCGCAGCGCGGGCATGCTCCTGGCACGGGCCTGTCCCAGATGGCGAAGTCGCACTGCGGGTATTGGTCGCACGAATAGAATATCTTGCCGCGGCGGCTGCTTTTTTCGACGAGAGAGCCCTTGCCGCATTGCGGACAGAGGACACCCGTCGAGAAGGGGGCTGCGTGGTCGCATTCGGGGTAGCCCGTGCAGGCTATGAAGCGGCTTCCCGTGTGGGATCGTTTGATCACGAGGTCCCGGCCGCATTTCGGGCACTGGCCCACCTTTTCGTACTGAGGCTTCTCGCGCTCCACGGCTTCGATGCGCCCATCCTCGGTGCGGGTGAAATTGCTTGTGTAGCGGCAGTCGGGGTATCCTGAGCAGGCGAGGAACGAACCCGCCTTGCCGAACTTTATCATGAGCGGCTTGCCGCATTTCGGGCAGGGCAGATTGCATTCCAATCCCTGCTTGAGGCTCTTCATGTTCTTTGCGGCGGCCAGAAGCGTGGGGTTGAAATCGTCGGCGAAGTGCCGCATCAGGTCGACCCAGTTTTCGCCGCCGGCGGCCACCTTGTCGAGATCCTCCTCCATGCCGGCCGTGAAGCCCACGTCCATGAGTTTGCCGAAATTCTCCACAAGCTGCGCGCACACCACGCGCCCGAGATCCGTCGGCACGAAGCGTTTGTCGGTCAGCTGCACGTACTCCCTGTCCTGCAGGGTCGAAATGATGGCGGCATAGGTCGAGGGGCGGCCGATGCCCTTTTCCTCAAGTTCGCGGACGAGGCTCGCTTCGCTGTAGCGCGCGGGCGGCTGCGTGAACTTCTGTTCCTTGTCCATCCTGCGCAGGGTTAGGGGCCGGCCGGCCTTCAGAGGGGGCAGGGGGGCCGTGTCCTCCTTGTCGCTTTTGCCCTGCGGCATCACATGCAGAAAACCGGGAAAGATCACCCGTTCGCCGCGAGCCCGCCACAGTGTGTGCCGGCAGGCCGCGAGCACGACAGTGTCTTCCACGCGGGCCGAGGCCATCTGCGAGGCGACGAAGCGCGTCCAGATCATGCGGTAGAGGTTGTACTGCTCGGCCGGGAGGAAGGGCTTGACCTCGTCGGGCGTTATGGAGACGTCGACCGGGCGTATGGCTTCATGGGCGTCCTGAGCGCTGCCGCGCACCTTGTAGACGCGCGTCTTCCCGGGCAGGTATTCGCTGCCGTATGCCTCGGCTATGTATTTCTCGGCGGCGGCGCGCGCCTCGTCTGAGATACGCGTGGAGTCTGTACGCATGTAGGTGATGAGGGCGGTGAGGCCCCGCTCGCCGATTTCGACGCCTTCGTACAGGCGCTGGGCTATGCCCATGGTGCGCTTGGCCGTGTAGGAAAGCCGCTGGTTCGCGGCCTGCTGGAGGGAGGAAGTGATGAAGGGCGGCTGGGGGGCGCGGTCGCGCTCTTTCGTTTCGACGCTGTCCACGGTGAAGGCCTGCCCCGCAAGGGCGTCCTCAAGGGCCTTCGCTTGTTCGGCGTTGGCGATGGCGGCCTTCTTGCCGTCGATCTTGGCGAGTTCCACCGAAAAGGCTGGCGGCTCGTCGGCTTCGAGCAGGGCCTTGAAAACCCAGTATTCCTCCGGCGTGAAGCGTTCCCGTTCTGCCTCGCGGTCGACGATGAGGCGCAGGGCCACGGACTGCACGCGCCCGGCGGAGATGCCGCGTTTCACGGTCTTCCAGAGCAGGGGGGATATTTTGTAGCCCACGAGGCGGTCGAGTACGCGGCGGGCCTGCTGGGCGTCGAAGAGATTCTCGTTGAGTTCGCGCGGGTGTGCCAGGGCCTCCTTGACCGCGCGCGCGGTGATTTCGTTGAACTCTATGCGCTTTATGTCCTTGGCTTTGTCGCGGATGAGCTGGGCGACATGCCAGGCGATGGCCTCTCCCTCGCGGTCAGGATCGGGCGCGAGGTAGACGGTGTCGGCCGCGGCCGCGGCCTGACGGAGGGCGCTGACAACCTTCTTCTTGGCTTCGATGATCTCGTACTGCGGGGCGAAGTCATTGCTCTCGTCGACGCCGAGCGTTCGGGCGGGCAGGTCGCACACATGGCCCACGCTTGCCTGCACGTTGTACTGCGGGCCGAGGAATTTCTTGATGGTCTTCACCTTTGCGGGTGATTCCACGATAATGAGCTGCTTGGCCATGTACGTCCCCTGTATGAAGCGTCTTGCAAGGATTCCAAGGCAGGGAAGATACGTCAATGCGCCGTGGCGTCAAGTGCTTTCTCTTCGGCCCTCGGCATTTCCGCGCGGTGAGGGGCATTCTGGACAGCATGGCGTATTCGGGGTAACAAGGAAAACAAAGGCAAAAAAACACGGCCGTGCGCCATCCTGACCAAGGGGAGGCCCCCATGTTCCAGCAGATGTTCCATAGCGTTTTTTCCTCGCGGCAGGCGTCATGCCGCATCCTTTTCCTTCTTCCCGCGATTCTCTGCTCGCTTCTTATGCTCAATGCCTGCACAGCGGCAAGAAGCGACACCAACAGCTCCGGTTCCCTGCCGACGGCCAGGGTCTCCTCGGGCCAGCGGGCCTATCTCGATGTCTCGTCCGACGGCGAGCAGGCCGACGACATCCGCTACGTGCTCGGCAACTATCTCGCGAGCGAGTTGAAGATGGAGACCGTGAGCGAACGCGATGGAGCCGATGTCGTCATCCGCGTCGTCGCCGGACGCCCTGAAAGCTGCGCGAGCAGCGCCTCCTCCATGAGCGGTGGCCAGGCTCTTGCCGGAGCAGCCGTCGGTGCTGGGCTGGGCGCCCTTTTCGGCAGTTTCACGGGGCGGGCCGCCGGCACGGCCATCGGGGCCGGGGCCGGGGCTCTGCTCGGCGTTGGCACGGCCGCCATGGGCGGGGCCGCGCGTGAGACGTGGCGCCTCAATGCCGAGGTGGGCATACGCACAGACGGGCGATCGCCTGCCGCAGAAGACATGCACCCCCTTTCGGTAGAGGCGACGGATGAGGACAGGGACACCGCCAATGTGACGCTCATCGACACTCTCTGCCGCCGCATCGTCGGCTCGATGCGCAAGTGACGTGGCGGAAATGGAGAGTGTTATCGTGAAAAAGACCTTTCTTTCCCGTGGGCTGCCGTTTTTTGTCCTCGCGCTCGTTCTTCTGTGCGTTTCGTGTGTGCACAAGCGTCCCGTGGGGCGTGACGACATCGTGGGGATGCGTTCCGGCGATTTCATGCTGGACAGGGGTGAGGGCATCCCCCGCAGCGTCTATGTGGACGTGAGCGGCATGAAACGCCAGGCCGTGCTTTCGTCGCGGGCAGGGGCCGACCTGCGCTCCCAGGGTTATGATATTGCGACCACGCCGAGCCGCGCCGGGCATATCGTGCAGATATCCGTGCTGCAATTCGGCCCGGTAGATCCCGCCGGCATGAAGACTGCGGTCGATGCGGGCTACGGCGCCCCCTCCCGCCTTGCGGGCGGTTCCGGCACGGGCCTTCTTGCCGACGTCCTGCTCGTGCAGCGCCGCGTGCCGGAGGGATCGCGCGAGGGCGTCGTGCAGCTCAAGAACATCTCGAATCGCAACGCCCTTGGCAGCAGCAGCATACGCGTGGGCCTGCTCGCCAAACAGGGCGGCACAGTCCGTGACGAGGTCTTCATGGACGCGCTCGTGCATGAGCTGTGCCTCGCGGTGCGCAATTCAGAAAAGACGCGGAACGCCTCGGCGGACGCGGGCATATTGCCGGCATCCAACGGTTCCGTGGAAAAGGAGAAGCGCTCCTCCGCAGGCAAGGACAGGAAAGCCGAAAAGAAGCGTAAGAAAAAGTCCTCGAAGAAGCGGAAGAAAGGGAAGAAATAGGGCGTGAGCCTGCTACTCTTCGGGCGGGTTCTGGGTGAGGATGAGCTCGACCTCGTCCACGCTTATGCCGGCCTTGCGGGCGATCTGCTGTATGGAATGGCCTTTCCGGCGGCCGTTCAGGATGACTTCGCGCAAAAACTGCGGCGAGCGGGTGATGCCCTCGGCCTGCTCCAGAAGTCGGCGCAGAGCTTGCGCGCGCTCTTCAAGCTTGCCGTTCAGCTCGCCGAGCTCGGTCTGCCGCTGTGCGAAGGAACTCACCACATCCTGCTCGAGTCGCGCGTTCATCTCAATGCGCGCGAGCAGGGCCTCTTGGTTTTCCTGAAGAGTGTTCATGAGCTTTTCGGAGCGTTTGAGCCGCAGGTAAAAGAAAAGCACGCCCCCGAGCACCAGAAGTTCCAGAAGCGACGAGACAACGAGAAGGGTGATGAGAAGGGTCGTGTTCATACTTTGAGGTTCAGCAAGTTTCCAACCAAGGGGGATGAAGCGGCCTCTTCGGTGTCCTCATCGCCCTTCGGCTTGGATAGGCGATCGCGTCGGCGGGTGCCGAATGCGGTGCCCTTGTGTCCGTCCTTGTACAGGTTGGTCTTCGTGGATTCCTGGGTTTTTTCTATCTGCTTCTGTTCCTGCTTGGCGAGCTCGGCGGCGAGCACCTTGGACATGGCGGCCGCGGCCTGAGGGGCCACCGCCGCTGCATTTGTGAACGGGGTTCCCAGAGCTGACTGCGCATACAGCACGGCCATTGTCGTGTCGAAGCCCATGGCGCTCTCCCGCGTTGTCTGTTTTCGGTGATCGCCCGCCTACCTGTCAAGATAGCTCTCAAAGAGCACGCCGTCCAGCTTTCCCGTGGTGATGTAGCCGTTGAGCACGCCCAGAAGTTCCTTCTTGATGCCTTCGGCATTGCGGGCGTCCATCAGGAAGTCCGCTGTCTTGCTCTTGAGGAAGAAGTAGATGGCGTCGCGCAGGACGATCATCTTTCGATCCTGCTCGGCCTGCACCTGCTGGTCTTTCGTCACGGTCGTGAACTTGCAGATGAGAAAGGTCGCCTTCGCGGGGCTATCCCCGAGCGGCACGATGAATGGCTCGAAAGCCTTGACTAGGTCGGGCACCAGAGGCGGCGTCGCCGGCTTGGAGGGGACGATGATGACCGTGGGGGCCGGCGGCTCGGGCGGAGGAACAGGCGGCGTTCTGAAAAGGAACCACCAGACGGCCGCAGCGATGACGGCAAGGAGAACGGCTGCCCCCGCCGCTATGAGGAGCAGCTTCTTCTTTTTCTTTTTCGCGAGATCTTCGGGCGGCGGCCCCTCAGGAGCCTCGGCGGGCTTGGTCTCGGGCTCCTCCTCTTTTTTTTCCTGCTGCTTTTGCAGGAAGGGGGCGTCTTCGATGTCGAGGGCGACCTTGCCGCCGTCGTCTGGGACAGTGGCGGGTGGGGATGCGTTGCTGCCTGCGACCTCGACCTCGGGTGCGGGCGTCTGCTCCTTAGCGGCAGTCTTCTTGCCGACGTTCTGCGACATCCGTCACGTTCCTTTTCCGCTCCCTGCCCATTGCGGAAAAGGAAGCGGCTGATGCGGCTTACGGGAAGATTTTGTCGATCTTCTGCTTCAGCGTGTCGGCCGTGAAGGGTTTGACGATGTAGTTGGAGACCTTGGCCTGCACGGCCTCGATGATGTTCTCCTGCTGGGCCTCGGCCGTCACCATGAGGAAGGGGATGTTCGCGAACTGCTCGCTTGCGCGCACTTTGCGCAGAAGGTCGATGCCGGCCATTTTGGGCATGTTCCAGTCGGAGACGATGAAATCAATCTTCTCGCGGTTGAGCACTTCCCAAGCCGTTGTGCCGTCGTCGGCCTCGACGACGTTGGCCAGACCTAGCTGCCGCAGGATGTTGCGAACGATGCGTCGCATCGTGGAGAAATCGTCGACGATGAGGACTCGCATACGTGGATCGTAGGGCATGGCGGGGCTCCTTTCGAAAAATCTTTCAGCGGACGGAATCGCCGCCGTAGGCGGAAATGAACGTTTTGCGCAATCTGTGGAGGGCCTGTGAGTGCAATTGCGAGACGCGACCCTCGGTAATGCCCATAATTTCGGCTGTTTCGCGCATGTTCATGCCGTCGGTATAATAGAGCGACAATACCAGTTTTTCCTTCGGCGTCAAGCGGTCGACGAGCGGGGCCACGCGTTCCACGAGCTCGCGCCGGGCGGTGTTGGAATACGGCTCGCCGCCCGTATCCGGGCCGTCGCCGGCCATGGTGTCCTCTATGGCGTCAAGAGAAAGCCACAGCTGGCTCTGCATGGCTTCGAGGCCCTGGCGCACATCGTGCAGTTCAATGCCGGTCAGCTCGTGCAGCTCCTCCTCGGTGGCCTGACGGCCGTGCGTGAGCTCCACATGTCGCAGAGCCTCGTCGATGGCGCGAACACGCTGGCGCAATGAGCGCGGGAACCAGTCGAGCTTGCGGAGCTCGTCCAGCATGGCCCCGCGTATGCGTTTTTCGGCATAGGTCTCGAAGCGTATCCCCATCTGCGGGCGGAATTTGCCAAGGGCCTCCATGAGCCCCAGCGTGCCCGCGCTTATCATCTCGTTCAGTTCGACGTTGCGGGGGAGCTTCGCCTTGAGCCTCAGGGCCAGAAAACGGATCTTCGGGGCGTAATGCCGTACGATCTCCTCCTGCTCCTGATGAGAGAAATCCTCCCACGGCTGCAAGCCGTTCTCAAATGTTTCCCACGGGGAATCCTGCGATAGGCAGGCGGCTGCGGTATTCATATCGCGGTCCTTTTGTCGGCCTCTTCCTCTCCGGCACATCCGTATGCCGTCATGATGTTACCGCCTTCCTCAGAGCCCGCCAGACCCGGAAGACGGGTGGATGTTTCCTTCAGTCCGCTATTGGCGGAACAGCAATTTCTTCCAGAAGAACTTGATGTTGCCATCAAGCATTTCGGGAACCTTCCACTGGGAGACGTTTGTGGCGAGCTGCTTGACGGCTCGCGCCGCGGGGCTTGTCGGCGCCGCGCAGGTGAAGGGTATCTGATCAACCACGGCCTTGCGAACGGCAGTGTCGCGGGGCACGATGCCCACGAGGTCGAGAGAGACCCCGCCGAGAAAATGGTCGCATGCCTGATAGAGCCGCTGGAAGATGTCCTTCGCGGATTTTTGGTCCGGGGCCATGTTGACGCACACGCGGAAACGTTCGACACCGTGGTTGAGTTTGAGCACCTTGATGAGGGCGTAGGCGTCGGTCAGGGATGTGGGCTCGGGGGTGAGCACCACGAGGCGCTCCTGCGCCGCCATGTTGAAGTAGAGCACGTTATCGCTGATGCCCGCGCCCGTGTCGACGATGAGGTAGTCGAGCTCGTCCTCAAGCTCGTCGACCACCTCAAGCAGCTCAAGCTTCTGGCCTGTAGAGAGGGCGAGCATCTCGCTCATTCCCGACGACGCCGGCAGTATGGAGAAGCCGTAGGGCGTGGGGAAGAGAATGTCCGAAAGGCTCGCTTCCTCATGGAAGAGGTGGAAGAGATTCTTCTGCGGGGTGAGGCCCAGCACGACGTCGACGTTGGCGAGGCCCAGATCGGAGTCGAGAATGGTGACACGCTTGCCGAGCTGAACGAGGCTGCAGGCCAGGTTGACGGCGAGATTCGTCTTGCCGACGCCGCCTTTGCCAGAAGTGACGGAAAATACCAGAGGGAATGTGCCGCTCATCGTGAACTCCGTATGCTGTGCGAACCGGCCTCGTGGCCGGGGATTTGACGTTTGAAGACCAGCCGCCAGACAAGTGCTTCTGTGGCGGGGACGAGGCTTTCCTGCAGGTCGGTACCGAAGGACAACGCCGAGACGGGCAGGGCGGCCTTGCAGGCCACGTTGACGATGTTGCCGAAACTCAC
>JAILMX010000003.1 GCA_024692205.1 Desulfovibrio sp. | reverse complement strand
TGGGGCGTTATCAAGCAGTTGAGCGCCGACGAGCAGGAACGTGCCGAAGCTGAAGCCGTTGAAAAGGCCCGTCGTGATATGGTGGCTCGAATTCGGTCGGCAGAGATGAAAGGGCGAGAGGAAGGCAGGGTGGAAGGCAGACAAGAAGGAAGGCAAGAAGGCAGGCTGGAAGAGCGTCGTGCCATTGCCGCCAATATGCTTGCTGATGGTTTGTCAGTTGAGCAAATCAGCCGATTCACCGAGCTTTCCCATGACGAGGTATCTGCCATTGCTGGCAAAGCGAACAACTGAACTCACAAGCGGCATGAGTGAACAGGCTTGGGGCGTCATCAAGCAGTTGAGCGCCGACGAGCAGGAACGAGCCGAAGCCGAAGCCGTTGAAAAGGCCCGTCGTGATATGGTGGCGCGTATTCGCTCGGCAGAGATGAAAGGACAGTCAGAAACGCGCCTTGCCATTGCAACGAAAATGTTGCGCCGCAATATTCCGATTGATGACATTTGTGAGCTTACGGGCCTTTCCTCTGAGGAAGTTTCAGCCCTTGTTCATAACGCTGATTTCGACTAATGACCGTTGCAGCGCAAGCCCAAAGGCTAGATGAGGACGCTTGGGGCGTCATCAAGCAGTTGAGCGCCGACGAGCAGGAACGCGCCGAAGCCGAAGCTGTTGAAAAATTTCTATCACGGCAATTTCTATCAGGAATAATGATGCTGCCATGCCATTCGACTTCAAGAAGAAATACAAGGAATTCTATCTGCCGAAGACCACGCCGCACATCGTGAGGGTTCCTCAGGCGAACTTTGCCGCCGTTCGTGGCAAAGGCGACCCCAATGAACCAGACGGCGCTTATCAGAAAGCAGTCGCCATTCTCTATGCCGTTTCATTCACGCTGAAGACAAGTCACAAGACGGACTATAGGATCGAAGGATTTTACGATTACGTGGTTCCCCCGCTTGAAGGCTTCTGGTGGCAGGATGGAATGGACGGTGTGGATTACAGCGACAAAACACATTTCTGCTGGATTTCAGTGATCCGCCTGCCGAATTTCATAACGCGAAAGGATTTCGACTGGGCTGTGGAGACGGCAGGCAAAAAGAAAAAAATCGATTGCTCGCGAATGGAGTTTCTGACAATTGATGAGGGACTTTGCGTGCAGATTATGCATATCGGCCCTTTTGACGCTGAACCGGAAACCGTTGCACTGATGAACCAATTCATATCTGACAGCGGCTATGAAAACGATTTTTCAGACAAGCGCACGCATCACGAGATCTATCTGTCCGATCCGCGCAAGATTTCCCCGGAAAAATGGAAAACCGTCATTCGGCATCCCATAAGAATACGTGCGGTATAAACACTGCTGGCGGACACCAAAACCAGCAGTGCCGCACTTTCCTGACAGGCAGGCGAACGGCCATCCCAGAAAGCAATTAGCTCCTCAGCTCTATTTATCATGAACAAGCCGCCCCACTCGCCTGTCAATGACTGTGTGTTCAAAAGCGTGTCGGGGAGCATCTTCCCGTGCTTGCCGACTTGCTTCAAGCCGTGCTGGCCCTGCCGGTGACCGAAAAGGACATTCGCGTTATCCACCCCATATTCGCCGCCGACAAGAAGAGCGACAAACTGAGATCGCTTGATGCCAAAGTTCAAATGCGGCACTATGGCGTTATCGACGTCGAAAAACAAGTTGAAAACTCCGACGACTTCCGGAAGCGTTTTCAGTACTACACGGTTCGCATGTACGATGACAAATGCGGACCGGTGATGATAAAACAACGCTGACACGTGCCATCTTTTGATCTGATAGACACGTCCTTCGTGCATTAAAATGCTGCTTGTTGACAAATGGGACATTCTCTTCTTCAACGCACTTTTTAATTGAGTCAACTGCATATTCTTTACTAGGCTGAGGTATTCCGTGATTTCAGTGATTATCCCTGTGTTCAACAATTGGAATCTTTCGCAGGAATGTCTTTTATCTCTGGCAAAAACAACTGAAAATGAAGACATCGAGGTCATAGTAGTAGACAATGCTTCAACTGACGCAACACGGAATGAATGCTCTAGCTTCGGAGAAAACCTGTTTCCAGAGCGGTTTTTTTATTTTCGCCAGGATGAAAATAGAAATTATGCCGGGGCAAATAATATCGCCGCAGCTCAGGCACGCGGCAACTTTCTCTTTTTACTGAACAATGACACAATCGCACAGGATGGTTGGCTCCCGCCCCTGCGCAAGGCCATGGAGGAGGACCCGTCCCTTGGCGCGGTGGGGCCGCTATTACTCTATCCCAAGAGTGGCGGGGACCATAGCGTGCAGCATTTGGGCGTTGCCATTTCCCTCAACAGGCAGGTGACGCATTTGTACGAAAGATTCCCGTATCCGCATCGCCTTTTGGCCAGAAAAC
This sequence comes from Desulfovibrio sp., assembly GCA_024692205.1. Classification (GTDB taxonomy): domain Bacteria; phylum Desulfobacterota; class Desulfovibrionia; order Desulfovibrionales; family Desulfovibrionaceae; genus Desulfovibrio. Next base: position 783 of record JAILMX010000003.1, on the reverse strand, counting down.
GCTCTTTTCAGATAATCACGGGCGCGGCGCTCTTCATGCCGCGGGAGCGCTATCTCGCATTAGGTGGCCTGAATGAAGATTTCCGCAATGGTTTCGAAGACGTGGAATTGTGTTACCGACTGTGTGAGGCTGGCTTTCGCCAGACAGTCGTTACGGAATCTGTGATTCTGCATTACGGCGGCAGAAGCGCCGGACGAAATGCCCACGAGACGGCAAACATCGCCCTGTGTGACCGACTGTGTCCCCATCTCTTGATTGACGAACCCCGTTTGTACAGAGACGACGGCTATGTTCCGGTTATTTCCCCTTGGCTCAAGCTGTACGCAACGCTTTCTCCTCAAAAAAAAATCGAACTTCTCCGCGTAGCAAGGACCGCCAGCCTTGAAACACTGCAGGAGGCCGTCCGTGACGAACCATACTGGATAGACGGAGCGATGCTTCTCGCCAGAAAATATGAAGTGGCTGGACAACTGAAGGACGCATTCAATGTACTCACTCGAGTTTGTAGTTTTCGGGGAACGCCAGAAACATTGATTCCGTACTGCCGGTTTCTGCAGGCAATCGGTCAGCGCGAAGCCATGGAAGATATTGTAGCTTACTTGCAGGAGTTTGCCATCACGCCGGAAGAGAGAATAGAGACCCTGACAGCACTTCGAAAGCAGTTTCTACATACCGATGATGAGCTGGTATCCCAGATTGACAATCTGTTGCGAACAAATAGCAATTTCTTCTCGGATCTGTATCCGCAAATTTGTTCGTTTGTTTCGTGAGCCTTCCGTCAAA
>JAILMX010000177.1 GCA_024692205.1 Desulfovibrio sp. | reverse complement strand
AACCTATGGTCGACAAGATCGTAGAGAGAGCCTTTGGTATAGCTGCCATCCTTGCGCTGCTTGCCGCAGGACATGCCCGTCAGAAGCAAAAGGGCCTCTTCAATCGAACGCACCGGATACACGGAGAACTTCTTCTCCTCGACGGCCTTGAGCACTTCAGGTGCCAGCATCAGGTGCACCACGTTGTCCTTGGGCACAATGACTCCTTGCGTGCCAGACAAGCCCTGATGCGCGCAAACCTTGAAAAATCCCTCAATCTTGCGGGTGACGCCGCCGACAGGCAGTATCTGCCCCGTATGGCTGACCGCGCCGGTGAAGGCCAAGTCTAGGCGCACGGGGACCTCAGCCAAAGCTGACAACAAAGCAACCAATTCCGCCCCGGAGGCGGAATCCCCTTCGATACCGGCGTAGCTCTGCTCAAAATAAAGTGAACCGGAAAGAACGAGAGGTTTTTTGCTGGCGAAGCGGTTTATCAGAAAACTCTTCAAAATCATCATAGCTTTTGTGTGAATGGGCCCGCCGAGCTCTGCTTCTCTCTCAAGGTCAATGATGCCCTCCTGACCGACTCCCACTGTGCAGGAAATGCGGTGCGGAAGACCGAACTCAAAATCACCGTAGGTCGTGACGGCAAGGCCGTTCGTCTGCCCTACCGCTGTTCCGGTGGTCGTGACCTTGATCATATCGCGGTCATATTCTTCCATGAACGTTTCTTCCACCAGATTGGCCCTGTAAGCGCGCGCGCCGTAGGCGTCCTCAAGTATCTGCGAGGAGACGCATTCTGCATCCGTCTGTGCCGCACGGGCGTCAGCCTCAATCATCAATTCCCGGAGCAGAGGGAACTGCAGGGAAAGACGCCGCTGATCCTCACTTAAGTGGCAACCGTGATCCACTAGCCAAGCAAGGGCAGTCCTGTTGAAGGGACGCAGATCCGCCTCCTTAATTATCCGCGCTATCTGGGAAAGATAGCGGCGGATATTCGGCGCCGTGCGTTCGACCATCTCCGTCATATGGGCCTTTATACGGAAGAGTTTCGCGAAGCGTTCGTCATTGGCGAGAAGCGTTTCATAAAGAATTTCTCCACCGATGAGAATCACCTTGAGATTCAACGGCAAGGGTTCTGGATTGATGCCCTTAGTGCGCATTGTGGAATCGGTCATGTCGTCAATATCCTCAATGCGTATCTGGCTGGAACGCAAAGCGCGTAAAAGGCCTTCAAAGGCGTTGATGTGCTGCAAGAGATCGTCGATGTGAACAATGAGGAAACCACCATTTGCCTTGTGCAGGCTACCCGCCTTAATGAGGGTGAAATTCGTGACGAGGGCCCCCATTTCAGAGACGCGCTCCACACATCCGAGCAAATTAACGGCCGTAGGATGATCTTCGATGATTATCGGCGCCCCCTGCGTCCTGCTGTTGTCGACTATCACGTTGACATCATAGCGGGAAAGCGGATCCTCGGGGATTTGAGGCACGCGGGAATCCGACGGTTGAGGGGCCTCCTTCTGAAGAAAAATTTCCGTGTTCTTGAGAAGGTCCTCACGCAGATCTTGAAAGTAAAGGTCCAGTTCAGTCTGACCGCAGGCCTTCTTCGTACGTGCTATGACAGGAGCAAGGCAACTGTCGAGGACATCACGCATGGCGGCCTGCTCAAGGTCGCGTTCATCGGCGTGCAACGTCTCCTCGGCCTTGGCAAGTCGCCGCATGAAACTGGACATCTCCTGAACGAGGTTGTCCCCTCTTTTCTTGATTGCCAGACGAACTTTGCTATCGAGCTTTTCCACCTCCGCATCGCTGAGGCGTTTGCCATTTGACAGAGGATAAAGGGTCAGGTTGCCGTTTTCATCAAGATCAAGGTTGAAACCTCTTTCCTGCGCTATCTCGTTCATCTTCTGCAAAAGACCAAGACGCACTTTCTGAAAGGCATCCATCAGCTTTGCCTGCTGCCTTACAAAGGCGGCATCGTCGAAACGGCGTGAAAGGGTGCGGGAAATTTTTTCTATCGTTTCTTTAAGAACATGCCGCAATCTCTCTCCCTGGCCGGCCGGCAGCTGAAAAAGCTTTGGCTGATCCGGATCGCGAAAGTTCTGCAGATATACAATGTCCGACGGCGTCTTGGCCTTACGCGCCACGGGCCCAAGAAACGACGTAAGCATGTACTGGCGGCCAAGTCCAGGCTCCCCCGACAGATAGACGTTGTAGCCGGCGGCCTTTATGCTCAAGGCAAGATTGAGCGCCTGAAGAGCCCTAGGTTGAAATGTACCATGTCGGGAAGCATCGGTATGCGGCAGGGGGATTGCGCGACTGTCTTCCCATGGGATTCGTTCCGGGTCGAATTTTGCGTGTAACTGGGCTGTCTTCAAAGGGGATATCGTTGGCATAGAACAAAAATTTAATGTTGCTTGTAAAGTTTTTCTAAAATGGCACGCCCACCCATATCAAGGAGTTCAGTTGCGATCTCCCTGCCGATTTTTTCAGCCAAGGATGCATTACTGCGCTTTTCTGCAATGAACACGTTTGATCCGTCTACTTCGGCCACCAAGCCCTTGAGAACCAGGGTTTCCTCGTCAATGAGTTCGGCATGGCCGGCTATGGGCACTTGGCAACCGCCGTCAAGGCCAGCCAATAGAGCACGCTCTGCATCTACGCAGACGCGCGTCGATCGATCTTCGAGATCTGCGAGTCTGACCAAGAGATCATAATCGTCTTCGCGACATTCAAGGCCGAGAGCGCCCTGTCCTATGGCAGGCAAGAAAACTTCCGGGGCGATATGCTGCATGTGTGGGGCTCTGAGGCCAAGTCGCTTCAATCCGGCCGAGGCCAGAATTATGCCGTCGTAGAGGCCTTCTTTCAACTTTCTGAGGCGGGTATCGATATTGCCGCGCAGACTCGATACACGTAGGTCGGGTCTGAGCGATAACAGCTGAGCCTGCCGACGCAGGCTGCTTGTGCCGACATGCGCTCCTTCCGGAAGGGCTTCGAGGGAAGGATAGCGGCACGAAAGGAAACAATCGGTGCAGACCTCACGTTGCGGCACGCAACCGAGGATGAGGCCATCGGGAAACACCATCGGCACATCTTTAATGCTGTGAACGGCCAAGTCCGCGCGGCCGTCAAGGAGCGCTTCCTCAATTTCCTTGACGAAAAGGCCTTTTCCGCCCACTTGAGAAAGAGGAACATCCTGAATGATGTCGCCCTTCGTCTTGATGATAACAAGCGACACGGTCAGCCCATCTTCCAAATCTTCAAGCTGAGCTTTAATATGGTTCGCCTGCCAAAGCGCAAGACTGCTGCCGCGCGTCGCTATCGAGTAGTGCTTTTTCATCTGACGTGCCGCCTAGTGGCCGCAACTCGCGCAATTGCCACCAGAGCAGCCATGGCAACCGCCACCGGAAGAAGCGGGGGCGGAGAAATCACCACCGCCGGCCCCGCCGCCGTGGTGAACGCAACAACTCATGAGCTTCTGCGTCTCGGTCGAACCGCATTTCGGGCACTCAGGCGTGCCATCACCGTAAACGATTTCTTCAAATTCATGACCGCATTTTTTACAGTTGTATTCATAAATTGGCATGAGGCTATCCTTCTCTTTCTGCTGTTTTTTTCAAGGCGGCTGCAAGGGCCGTCACGTTTTCAAAAAGGTAATAATCAACGAGGTGACAGAAGAGATGCTCGGCAGCGAGGTGCATCTCTTGGACAAGGGGCGTATAGGAGCTCGGCACGTCGACTAGAAGGTCACACAGGCCGGCAAGCTTGCCGCCGCCCTCGCCTGTCAGGCATATGGTGAGGGCTTCCGCCTTGCGGGCGGCCTCCATGGCCCGGATGATATTCGTACTGTTGCCCGACGTAGAGATGCCAAAGACGATATCCCCTTTGTGGCAAAAGGCCTCTACCTGGCGTGAAAAGACATACTCAAAATCGCTGTCATTGCCGATTGCGGTCAGGGCGGAAGTATCCGTTGTCAACGCCAAAGCCGGCAATGCCGGCCGGTCTATTAGGAAACGGTTGACGAATTCGGCGGCGACATGCTGGCAATCAGCCGCACTGCCGCCGTTGCCGCAAAGAAGTAACTTCCCACCATGGGCGAAACGCAACGCCGTGAGGAAAGCGGCGTCCTTTAGTGTTTCGGCATGTCTGGCAAAAAAGTCACTCCTAAGCTGAGCACCTGCCTGCGCATGGCGCATTATTATTCCGAGAGCTGCATCTTCCATCACATATTCCTTCTTGGAGTGAACGCATGCAACCTATTTGATAGTACAAAGGCTTTCTCCTGACAAGCGTCGGAAGATGTTCACCCTTGCGAATTGAAAGAAGATACCGTAAATTGTCCGCTTATGCAAAACGTTCTGTTCCGGCGCATTCTGCTCATTTTCAAAGCGCGCAATGCCGAGGCTGAAAGGCTGGCTGGCGAAATTGGCCATTGGCTTGAGGCCAGAGGTCTTGAGGCTGTCATAGGCGAGGCGGTGAAGGATGCGTCATTGTGCAGACAAAACTTCGACATGGTCATCGTCTTGGGCGGCGACGGCACGCTTCTCGGCGTAGCACGAAAAATCGCCGGCCGGGGCATCCCTCTGCTCGGCATTAATTTCGGGCGCGTCGGTTTTCTTGTCACAACGCAACCCTCTGAATGGAAAGAGAGTCTGACCGCCTGCCTTGCAGGTGAGATGTCTGTTTCACCGCGACTTGCCCTGAGCTGGAAGCTGCGTCATCACGGTTCCATTACGGGCCAAGGCAATGCCGCCAATGACATCGTGCTGAGTCGGGGGGCACTCGCCCGCCTTGTCTGCACCATGGTTTCCGTAAACGGACGATCGCTGGGGCACATTCGAAGCGACGGGCTCATACTCGCCTCGCCGAATGGTAGCTCGGGTTATACGGTCTCTGCAGGTGGGCCACTCCTTTTCCCCCGCACGGACGCCGTGGTTCTGACACCGCTCTGCCCGTTCAGCAAATCCGTTTCGCCTATTGTGTTCCCTTCCGACTCCATTTTCGAATTCCGCATCGATAAGGGATCGACCGATTGCTACATAACCGTTGACGGACAGGAGGGCGCTCCCCTCGATATAGGTGATCACATAGAAATACACGCCCTGCCCAACGCCCTTCTTTTTCTCGGCGAGGACGATTTTCTTTTTGACCGTATCCGCGCCCGCGGACTTGCCTTTGACCAATAACCAGACGGGGTTCTTATGAAAATGACGCCGCTGACAAATATGCCGAAAAAAGCCGCCGACATCCGCATAGGCCGGGACGGCAAATTCGACTCCTGGCTCTACAGCATGCTGATCGACAACAATCTAGCCTTTCAGATGAATCCGGATATCATAGCGAGCCATGAACAGCTGGCCTTCATGGTTCAGCTGGCGGAGGATCAGGTTTACCTGCCCTGTTCGGATGCCATTTTCTCGCTGTTGTGCGATGACGGCGACAAAAAGCGTCTGCAGACGACGTATTACAACCGTTCATGGCGCATCATCTGCCGCATCATACGGTCTATCTGCTATGATCGGGAGGAGCGCAAGCGCGTCCTGCAGTTCTGCCGTTACCGCTATCTGCAGTACACCGCCCTCGGCACCCTCATTCCGTCCCGTCTCGTGAAACGCATGACGGATCTTGTGCTGGCTCAGAGCTTTTCAAACGGAGATCCCTGGCGGGGCATGCGACACGCAGCGTTTCTGCGCCATCGCGAAATGCTTGACCTGCCCGCCATCCGCGACAATCTCGAAGCCATGCCGGAGGAGGACACGCCCACAACGGTTTCCGGCATGCGGCGCATGCTCAACCGGACCGAAATTGCCCGCCTCTTCTGTCTCAACGCGATGGCCCGACGCTGGAGCGAATGCACGCCCAGTTCGCATGACGTTCATGAAGCATTCGCCCTGGCAAATCAGGAGCTGAAGAAAATGGAGGCGTTCTTCGTTCAGAATGCCGTGAAACAGGGCACCATACTCTATCTTTGCGATGCCGACGGCGGAGTGCTTTTCGACATCATGACGATACGGGCTCTCATGCGCATGGGGCACAGGGTCATTTTCGCCGTCAAGGATTCCTTCTTTTTCTACTCGCCCACCATTGACGATGTTCACAACGACAGAGAGCTCGAAAAACTCTTATGCAACGCCAAGATACTGGATGACCGAAGCATGTCGAAGAACGCCCTGCTGAAAGAGCTTCATGACAACCGCTTCGTAATCATCAATGACGGCACGCGGGAGCGCATCAACCTCTACCGCGTCTCCGTGACATTCTCTCGGGCGTGGAAGGAATCGGACATCGTGCTGTGCAAGGGCTGGCGCGCAATGGAAACATTCCTGCAGACAAGCCATGAATTCACGCGCGACATCGTCTGTTTCTGGAGCGACGACAACGGCTTTCATGTCACGTTGCGCAGGCATGCCGAAACAGCCAGCAAGATCACCGAAGAAGACATCCGCAACCATGCGGATGCCATCATACAGACGATGCGTGATGCCCATGCAAAGGGCTTGTCCGTCATGTTCTACAGCTGCATCATCGGCAGCATACCCGGCCAGACGGAAACCGCTATCAAGGTCGCGAAGACCTTTGTCAGCCATCTGCGGAACAAGCTCGATAACGTGCTCATCATCAATCCTGCGGAACACTTCGTGGAAGGAATGGACGGAGACGACCTCATGTACATGTGGGAACGGGTCCAACGCAGCGGCTTTATCAACGTCTGGCGGTTCCAAACGGACAAGGATATCGAGCAGACCTTCGCTCTTCTTGATCAGAAGGTTCCCCCCTCATGGTCAGGCAAAGACGCAACCTTCTCGACAGGTTGCACGAAGGAGATGCGCATCGCGCTTGACGTGCAGAAGAGGAACCGTGAGATGCAGATCATCGGGCCTGATCCCAAGCTCTTTTTCCGCCGCGGAGAGTATGGCGTTGGCAAATATTTCGACGCGACGATCTCACGTCCGGCTGACTGACCAATTCATTCACGGTATACGTATCACGGAGTATGACAATGGGCTCTTACGAAGCCGTTATCGGCCTTGAAGTACACGTTCAGCTTGCGACAGCCTCCAAGCTTTTCTGCTGCTGCCCGAACAAGTTCGGGCAAAAACCCAATACGAACATCTGCGAAGTCTGCGCCGGCCTGCCCGGAGCTCTGCCCGTGCCGAACCGCCAGGCCATCCACTATGCCGTGCTCGTCGGGCTCGCGACGAACTGTGCCATCAATCAGAGCTCTGTCTTTGCCCGCAAGAACTATTTTTATCCCGACCTTCCCTCCGGCTACCAGATTTCCCAATTTGACCTACCCCTGTGTGAGCATGGACACATAGACATTGCGGTCAACGGCTTGAGCAAACGCATCGGCATCACCCGCATCCACATGGAAAATGATGCCGGCAAAAACATTCATTCCCAAGGCGAAAACGTAAGCTACGTCGATCTCAACAGGGCAGGCACGCCCCTGGTTGAAATTGTCTCCGAACCGGATATGCATTCCGCTGCCGAAGCCGTCGCCTACCTGAAGTCACTGTACGGCATCGTCACCTACCTCGGCGTCTGCGACGGCAATATGGAGGAAGGCAGTTTCCGCTGCGATGCGAATGTCTCAATCCGCCCTGCAGGTTCGGAGAAACTCGGCACCAGAACGGAGCTGAAGAATGTCAACTCATTCCGCAATGTCCAGCGCGCCATAGAGTATGAGATAGCACGGCAGCAGGACCTTCTTGATGACGGCGAGGCCGTCGTTCAGGAGACCCGCCTGTACGACGCCGACAAGAACTGCACGGCCTCCATGCGGAGCAAGGAAGAAGCGCATGATTACCGCTACTTTCCCGATCCGGACATTCTGCCCGTCACGATCAGTGACGCTGATATGGAAAAATGGCGCGCTGAAATCCCCGAACTGCCCAGAAGGCGTATGGAGCGCTTCATGAAGCTTGCTGGGCTTGGGGAGGCCGAAGCGGAAATACTCGTTCAGAGCAAAGCGCTTGCGGACTTTTTTGAGGAGGCGGCTCAAAAGGCCAATCCGCACAAGGTGGCGAACTACATCATCGGCCCCCTTCTACGTGAATGCAACGCCCGTTCAGTCGCCATCGGTGCCCCTTCGACGTGGAAGATGCGGCCGGAATCACTCGCCGAGCTCGTGAATATCGTTGACAAAGGCCTCGTCAGCTCGAAAATCGCCAATGACATTTTCGCCGATCTCTTTGAATCCGGCGTGTCGCCCGAACACTATGTCAAGGAAAAAGGTCTCGTGCAGATATCGGACACGTCACAGATCGAAAGCTGCGTAGACGAAGTCATCGCTGCCAATCCGAACGAGGTCGAAGCCTATCGCGGCGGCAAAACGAAGCTCATCAGCTTCTTTGTCGGCCAGATCATGCGCGCCACAAAAGGCAAGGCGAATCCTGGCGTCGTCAATGAATTATTGAAAAAGAAGCTGTCCTAAACCCGCGTCATCCGATATTGACGATTACAGAAGAAGGGTATAGTGTTGCACTATGCCGGGATGGTGGAATTGGTAGACGCGGCGGACTCAAAATCCGCTACCAGCGATGGTGTGAGAGTTCAAGTCTCTCTCCCGGTACCAGGACGCTATCTAAACAAGCCCCGCAGAGATTATAAATCCTCGCGGGGCTTAACTTTTTTCTCCCGTTATCCTCCGTATGAGCCCGAGTTAACCCACTTGCCTCGGATAAAATTGTTGGTATTATTGTTGGTATTCTGATTTAGGTACCCAGCATTTTCAGTTCGGTACTCATTTTAGCAGCTCTGCCTGTTCGGTACCGCTGCCGCTACAGAAATACTTATATCATATCAATTTTATCAAAGGGTTAATCTATGCTTACCGACAGTAGGATTCGTCAGCTCAAGCCGAACGGCAAGCTGCAGAAATTAAGCGACGGAGGGGGCCTTCACATCGATGTAACACCTACGGGCAGTATGCTTTGGCGCCTAAGCTACCGCTTCAACGGCAAACAGAAAATTCTATCAATCGGGCCGTATCCGGCCGTCAGCTTGCGAGACGCCCGGCGCATGCGCGAGGAAGCGCATGAGATGCTGGCCAAAGGCATCGACCCGTCTGCAAAAAAACAAGAGGACAAAGCCCTCGCCAAAATGCAGCCCGTGACAGGAAAGACGTTCCGGGATGTCGCCGAAGAATGGTTCGGCACCAAAAAGCGGGAATTCTCCGAAAAGCATATCCAGCATCTGGCCGGCAGGTTCAACAACCACCTGTATCCTGTCATCGGCGACACCCCCATTGCCGAGTTGCGAGGGGCGGCAATACTGGAAGCGGTCAAGCCCCTTGTCGAAAAAGGTGACATCTATTCCGCTCACGCCGTTCTTCAGCTCGCAGGTCGCGTCTGTGGCTATGCCCAGACACTTAAGTATTGCGATGCGAACGTCTCTTACGGCCTCGTCAAGTTCCTGCCGAAATATGCCGAAAAGCACCGGGCGACAGTCCTTAAGCCTGACGACGTCGGACTGCTTTTCGCCAGAATAGAAAATGCAAAGGGCCGCGTTGCCATGCGATACGCTCTGCGCCTGCTGCCCTACGTTTATCTGCGAAGCGCTGAACTGCGCGGCGGACGCTGGGAAGAAGTCGATTTCGAAAGGAAAGTCTGGACCGTGCCTGCGGAACGCATGAAAATGAAAGTCCAGCACATCGTCCCGTTAGCCCGTCAGGTCATCGAACTGCTGACAGAGTTACGAGACCATACGGGAGACAAGGAATTCATGTTTTACAGTCCGAGCCGCAAAACCAATGTCATCTCCGATGTCGGGCTGCTGCATGCCGTGAGAAAACTCGGCTACAACAAGGAGACGATGACCGTCCACGGCTTCCGCTCCATCGCCTCCACGTTCCAGAACGACATGGGCTTCAATCCGGACGTCATCGAAGCCCAGCTCGCCCATAAAGAACAGGACAGGATACGCGC
>JAILMX010000171.1 GCA_024692205.1 Desulfovibrio sp. | reverse complement strand
AAGGGGCGAACTGCTCAAGCAAGAGGTCCAGCGTGCGGCAGCTAGAGAACCCTTGGTGCGAGAACCGCATGATTTTTCCCTGTTTGAAATTCCCGAAGCAGGTACATGCCTCTCCTTCCATTGCCTCGTTGCACAGGGGGTAACAGTAGAACAGGCGTACACAGTAGGTGAGCGACTAGAGCAGTCCCTGCGAATGGCAATCCCCCGGCTAGGCCGCGTCAACATTCATCTAGAGCCTAACGCCGTCCCAGTGGAGGAATTGACAAAAAAAATGGCTAGCGAGACTTGATCACCGAAAGGAACTTCCTCTCTGCATGTGCGTAGGGCGCACTTGCACGGATACTGGTATGGCTGGAAGTTCTGGCGAAGGTTTACAGCGCCGCACACTTCTTCCGGCAGACTATTTGACAGTCAATCGTTTCTTGCTAAACTTCCATCGCAAATCCCGTGCGGAATTGCACAGCCTTGCTCCCCATTTCTTCCCGCAGAATCTCGAATGCCGTCTCCCCCGTGCAATGTCCCGTGCATAGGCTCTTGACGCCAGTGTCCTCCATGCGCCTCGCAAAGACTCGCACATACTCTTCAGTCTTGTTATAGAGGTGGAAGCCGCCAACCAGAGCGTGCAGAGGCCTGTCGGGCAGCGCCTCCATGACCTCGCGCACTACGATGTCCGCCCCGGCGTGTGAGCAGCTGTTAAAGACCACAAGCCCCTGTGGGGTCTCGAATACTAGGCTTTGCTCGTGGGAGAAGTCATCTGGCCTAGCGTCTTCCCCGTCCCGCACATACATCTGCTCGGCAAGACCTTTCTTTTCGAGGCCTTCAGTGACATGGGGCAGGATGTACACTCCCTTCTCTATCTGCTCAATACAGGCTATGCGCTTCAGGCGCGTACCGACCTGCGCCAGCAATCCCTTCGAGATACCGATATACTCCCACTGACCGCCCTTGATTTTCCAGCAGCGCTCTCCGGCCCCGGCCGCGACGATGATGTTCGCCTTGCTGTTGACGGAAAGGAAATACCGCAGGCCGTCCGCATGGTCATAATGGGCATGAGAGAGCACCGCGTGGTCGACAAGAGCCAAGTCGATACCGAGAGATGCGGCATTGCGCAGGTGCAGGTCTGACTGGCCCGCGTCAAGCAACCAGCGCAGCCCCCCGTGCTCAATGAAAATGCTCAGCCCCCATTCTCCGGGAAGCTCTTCCGTGCCATTGTTGTCAACGAGAACCGTCATTTTCATTGATAACCGCCTTATGCTTTTCCGCTTCATTTTTCATTATCCACGCTATCGCTACGATGCCAAGCACATTGAAAAAGAAGCGCAAAGCCATAAACCTGAATCCGAGCGTCGCGCTTTCAAAGACGAGCAATGGAATTTTCGTTGTTGACCATGCACCGACAAAGATGAAAACGTTCATCATGCTCGCATTCTTCTTCAGCAGCACGCCGACTACGGGAAAAGCCGCGTAAAGAGGGCCCGCCGCCGCGGAGCCGAGGGCAAAAGCAAGGAGATGGCCTTTTAGTCCTGAATTGTCTCCCATGAACCGCATCATGGTTTCACGGTCTATCCAGACGTCAAGCAATCCCAGAAGGACGAAGATTGGAGGGAGAAAGGAAAGCATTTCAATCAAATTTTCCGCGGACAGGGCGAGGGCCTTCCTGCCGGTGGAGGGCTCCGCAACGAGAAGGACGAGGTTGAGTGCGCACAGGCCGAGGAAAACACGATAACGTTTCAGGAACGAAATCACAGGATGCATCCTATGGCGAACGAGGCGATGACTGAGTAGACAAAGGCTAGCGCGTTTCGCTTGATGGCGAGCCACTTTCCGAAATAGCTGATTTCCAGAGGCAGGGTGACGATGCCAACCATCATGAGAGTCGTCAGTAGCATGGCTATCTGCCCATACCCGGCTCCAGCGGCAAGCAAGGATGCCGCGAGCGGGAACGCAATGAATCCCGGCATGAGTATTATCGAGCCAAGGACGGCCGCAAGGGCCATGCCCGTCAGACCGGATTCCTTGCCGAGAATTCTCGATATGGTTGAAGGCTCCAATACAGCCAGACCAAGACCGATGAGCAGGATAATGGGAAGAAATTGCGGTAGGAGGTTTTCAAATGCTTTCCAGCCTTTTTTCAAGGCCGCTACGCTTTTCTTCTTGTCACGCCGCCATGACCATAAAAGCAAGATGGCAGTAATGCCATACAGAGCGATAATTGACACGGTTTTTCTCCATGTCGGAATACATACGCACCGTTCAGCTACAGTAGCCCGCCTGACGATCTCTCTTCAGCAGGTGCATGCCCAACGGTATGGCGGCGGCAAGGAAGTCCGCCCTGTCCCATGCTCCGGCATCCCAAGTCAGGAGAGCGGAACCTGTTGAGGATTTGAGTTCAGCTTCTTGAAATCCCGAATTCAAGAGGGATTGGCGCAGGCACGGCAATGCGGCTTCTTCCTTCAAGGCTTCATGGCGCACTCGCGCTCGACCGGGCAGATAGCTAGCGATGCAGCCCGTAAGCAGGGCCAGAGCTTCCTGCTGCTGTTTCACGTCTGCCGCCGGAATTTCCTCGGCGGCGACATCAATGACTTGTTCGGACTGCCCTTCAGGCAATGAAACGGGGGCATCAATGCCCGCATTTGCCCTGATTTGCGGTTGAGAGGCCAGGCGCTGCAACGCCTGCTGCAATACTTCTCCCAATACGTTATCGTTGCCCGCGCCTCCGCCGCGCCCGCCTCCGCCCCTGCGGGAGCCACGGCCTCCGCCCTTGCCTCCTCCCTTACCGCCGCAACCGCCGCCAAGGCTGCCGGCAAGAGTGCCAAGCAATGACGCGCCGCTCCGCATGGCTCCCTTGGCAAGCAGTCCTGTTCCCAGAAGTCCGCCTATGCCGCCGAGAATTCCGCCGCCTTTCATCAGTAGCTCCTTTTGTCGATTATTGCTCGGCACGTTCCGCATCTGTCGAATCCGCTTTCTGCGCAGAGGCTTCACATTCGCCGGATAGGAAATTGCCCCGCCTGCACATGCCCCGGGCTGCGCCGCAACGACCGCGACCTTGCCTATGGCCCATGCCTCGACCTCCGAATTCCATACCTTCAGTACCGCAGCAAGCGCCGCCTCCCTGTCCCTGTTCCCCCCTGCGGCCGTGGCAGAACCGCTGTCCGTGCCGTCCTTGCATTGAATAGCCGTACATGACGTTGCCTCCTTCTATTCTGATAATTTTTCCGGCAGTGAGCGCCTCTGCCGCAAGCCGCCTGCCCTGCCCCAAGATGCGGCAAAGGGTGGGCGTAGAAACGTCCATGCTCCGCGCCGCATCGTCCTGGTTCATGCCCTCGGCGTCCACAAGGCGCATGGCCTCAAGCATATCCAGACCGATTATGATTTCTTCTCCGTCGCCGTCCGCCTGAATGACATCTGATTCCCCCTGCTCCTGGCAAGGACGGAATCGGCGGCACGCCGGCATACAACAGATTGTGCGGGCCTTCGTAGGTCGCATGAAGCCACCTGTTTGGTTTGAGCCGCGCGTTCGGGCGCTTTAATTTTGAAACATATCTCATATATAGGCGTGACCCTCATGGTTGTCAACGACTGTAATGAAATTTTTTTCATAATAAGATGCTACGAGACATTTTCCTACTTCCGACTGAATCGACAAGAAAAAGCCCCGCGGCAAAAAACACTAAAATCCACGGGCCGCGCCACAAAATGCGGCTTTCAACAAGAAGCCTCCCCTGTTATTCTTTTTGCCCTGTGCGGACAACGTGCTTCGCCACGAACGCGTGTGGCTTGGCAGAAAGGAAACGATAATGTAGATTGCTTGCCCATGAGCACAATCCCTGAAATCCTCCCCTGCCCTGAATGCGGTCAGCTTCCGCAAATCCAGTCCGAAACGCCGGAAGGACGCCTGCAGCCTGTCTTTCGCGTGTCTTGTCAGTGCGGTAAAGGGCCGCTGCAATGGAGCGTCACTGAAGCAGCCGCCATCAGGCTGTGGAACAGAACGATTGGAGAAAAGAAAGACGACTGAAGGCATACTTTGCAGCCATTGAAAATATGAAAGCCCGACGGATATTCCGCCGGGCCTTCTTTATGCTGCGCCGCGTAGATGTTTAGAAGTCGTAGCGCAGGTCGAAGCCGCCTAATGGGGTGAGGGGAAGCGCCGCTGACATTTTTGAGAAAAAGGCGGTTCTGTCTTAAGAACCGCGTCTCTCACCAAAGAAACAACGAAGAAGCACAGCGGGGGGGACTCCGCCCTTTATATACAACGAAAATATAGGGCGAGTTTAGATGATGTGATAGACCCGGCCCCCAAGGAGCGATAAGCTCAACGGCATCTGAGTGCCACAGGCGATCCTCTGGATACGCGCAAAAAAAGGAGACCGGGTCATGGAGAAAGTGTACTACATCGGTTTGGACATTGCCAAGAACGTTTTTCAGGTGTTTCTGGCTGATCGTAATGGACGGGAGCTTGGCAATCGCAAACTTA
>JAILMX010000150.1 GCA_024692205.1 Desulfovibrio sp. | reverse complement strand
GAACAGAGAGAAGAACCTCGATGGCCAGAGCGACGTCCCAGCTTTCAACCTGCCGTTTCTCCAGTTCCTCCAAAAGACCCTGCGCCAGCGCGGCGGCGGTGTCCCGCTCGCGGGCAGCGGATAGCAGGCGGAGCTGATGCGCGCGAAGCCGCATGTTGGCAGCCGGCGAGTCCCCCTGGGCCCGTTCCAGCAGTTCCAGGGCCGCGACAAGCTGATGTGAAGCAGCCAAGCGTTCCGCCTCTGCCGCGGTGTCTGTGGCAGCATCGTCGGTTGGCTGGGAAGCCGAAACAGCGTTTGCCGCGGGCAGTGCTGCACCCGAAGCGGGGGGGGCGGTTTCGTTCAGCGATGCAAGCCAGTCCAGCGTGTTCTGGTCGGCGAAGGGCATGCCGCCGTCAAAGGCGAGGTTTTCCACGCCCTTGAGCCGCTGGACAAAGCGCGCCGTTTCCTCCCGCACCCGTTGGCCCGCCTCGGCATAGGCGTCGCCCAACCCCTCCAGCGCGGCGTTGATGATGTACTGCGCATCCAGACAGAAAATGGATGCGGAAAACAGATCTTCGCCACCGAGGGCCGCTTCCCGGTATTTGCCGGTTTCCAGCATGCGGCGCAGACCGGCAAGATGGTCGGCATCCGGCGGCGGGATATGCGTCTGTCCCTCCGTGGCAGGCGGCAAAGCTGCCACTTTTCCCCAAAGCGCAAGACGCAATACCTGCCACGGCAATGGGGCGTCAGGGGAGGAACGGTGCGCCAGAAGCGCATATCGGACTGCGGCTGCGGCGAAATCCTTCAAAGCCGCCTGGGCATCGTCGTCGGCATCGGGTGTGGCCGTGGCTGGCTGTGCCGGCGGGGAGGGCTGCTTAGGAGCGGCAGAAGGTTGCGGCGGGGCCTGGACGGATTCCTGCTGGGGAGTTGGCGTCGGAGTTGACGCTTGTGTGGCCTGATGGGGCTGTTCTGGATTCTCTTCAGGGGCGGAAGGTGCCGCTTCAACGGGGAGTCGGCGCACGGCCTCATGCATATCCCGCAGGGGGGCGGCATCGGGCATGCGTTCCGCTGCGAGTTGGTCCAGATTGCGAAGGGCCTCTGACAGACCGTCCAATGTCTCAGCGGGTAACGCGGGGGCGTCGCCATATTGCTGCAGCCCCGCGTAGGCTCGTTCATGCCACCAGTCAAAAGCATTAGTGCGGCGGCGCAGCTTGGCGAGCGGCGGAAATGCTGTTTCCCAAAAGGTACTGAGCATAGCGAGGAAAAGATCGACTGCACTCCGCAATCCTTCAATCCCGTGAATTTCCTGCCAGGCGATGCCGACATAGGCGGCTATTTGGAGGTCTTTTGATTTTTGCTCCAGGATAATCTGGCCTTGGGCGGCGATTTTATCCCAGGAGACTGCCCCACCCTGCGTGGCGGACCCCAGCTTTCCGATCTCCGCGGAAACAGCGGCGTATTCCTCCTCATATTTGGCATCGAAACCGGCAGGGCTGTCTCCCGGTATAGGATTCCTGCCCAAAGCTGTGGCATCCATAGCCCCTCCAAACTGGCTGTTATTATGAACCTTCTGCGCGGCGTTCCTGCATCGCGTCCGACGCTATGCCCGGTTTCTTTGATATGCTGTCCGTGTCGAAATGACGTTTCCCATTGGCGTTGGTGTGGAGGCGGGCTTCTTCGTCGGCACTGAATTTTTTGAATGACTCTCCAAGCCATATCCGTTGCGAGATTTGTCTGTGTAAGAGGTAGAATGCAAAAATTCCTTGTGGAACAAGGATTATTTATGGCTTATCGATGGGTTCGTCAACGAATCGCCAGGCATACAATGACTCCTCTAAGTTCCCTCGCGTGAATCCATACCATATAACCATACGATATAAATATGGTATGAATATGTTATATATGGTATGCTACGAATCACGCCCCCTGAAACAGGCTGACGAAAGGAAACGATGCTCGTTGCAGATGTCGCACTGGTCAGGCTCGGCCTTGTACATCATCCCGCACTGGAGGCAGACGTACGGCCCGACGTTTTCAGCCGCGTCCAACGCCTTGATGCGGTCAGCCAACCACCGCATCTGGTTTTCAACGTGCGTCCCGAAATCCTGCAAGGTGTACTTTTTACGCTTCTGAACGATGCGCCATATCGCTATTTTTATTTCTTCGTCCAGATGACGGGCGAGGGCGAAAGCCTTGACCAACGGATCTTTGCTCACGGAAACGTCCTTGATGTCGAACGCGTCCATTCCTACGCCTACGGTCTCGTCGTCACCCCAGAACAGGATCGCGAACTGATGCCTGAAGCGCGCCACGCTCTCGCACAGGAACGGCAGTATGCCGTCCCTTTGCAGGGTCAAATCGTGCATCATCGTGTAAGGAGCGAATTTACACCCCAATGACACCGTATCCCACTGAATTAACCGGAGTCAAATCGGGTAAAACTGGGTAAACCGTTTCGAAACCGTTTCCGAAATCGAGCTGATTTCATTCGTGAGATCATATTGACATCACACTTTGTGTGATATATTGAGTAAGTGAGATCGCATAATTCAAAGGACCTGACTGCGGCGGTTTAAGTCCAAGGCATTTGCCCGGTTTGCACGGCGGGAAGGCATCAGTGATGCAGCACTTGGCGAAGCCTTGGAGCGATTGGTAAACGGCCTGGTGGATGCGGACCTCGGTGGTGGCCTGTACAAGCAGAGAGTGGCGCGTCCCGAGGAAGGCCGTTCCGGGGGATACCGGACACTTGTTTGTTTTCGTAGGGATGAACGCGCATTCTTTGTATATGGGTTTCCGAAATCTGCTCGAGCCAATATATCAGCCGGTCAGGGACGTGATTTGAAAAAGCTTGCGGCAGTCCTGCTCAATTTGCCGGATGATACGCTGCAAGCCATGCTTGCTGACAATTCATTGATTGAATTCTGACAATACGGAGCTGACGCAATGCCTAAACTGTACAAGGATGACCTCTCCGCGGCAATCCATGAATTGGCGGAGGATTTGCATCGTCATGACGCACTTGGAAAGCAGACCATGCGTGAGTTTGACGCATCGTGTCTGTGCAAGGCGGAGAGCCTGACGCCGGAGGAAATACGCACCATACGAAAGCGGGAGAATGTTTCGCAGCCCGTTTTTGCCCGTTACCTCAATGTGTCCAAAAACTTGGTTTCAGACTGGGAACGTGGCGTCAAGAAACCTGGCGGCCCTTCTCTCCGGCTTCTTGCCGTTGTCCGAGATAAGGGGCTCGGAGTGCTTGCGTGATCGTAATTACTCAGTATTCTAACAAAAAGGAGTTTACCATGAAGGGAGCATTTTTATCGGCAGCTTTGGTCGCAGCATTGTTTTGCTATGGCGTGGCTCAACTGACATCGCATCCCGAACCTGCTGCCGTGCAAATGCACCATAATAAGCCGAATGCTTTGTCTGCCGATCAGAAGACGAAACTGGAACAGATTCAGGACAAGGCTGCGCCAGTACTGTCCCCGAAAATCAAAGAATGGCGAAAATCTCTTAAGAATTATTACAAAGCCATTGAGAACGGTACCGTATCAGAAGCTGATGTTGTAAAAGTCGCCAAGGCATATGGGTATATGCTTCTTGAGGAAATCCCGTTTCGTCAGGAATTGAAATCGGCGGGCATACGAGTGAATGCACGTCTGCAGAGAAGAAATCATCCTCCTAAAGACAGCAAGTAGCGTACGGTTCGGATCTCTTTTTCGGTGAGTTAATCCAAGGGACGCGACTGAAGTCAATGCTGATAATTCATGGAGGAGTGACGCATTCCTATGAGTCCCCCCACACAGTCCATGCGGCGAACTGCATCTATAGATTTTATTGCCTGCCATCCACATCTTTTCACCATGCCGAATACTTCCTTTCAGCATCGAAGAACACCGGCTCGCCGATGCGAGGAGTAAGCAAGAGCCAATCGAGGAATGGCCGAACCAAACGATAAGGACGGCATGGCGGTCCAGACTCCCAAGCGACGTCTTTACGGCAGGCAACGGATGGTCCGGACACAGCCGGTCATTACGTGAAAACAGAAAAGAGAACCATGCTCCAAGCTTGCTTTGCCCTTCGACAAGGACGGGAGTCGGCAGCTCATTTTGGAAAAGCCCGTTCACATAGTGCCGCGACATCATGATTCTTTACAGGTCATCGCCTTCCGGCAGCGCGCCGAACCGCTCGCTATTCAGGAACAGCAAGCCGCCGGCCCCGGCACTGGCCAATGCGCCAAGGAACATCCGCCGCGTCCACTTTCTCATACGGGCACTCTCACACATCAATCACCTTACTGGATCTCTTGTCAGCATCCTTCGCCAAGCTCGTGGCTTTGCTTCAGGATATCAGGGCGATTTTTTATCTCGCCCGGACCTGTCACGCCTGTTCCGCGCACAACGCCTGCAAGCCGGCATTTCGGGAAGCATGCCACCCAGCCTTTCAGCTCCTTTACTGCGCAGTCCATGGCCGCGGGATCGTCTTCGGCGGAGGCTGCCAGAAGGTATACGTCGCGGAAGGCATAATCAGCCGGATACAACGGATTGGCCCTGTCCAGCATGGTCTTCAGCTGGCCCGATACGGCATAATAATAGATGGGCGTGGCAAAGCAGAGCACATCCGCCAGAAGCATCTTCTGGACGATGTCGTCCGCGTCGTCATGCTGCACGCAGCGCTTGGTTTTCTGACAGGCCAGGCAGCCCTTGCAGAAGTTGATGGTCTTGTCCCGCAGGGCGATTTTTTCCACGGAATGGCCGGCCGCCTTCGCGCCTTCCGTGAAGGCTTCTGCCAGGGCGTCTGAATTGCTGTTATTGCGTGGACTCGAAGAAATGACGAGAACTGTTTTTGACATGGTGGCTTCTCCCTGCGGCTGTTATAGTTTGCTGAACAGTACGGTAACGGCCCCGCCACTGCACATGCGCTCCAGAGCGGCGGCATCGTCCAGGCGGCCCAGACGCGTGTAGCGGTAGGACGTGGCGAACGTCTTGTAAAAAAGGACGACGCAGTCATCGCCGAAAAGCATGAGCTCCCCGGCCCGGACATGGCCCACGGCTTCCGGCCGGGACGGCAGGGACGTTTCCAGGTTGTGGTACTTTTCGTTGCCGTGCAGATCTTTCATGCGGAGCGTGAGCGGCAATAGGGCTGCAAAAGCGCGGGCCGAAGGATTGTTCTCAAGCCTCGCGGTAAAGGTTGTTCCATTGACGGCAATATGCACGGCAAGACCTTCTCCATTCTCCGCGCGGGCGGCCTGCTGCACCGAAAGGATGAGCAGCAGGATCGCCAGCGCTGCTTTTGTGACGAATGTTCGCATGCTGATTACTTTCCGACGGCATCACAGGGACTTTTTGAAAAAATCTCCAAGTTTGTCAAAGGGAATCAGGGACACTCTGTCATAGAGATCTACATGCCCGGCGTTTGGCACAATATACAGCTCCTTTGGCTCGGCGGCTAGCCTGTAGGCGTCTTCGCTGAACTCTCTGGAATGGGCTGTATCGCCCGTCACAAAGAGCATGGGTCTGGGAGATATGGTCTCGATATCATTGAACGGGTAGAAATTCATGAATTTCACGTTGCTGGTCAGCGTAGGATGCGTGGTCAGCAAGGGAGACTGGCCCTTCGGGGTGAATTCACCGCGCGGCGTGCGATAAAAATCGTAAAACTCTCGTTCAATGGGCGTGGACTTTTCCGTCAGCTCATGCACCGTGCCGCTTGTGTATTTGGCCGCCCCTCCATTGAATTCCACATAGCGTTGCGCTGCTGCTTCCCGGAGGATGGCTTTGCGCTGCTCCAGTGTGAGAGAATGGCGGAGGGCATTCCTGTTGGCCGCCCCCATGTCATACATGCTGACCGTGGCTACGGCCTTGAGGCGAGGATCAATCTTGGCGGCGCTGATGGCAAAGCTGCCGCTGCCGCAAATGCCCAGGACGCCCATGCGCTCCCTGTCCACAAAGGGGCGCGTTCCCAGATAGTCTGCCGCAGCGCTGAAGTCCTCGGCGTACATGTCAGGCAAAACCGCGTTGCGAGGCCGCCCTTCGCTGCCTCCCCAGAAGGAAAGATCCAGCG
>JAILMX010000137.1 GCA_024692205.1 Desulfovibrio sp. | reverse complement strand
TCAATCTAGACAAGGCAATAACATATCTTGCGAAAGATCGCGTATAGCTTTTGCGTGGTTGTGCAATTACTGTATTGATTTGTCTCACGCAATTACATATTGGGCAAAATATCCTTGGAATCTCCAACTCAAGCCATATTGGCTTCTCACCGATTGGAACGGTGCGCAACATTCTTATGCAGCACCCTTTACGGATAACATTTCTCGACTTGCATACGGGGCATCGAACAATGCGCCATTTTGGACTGACATGAAAAATAGTAGATCCCGCATGAAATTTTTGGCTCACGTACTTATAGCCAGACAGCCCAAACGCATGGTAGAGGAAACTTGTGAACATGGTGATTCCGCCTTTTCGAGGTTGATAGGATTTCCTCGATTGATGGAACCCATGTCCACTTTTTTGCCATCCGTGTCATCCCCCGGGTACGCGAATTCCGGATGAACCGAATTTCCTCCCTGCCTTCATAGATGCCGTACACCCTTCGCTCGTCGTCGCAAGCTGCGGTTTCCGGAACCGATGGGGCTTTCCCGGACAGGCGCTGAAACACTGGCTTCAAGAGCAGGGCATCCCTCTTCTGACGACTGCTGAGGAAGGCGAGATCATCCTCCGCTGGGATGCGGATAGGGAACTCAACGTCCTTGGCGACCGGCACGGCCGGCTCTTTCCTGATGCCGGAAGGAAATCGGATCGCTGAAAAGCACGAAATCCGCCGCACCATGAAGCGGATACGGCGAAAGCTTTTCCCGGCACTTGATAATATCGCGCGATGGATTCATACTCTGATTGCCCGTGCTTCGGCCATTTGGAGAAGCGATGACCATCCCCGGGGCAAAAAATTCTATCCCGCGGTTTCAACAAATGAACGCGAACATAGTGCAAAAAATTACTGTTAATCTGCGTTTCCTTACAATGCAAGCGATACGCATCTCCTTCATCGGAGGGGGCATGAACACATTTTCCGCACGCACACTGACTCTTTCGCTGGCGCTGGCCACCTTCATGCTTTTCGCGACTCCCCCCCCTCCCGTCGGGGCGCGCGCCGAAAGCGCCGAATACGGCGCTTCCGACGCCATCTTCACCGTCGACGTACCCGATGACTGGACAGCAAAAAGCAATAAGAACGGTGTGTCGCTGACCTCAAAGGATAAGGAGAGCACCCTGGGCCTGCTCGCCTATCCGGCGAAGGGCATGACGATTGACGCCTTCGTCGCCGACGCACTCCAGAACATCGGTCTGAAGAACGCAAAAAAACAGAAGGACGGGTCCTTTCTGCTCACGGACGGAAAGAACACCAAGGACATGACGGTGCACATCACACAAAAGGACAAGCATTTCGTCATCGTCATCTCGGCCGGGCCCGACAAAAAAGGCATGCAGGCCATCGCCGATTCTTTGGAATTGAAAAAAATTCCTGAAAAATCCGACAAGACCGCCAGCGAGACGCCCAAAAAGTAGACGTTCAATCGGCAGCAAGACCGCTTCACGCCGCCTTTTATGAGGCGCGAGGGAAACGCAGGCTTTCAGTTGGCGCCGTCGTCGAGGTAGATGTCGAGAAGCCCAGGCGGTGGGGCAATGACGATGCGCCTTGCGGCGACATCAAGGGAGAGAATGAAGTCGGGTTCGGCAGGGAAAAGTATCTCCCGCCCCCCCTCGGCGACGATGGCCCAGACAGGGCGGGCAACGGAATGTTCCACATGGTCGAAACGGCCCACGAGTGTGCCGTCCTCCAAAAAGACGCCACATCCCAAAAGGTCGCTCACATAGGCCTCTCCGTCCGCCGGTTCGGGCAGGGAGGAACGCCTAACAAGAACCTTTCTGCCCGTGAGCGCCGCAGCCGCCGTGCGATCTTCAATGCCCTCTATACGGATGAGGGGCCTGTCCTTATGCAGATGCACGGAAAGAACCCGCACGGGCACCGGGGGACGATCCCCGGCCTGCAGAAAATACTCGCCCGAGCACGAAAAAGGAGCGACCGCGAACCAGTTGAGAGCGATCTCTCCAGAAATGCCATGGGGACGCCCAAGCGTCCCCATATGCACGAAAGCTTCTGCCATGGAAAAAAGCCCAGTCACTCGATGATTTCAAGGACCATACGTTTCTTGGCCTTGGCCGACGCGGCGTTCAGAAGCGTGCGCATGGCGCGAGCCGTGCGCCCCTGTTTGCCGATGACCTTGCCGAGATCTTCCTGAGCCACCTTGAGTTCAAGAACCGTGGCCTGCTCATCTGAGACCTCCTTGACGGAAACATCCTCAGGATGATCGACGAGCGACCGCGCGATGAATTCGATGAGCTGCTTCATGGCCGTATTCTTGCGACTGATTCTTCCGAAAAAGAAAGATTAGTCGGGACACTTCTTCATGAGCGAACGGAAGGTCTCGGTCGGTTCGGCACCGCGGTCGAGCCATGCCTGAATCTTTTCTTTGTCGAGGCTGATGACCGGCGGGTTGGTCATGGGGTTGTAGTAACCCAGATACTCCAGAGGACGACCGTTGCGGGCGGTCTCGCTGTTGGCGGCGACGAGTCTGTAGAATGGATGTTTCTTGCTGCCAAGACGGGACAATTTCAGCTTAACTGCCATAATAAAGAACTCCTTTAGATATTGTCGGGGTGTATAGCAGGGAACCGGCAATAAAGCAAGTGTCGGGAACCGAGGCCCCTACTTTCTGCCGTGCTTGCGTTTTTCCTTTTTCTTCTTCTTACGCGCCGCCGAGGAATCACCTGTAGAGCGCAGCGCGCCCATGCTCCCCGCGCCGTCGGGCATGGGCGGCATGCCGGGCATCGCCCCGGGGTTCATGCCGGGCATGGTCATCCCCGGCATATTCATTCCAGGCGGCATGCCCTTCATATGCCGTGGCAGCGAAGACATGCCTTTGCCGAACTTGCCGGTGAGGGCGCCCTTCATCATCTGGCGCATCTGGCCGAACTGGCGCACAAGCTGGTTGACCTCCGCCACGGTAACGCCCGCGCCCTTGGCGATGCGGGCACGGCGGCTGCCGTTGAGGATGTCGGGATTGTGCCGCTCCTTCATTGTCATGGAATTGATGATGGCCTCTGTCCTGGCCAGCTCCTTTTCGGGTAGGGCACCGTTTGCCTGCGCCAGCTTCTCACGTATGCCGCCGAGCCCTGGGATCATCTTGAGTATGCTGTCGAGGGAGCCCAGCTTCTTGATGCGGCGCATCTGCGTACGGAAATCCTCAAGGTCAAAGCTGGCCTTCTTCATCTTGCGGGCCATGGCCTCGGCCTCTTCGGCATCCATGGTCGCCTGCGCCTTTTCGACAAGGGTCAGCACGTCGCCCATGCCGAGTATGCGGCCGGCTATCCGGTCAGGATGGAACACCTCCATCTCTGAGAGCTTTTCGCCCACGCCGACATACTTGACGGGGGCACCCGTTACGGCGCGGATGGAAAGGGCCGCGCCGCCGCGCGAGTCACCGTCCATCTTGGTGAGGATGACACCCGTGAGCGAAAGCCTGTCATGGAAAGCCTGGGCCACGGTCACGGCATCCTGGCCGGTCATTGCGTCCGCGACGAAGAGAATCTCCTGCGGATTCATCGCTTCCTTGAGGCCGGAGAGTTCCTCCATGAGAGGTTCGTCGACATGCAGACGGCCGGCTGTGTCGAAAAGCATAACGGTGGCCTGCGCCTCGCGTGCTGCTTCGCGCGCCGCCTTCGCTATGTCGAGGGGCTTCATCTCCGTCGTGGAGGGGAAGCAGGGCATGTCGAGCTGCCTGGCGAGCACAGTAAGCTGTTCGATGGCCGCGGGGCGGTACACGTCAAGCGGAACAAGATAGGGGCGCATCTTCTGCTTTCGCAACAGATTCGCCAGCTTGCCCGCCGAGGTCGTCTTGCCCGAGCCCTGAAGGCCCACAAGCATGACGCACGCCGGACTCTGGCCGACCAAATTCAGGCCCTGCGTTTCGCCGCCGAGAAGAGTCACAAGCTCGTCATGAACGATCTTCACTACCTGCTGGGCGGCGTTCACTCCTTTGACGATTTCCTGGCCCAGGCACTTGTCATGGACTTTCTCCACGAAGTCCTTGACGACCTTGAAGTTGACGTCAGCCTCAAGAAGGGCCATGCGCACTTCGCGCAGGCCGGCCTGAACATTGTCTTCTGTCAGCTGTCCCCGCCCCGAGAAGGAACGAAACACGCCGGTAAGTCTGTCGGAAAGGCTCTCGAACATAGTCCCCCGCATCACGCCGTGAAAGAAGAATTCTAAAAGGTCAATCTTTATAAATCTCCATGCGCCAATCGTCAAGGCGGCCGCCCCCGCGCTCTTGACGAAAGCGCCTTTTCAAGGGATTATGCCCATCATGGTTTCAGACACCCCCCCACGAACAGGCGCGACGCAGCCCGTGACGGACTGCGTCGTCGACGATGCGGAGAGCGGCCAGAAGCTTCTGCAGTTTCTCGAACGCCGTCTGGCCCTTCCCCTGCCACTTCTTCACCGATGGATACGCACCGGCCAGATCCGCTGTAACAGTTCGCGTTGCAAGCCTTTTCAGCGCATAGAGACAGGGGACAGGATCCGCCTGCCCCCCTTCGCCGGCAGAATGTCGGAACGGCAGAAATACGTTGCTGCAGGACCGGTTTCGATGCACGGGACCTCAGGCCCTGATGAAGCGAAAAACACGGAAGTGGAGCCTTTCGCAACCCATGCGGGACTCCTCGCCTTCCTAAAGCCCGCGGGCCTCCCGGTCCATCCCGGAACGGGCCATGAGGATTCCTTCACGGGCCGGCTCGAAAGCCGCTATTCAGACCGCCCCTTCATGCCGACTCCGGTGCACCGTCTCGACAAGGACACATCGGGCCTTCTGCTCGTCGCGGAAACCTATGCCGCTCTGAACGCCGCCCACGCGGCCATCCGCGCACACACCATCGTCAAGGAATACCTCGCATGGGTGAAGGGGCGCTGGCCCTATGACGACGAACGCCTGATCCACCACGAGATGGTCAGGACGGGCGCCCCAGGGCATGAAAGGATGGCAGTCCTTCACGACGCTGAGCCGGAGATTTCGGGCAAGACGGCCCTCTGCACTGTGACGCTCTGCGCCCGCAACGATTCGGCGAGCCTGCTGCTCGTGCGCCTCATAACGGGCCGTACGCATCAGATACGCGTGCAGACAGCCGACATGGGCCATCCCGTTGTCGGCGACCACAAATACGGCGAGGGTGCGAGACAGGACAGCCGCATGCTTCTGCACGCCTTCCGGCTCACGCTGCCGGATGGCTATGTCTTCACCTGCCCGCCGGACTGGACCGGCCCATGGGTTGTGCCGACGCCCATTCCGACCAACCATGCCCCCCTGGGCACCCTGCACCTCATCGCACCCGGAGAAAAACGTGGCTAAGAAACTTCCCAAAATCGTTCTTCTCGGACGGCCGAATGTGGGAAAATCCACTCTCTTCAACCGCCTCATCAAAAGCAACAGGGCCATAACACATGACAGGCCGGGCATTACCCGCGACCGCATGGAGGGCACGGTCCGCATAGGCGGCGAAGCACGCTTCATCATCGTCGACACGGGCGGCGTCACCCTCGGTGCAGACGATACGGCAAGCGAAGGACCTGAAGGTCTGCGCGGTTTCGAACGCGAGATCCTGGCCCAGGCCGAAGCGGCGCTTAGTGATGCCACCGCCGTCGCCCTTGTCGTCGACGGACGCGACGGCCTTCTGCCGTTAGACGAATACCTCGCCTCCCGCGCCCGCCGTTCAAACCTGCCGCTTCTCTGCATCGTGAACAAGGTGGACGGCGAGGAACATGAAGCCCGCCTCTCCGCTGAATTCCACAGTCTCGGGATGCCGCTCATCGCGGTATCAGCCGCCCACGGCCTCCACATCCCGGCGCTTTTCGACCAGATGCTCGCACTGCTGCCCGAACTGGCAACAACGCCTTCCCGCGGAGAGGACGAAGACGGCGAAGCAATCACCGTCGTGACGGAAAAAGTCCGCCCCCTGCGTCTCGCCTTTCTCGGGCGGCCCAACGCGGGAAAGTCATCTCTCTTGAACGCCCTTGTGGGCGAGGGCCGCATGATCGTCTCCGACATCGCGGGCACCACCCGCGACAGCGTCGACGTCACGACCTCCATCAACGGCCGGGAGTACATCTTCGTCGATACGGCAGGCGTGCGCCGTCGCACCAAGATAACTGACAGCGTCGAGAAATATTCCGTCAATTCGGCCATCAAGTCGACGACCAAGGCCGACATAACCCTTCTCGTGCTCAACTGCGAGGAAGGATTGGGAGTGCAGGACAAACGCCTCATCGACCTTCTGAACACGCACAAGACGCCCTTCCTCATTCTGCTCAACAAGCGCGACCTGCTCATGCAGACTGAACTCACGGCATTGCGCAAAGATCTTGAAGCGAGCCTCGCCTTCTGCGGCAACATCCCCGTGCTGCCCGTCTCCGCAAAGACTGGTGCGGGCCTGAAGAAGATCCTGCCCATGGCAGCACGCATCCATGAGGAATGCCACATGCGCGTGCCCACCGGCCGCCTCAACCGCGCCATGAGAGAAGTTCTCTCTCGGCACGAGCCGCCCATGGTCAAGGGCGTCCGCCCCAAATTCTTCTACATGACGCAGGCAGAAAGCGAGCCTCCGACCTTCGTCTTCTTCGTAAGTGATGCCACGCGCGTGTCGGAAAGCTACATGCGCTATCTGGAACGGGGTCTGCGCAAGCTCTTTGCAATCAAGTACGCGCCCATGCGCCTGCACCTGCGTTCAAGCCACAAGAAGAAATAGCGCGTAAGAAACGAGACGACGGCCGGCGGGCAATCCGTCCGTCATCTTTGCCCGCCATCAATCGCGAGGTTGTCTTTCTTTTTTCAGGCGAGATTCAGGCGACCCGTGCGGGCGAAAGCGTCAACGAGGCCGAAGACGAGATCGTTGCCGCAGAAATCGCCTTTGGCGATGGTCTCACGGAAGTCGGGCAGGCGTTCCTCAAACGCTGTCAGAAGGCTGGGTTCAAGCATGCTCATATCGGCCTGCATGCCGTATCCCAGCCGCTCCACATAAAGGGCATTGAAGCGCTGTTCGATCATGGCACCGAGAGGCAGACTCAGAATGGGCTTGCCGAGATACAGAGCCTCGCTCATCAGCGTGTGGCTCCCCCCCTGAATAACGTACGTGCACCCTTCCAGGAGCTTCAGAAAGCCCTCTTCGCTCTTGGGCATGAAGACGACGTTGCCATCACGCCCCTCCTGCCGGCTGTAGCCGAAGACGTAACAGATGCGTCTGGTCGCCGTCTTCAGAAATTCAATGAGCTTTACGCTTGTCGAATTGCTCTGGTAGACGAGTACATGTCCGTCATCGCCCGGGCTTGCGCTAATGACGCGGTCGCGCAGAATGGGCGGCGCTATGCGGGCGTTATAGCGCGGCAAAACCGACGGCGCATAAAAGGAAATGATGAGGTTCGCCTCTGTCGGGCGGAAGAGCCAGCGGGGTGTGATCCCCTGCAGGAAGGCATCCCACCACATGTTCGCGGGCAGGTCGTGGCGGCAGCAGGTGATGATGTGCTGATGGTCGAGCGTCAGGCACGGCAGACCGGCCTTCTCCGC
>JAILMX010000096.1 GCA_024692205.1 Desulfovibrio sp. | reverse complement strand
ACCGGGGTTGTAGCCGGCCTCTTCGATGGCGCGGATGATGTAGGCGAAGGCCTCGTCATGGCTCTTGAGGTTGGGGGCGAAGCCGCCCTCGTCGCCCACGCTCGTGACGTGCCCGTCCTTCTTGAGGATGGCTGCCAGGCTATGGAAGATCTCGGCGCCCATGCGCAGGGCGTCATGGAAGGTCTCGGCGCCCACGGGCATGATCATGAATTCCTGGATGTCGAGGTTGTTCGGGGCATGCGCACCGCCGTTGATGATGTTCATCATCGGGGCGGGCAGAATCTTGGCGTTGATGCCGCCCAGGTAGCGGTAAAGCGGCTGTCCCACGAAGACGGAGGCCGCGCGGGCGCAGGCCATAGAGGCGCCCAGCATGGCGTTGGCGCCCAGGTTGGACTTGTTGTCGGTGTCGTCGAGGTCGATCAGGGTTGTGTCGATCTGCACCTGGCGAAGAACGTCCTGTCCGACGAGGGCCTCGGCGATCTCTTCGTTCACGTGGTCGACGGCCTGGGTCACGCCCTTGCCTCCGTAGCGTTTCTTGTCGCCATCGCGCATCTCAAGGGCCTCGCGGCTGCCGGTAGAGGCGCCGGAGGGCACTGCCGCGCGTTCGACTATGCCCGATTCAAGGCCGACTTCAACTTCGACGGTGGGGTTGCCGCGGGAATCAAGGATCTCACGCCCGTGTACGGAAACGATGGTGCTCATGCTTCATGCTCCTTTGTTTTGCATTTTTTCAGAGTACAGGATGCGCAGCCCGTCGGAAACGAGCGCGGGGACATTTTCCTCAAGAAGGGGACAGATACGCGCAAGCGCCTTGCCGTAGCCGCCCGTCGAGACAATCTTCACCGGGCCCTGCATCTGCCGTGAAAGCTTGGCGCACAGGCCCTCCACGAGCGCCGCGAAACCGAAGGCAAGTCCGTGCTGTATGCTCACGGCCGTGCTGCGCCCCGGACGGGGCTCCGTCTCGACTATGTCAAGACTTACCGGAGGAAGCTTGGCCGTATTGCCGGCAAGGGCTGCCATCGCGGTGCTCGGCCCGGGGAATATCAGGCCGCCCAAATAGGCCCGCCCGCTGATGCAGTCTAACGTGAGGGCCGTGCCGAAATCCACCACAATGATGGAGGGGGCGTCGGGAAAGAGACGCCGCGCGGCGAAAGCGCCCGTGATGCGGTCGGCACCGACTTCTGCGGGGGAGTCGTAACGGTTCTCGAGCGGAACCGTGATGTCGCCGGGGGCGAAGAAAAGGGGGCAGTCGAGCCAGCGCGCCGCGGCGTCGCGCAGCATTGCGTCCATGGCGGGCACGACGGAGCAGGCCACGCACGCCTCAAGGCGCACGCCTTCGCAGCCGGCATGACGCACAAGACCGCGCAGGGCAAGGCCGAAGCCGTCTGCCGTCTGGCGCGTGTCTGAAGGCAGGGCATAGGTCTCAAGAAGGGCTTCGCGCGTCGCGAAAGACACCTTGACGGACGTGTTGCCCACGTCGAAGAGCATGAGTTCAGGCCGCATCGCCACCTGCCGGAAAAATGTGCACCTCCTCTCTCTACCCCAAGGGGGAACGGTCCGCAAGTGGCGACCCATTCCTCCCTGTCGGGGCGACGGCCACGGGAGCACTCGTTCCTGGTCCGCCGGACACAGTCCGCCGCTCTTATTCCACCCCCGCCTCAGAATACTGACGCTTCCAGGTTCCCGGCGCCTCTCCCGGCATGAGCTCAAGGCGGAATGTTCCCGGCTTTTTGTGCTCATCGGGGTCGCCCATAACCTGGATGACCTCTCCCGTCAGGACAAATCCGTCGCCCTTGGGCGAGATCTTTTTCAGCACGGACTCCGTGGCCGTATCGCCAAGGCCGTCGATGCTCACGAAATACCCCTTGTCATTAAGACGGGTCTCCCCGAAAAATTCATCGCCTTTCGGCGCCCTGTGCTCCTTAATGCCGTGGCCTGTGAAATGCAGGGCGGCCAGCGCGACGGCATCCCTGGTCATGAAGCAGGTAAGGCTTTCGGGAAGATTCTTGAATACGTCCGGGGCATCCTCACGCCTGAGAACCTGGTTCGCCGGCACGGCTTTTCCATTTACAGTGAACAGGGCCGTCGTTGCGGGCAGTGCCGGCTTGCCCGCTTCCTTGCGCTCGCCCTGTGCGTAGGCGAATGCCATTTTCGCGTCGTAGCAGCCGAACAGCGCCGCCTTGATGATATTCTCCGGCTTTCCCGCATAGTCTGATTCGCCTTTCAGCTCAAGGTAGGCGGCTATCGTCGTCGTGTCTTTCAGCAGACGCTTGGCGTCGTCCTGCGACAAGTCGGCAGCCACGCCGGATTGTGCGAGAAAAAACGAGAGCGAAACCGCCAAAACCGACACCAGGGAAAAAAATTTCATAATGCCTGCCGAATTCATAGAGAGCACTCCCTTATACCGCATTTGCATAAAAAAAGAGAACAGCCCCTGGCTCTCGTGCAGCAGGGCCAGAGGCTGTTCTGTCATATCGCTTCCGTCCGTCACGAGAAATGTCAGCTGGCCCTGCGTGCGTTGTACTTCAAAATTTTCACGCGGACGCCCTTATAGCGATACCAGCCACGGCTAGGATTAACTGAGCGCGAGAAACGCGTTCTGAGGCCTTTCGACCTGCCCGGACCAAGCACAGGGTTGAAATTATAATTGATATCGACTTTTCTTTGATATGTCTCCTTACGCCCATTGCCAAGGTCGCCAGTTATCTCAACGACTATATGATTCAATCGTGAAAAATATTCAACGCCGGAAGTATTTCTAACGGTGTATTCAATAACGATAGGCTGTTTTCCGTCGCTCACGCCTCCAAGAGACACTTTTGTCACCTTTAACGCCAACGCACCAGCCTCGGCAATATCTGCCATAGCCAGAACGAGCAATACAGCAATAAAGCATTTGCAAAGGGTTGCGATGTGTTTCCTCATACCCCACTCCTCGTTTGGTAAAAACAGTTTGACAACGATCAGCCCTGTTGAATGCACATGATTCCAAAGACAGTGCGGCAAAAGACACGGCTGCTCTTTTACTCCGTCACATCAAAAGCAGCGCCGCAAGCAGAATCCCGGCTGCAGCGGCCACAAGCCCGTGCAAGGCGCACAGTACCCTGTGCCCGCGTTTCAGGCAAGCCCATGCCACCAGCCCGAAAGCAAGACAGCCGCCCGCAGCCGCCCAGAGCAGAGGAGACTCCTGCCTGACCAGCAGCAGGACGCACACGGCATAGGCATAGCCCCCTATCCCCAGCAGAGAGAGCAGGCCCAGGATCATCATGACACCCCCGTTTTCCACGAATGTCCTTCGCACGGACAGGCCGCCTGAATTCGCGTCGTTACCAGAGCCTTGACACCCTCAACGGCTGCGGGAACCGAATCCCCTCAGATTCACGGCACGAACTGGAACGCTGACTGCCGCTCATCTTGCCCCCCCGTGAAGGGTGGCGTCAGTATCTCCGGCGGAGTCTTCCTCTCAGTTCTTTGCCCCTGTCGTATACTGATTCGTCTCTAGGGCCTTGATACCGTCAACGGTTGCGGGAACCCACGACACAGTGACGGGTGACGCGCCGCCGATATAGCGCTTGACCCACGCCTCATAGACGGGCGTGTCCACCGGCTTCCCCCCCTTGGCGGCCTCGAACGTTTCGTCATCTATGAAGTACACGAAACCGTCTCCCGTGGCGTCAATCTCCGCCGGGAAGGGTTTGTCATTCTCAAAGGGATTTGTGGGGTACTCCTTTTTGCTCCAGGCATCAACGCTGCCCTTCAGCACGTACTTCCCCTCCTTCGCATCGTACTGTGAAATGCTGTACGGCCAGAACTCGCCGGCCAGCCCCTGATTGTGCGAAACCTTCTCCTTGGCGCAGCCATTGCTGAAATATTCCACACTGGGGAAACCTGTGAACTTTATCGTGAGTTTGCCAGACTTCTCATCAAAGCCGCAGACGTACTCCAGCTGCGACACCATGGGGCCGCTCGTAAACCGGACGATCAGCTCCGTCTTGCCGTCGCCGTCCACATCACAGATTGCCAGCTCGTTCTCGCCAAAATTCCCTGTGAGATCATTCTTGTCGATGGCTTCGCCATCAGGGAGTTTGTGATGCACAACAAAATCCTGAGCTGCCTTCAAAAACGCGGCTTGGCGCGCATCCGCCGCCCATGCCGGGGCCTGGCAGAGCATTGCCATCGTGCAAAGCACAGACAGGCACGCAGTCTTCCACATAACACGTCTCCTCGTTAACGTTGCCGCCGGTATTGCAGAAGATGCCTTTTGTGCGGGCAGTCTGCCCTAGGCCTCTTCGCCCCCGGAGGTTTGATTGCCTGTAAAAGCTTCCCGCTGGTTACGCCGTAAAACCAGCCTGCGGCGGGGATGGAGAACTTCATCTCCTTATGTCTGATCTTCTTCTCGTCATTCCAATCCCTGGCATTCTCCACAGAACGCTCGACGATATCCAGCGTGCCGACGCCGTTGTCGCAGCCGACAATAGTGTAGTCCTCGGTTTCCGTGGCCTGGCGGATGACTATCAGCGCACCTTCCGCAGAGTCGTAGAGCGCTGCGGAACGCCACCAGTCATCCTTGGCCTTGCTCCGACGCCCCTTGCTTTCGTCAATGACGGTAAGGAGGAAGCGATGGGGATCGGCCCTCCAGGCGCACCCAGCCGCAGGATATGAGGCCTTCGTGGTGAAAGCTCTGGCCGCCTCGTCCACGAAATACAGCCCGAGATCCTGCCTTCCCTCTGCGCCGCAAAGAGCGCCCGCGGACTTATTTTGCGATGAACAGAATCAGGTCGAGTGCGGCGTCCTTTCCGAGCCTGTAGGATATCCTGACCCTGCCATCGCACTGGGCAAAGGTATGCACTCCCTTGGAGGATTTTACCACCACATCTTCGTCCGCGCCTTCGGGCTCTACGCTGACGCCCTTGATCTTGTCGCCGAACTTGGAAAGATCAAGCCGAAACGTGCCGCCGTCAGCCTTCACCACCGTGAAGTCGGCCATCGTTATCTTGTCTCCGCCCGGCAGCGTGACCGTGGCCGTATTGGGAAGGGCTGCCTCGGACAGGTGCCGGTTCTTTGTCAGATCCATCGCCTTGATAGGATTCTCCAGGCAGTTCAGTTTCACCAGGGCCGTGTTCTTCGACAGGTCCAGAGCGGTAATATCGTTGCCCCAGCAGTCCAGCTCCGTCAGCGCCGTATTGTGGGAGAGGTCAAGAAATGAGAGGCTGTTGTAGCGGCAGGCCAGGGAAAGGAGATTCGGCTGGCCGGAGAGATCGAGAGTCTTGAGGCTGTTCTGGTCGCAGGCAAGGACCTTCAGCGCCGTGTTCTTCGACAGGGTCAGCGTTGCAAGTTCGTTGCCGTTGCAGCGCAGCTCTTCAAGCGAGGGGTTCCTTGACGCATCAAGGGCCTTCAGACTGTTGCTCCAGCAGATCAGGCGCTTCAGCGCCGTGAAGTGCTCCAGCCCCTTCAGATCGGCAATTTCGCTGTAGGAGACATCCATCTCTTCCACGGCGGCAATCTGCGGGCCGGTCAGAACGCCATTGCCGCCGGCCACATTCTTCTTCACCCAGTTCCGGAAATGTGCGTCTGGAAAATTCGCCGCGTCTACGGACACATCAGCCCACGCCTCACCGGCTGCCATCACGCAGACCAGCAACAAAGAGAAAAACCAGGGTTTCAGGTTGGTCGCTCTGAATTCCACCATAGAACCTCCCCGTAAAGGATGACTGCCGTTTGTACTGAGCGCAAACATCGCGGGTAGCTGCCAATTTTGCCGTATAACGAATACTGTATTTTCGGAATGATGTCCATCATAAGAAAAATGACAAATGTCTCTTGTATATACACAGTCACACGATTATCACAAGATTTTCATACATCATCGATTTTCTGTATTATTGAAAACATCTCGCATTGAAGGCACAGCCTACCATTTTTACCTTGCTCTATCAAACCCCAAATCTGCCTCAGCAATAAGCTGTATCGCTATAGCAAGCATTACCGGGGCTATGATCAAACCAATAGGTCCAAAGACAGTAATCCCGCAGACAATCGTCAGAAGCAGTACGGATAATGGAGCACGAATTCCTTGTCTCAGGAACAGCGGTTGCAGGATATTGTCGCTCCCCTCTACAATGAGAATGCTCCATACGGCAAGCGAAATTGCCGCAAATGTATTCCCTGAGAACCAGATTGACACGGCCAAAGGCAACCAGACAAAAACTGTTCCAACAAATGGTATTGGAGCAGCAAAAGTTGAAAGCAGTCCCCAGAAAGCTGGTTGTTTAACACCAGCAACAGCAAAACCAATTCCTGAAAGAAAACCCTGAATTATAGCGACAAGGACAATTCCCAGCAAGACACTACGAAGTGCATTATTAACTGCTCTGACAAACCTTCTCACCTGTTGAACTGGAAGTTGTGTTATTCGGCATACAATAGTTCTTGATTGAATTGCATAATTTGAAAAAAGTATCGTTAATATAAAAAAAAGGATCATTGACCAACAAAAGGACATTGTCCCGCCAAGGAATTCCATACCTTTATTAACCAAAGCCATGAATAAATCATTAATGAATGAATCAACATTGTTAATAAAATCTGTAACGATTTTATCAATATGTGGGTACGAAGAGAGTTTTACCCTGAATGTATTATACGTATCTATCCATGCTTGTGGAAGTTGAAATTTTGAATTTTTTAATTGATGAAGCAGTATAAGTCCATCAGAAATTTGTGGAATTACTAGCACAAGTAGCACAGCAAAAGGCGCCAGCACTGAAATCAGTAAAATTAGCGCATACGATAAATTCGGATATAAGCATATTTGAGTTTTATATTTTTCCTTCCCTAAAATCTTTCTACGTTTTATAAGTTTTAATTTTCTATAGAATGGATATGTGAATATGGAACATAATATTGAAATAATCAGAGTTAAAACAGACTGCAGTAATAATGATAATAGTATTATCACTGCGATGATGTAAAAAATTCTTTCCTTATATAACATATTCCACACGTAAAATTGGTAGAAACAACGGTTCTGCAAGGAATGTCGCGATACCATACCATCATGGATTTGCCTGCCGCAGCTTTCGGCATAATCACGCCGAGATCGCTGAAGAGGTTCCGGTAGGCGGTATCCTATCGCAACTGCCCGATTTTCATGCTTCCAGCATACGGAATACGCGAATAGTCTGCAAGTAGGCTTTGTACCGTTCCTTTGAAACAGGAGCGTCGCACGCCAATAACCATCCCCCCCTTTGCAACAGAACAGTACGCCAGAAAAGGATCTGCGCGGGGTTCAGAGCAGGCGTTCAAACCTTTTGGGGCAGTCGGCACAGACTGTGTCAGGCCTCCCCGATGCCTGATTCGTGCGAAAATGGCGGAATTCAGCGGCATTCCAAATTTTTTCCGCCGGCAGGCGCGTGACATTGCCAAAGACACGTTGCCGCGCATCGCTGTGCATGACGGGCGGATTACAGTACACGCAGGGCGAAACATCGCCTTCCGCATCCACATAGAGGCAGGACCGGATATGCTCCGCACATTCACTGGACGGACTTGTGCCGGGCAGTCCGTAGTGTATGCGGCGGCCGTCGCTTTCAGCCAGCGCCGCCGCCCGGCGCAGCACCTCAAGAGCATGCCCCGTCCTTCTGTCACCAGGGGCAAAGGCCTCGCGCGACAGCTCAGGCGCGGCTATGTAGTCCAGCGTACTGACGACGGCCGTAGACACCCCAAGTTGCGCCATCAACGCGGGAAGGCCGGCTATGTCCTCCACCTGCGAAGCCAGCAGCAGATAGGCCAGATGGACATGCGGAAGCGGGCTTTTTGCGCGCCGCTTCGCCTCCTGAAGCGCATCGATGCCCGCAGCCACAGCCGACAGGGGAATGCCACGCCTGTGGGCGTTGCCGGCCTCGTCCACGCCAGCGAGGGAAAATGCCACGATATCCAGGCCGCAGCGCACCAGATCGGCGGCCGTATCCGCAGTGACGTGCAGTCCGCAGGTTGTCGTGGAAACGGCGCAGCCGACAAGCCGTGCCGCACTGGCAAAGCTGAAGAAAGCGGGATTGAGCAGGGGTTCGCCCCAGCCCTGCAGGTGCACGCGTCGGGCCCGGCGTACCAGCGGATGCAGCGCGGCAAAGGTTTCTTCCGTCATATGGCGCGAGCGCCAGTCTTTTTTGAGGGTGGTGTGCGGGCAATAGGCACACTGGCCGGGGCACAGGGAGGTCACTTCGACCTGCACGCATGCAAAGGGGCGCGCATCACCGAACAGAGCGCGGCGCAGACGGGAGCCCAGGGGGCGTTCCGCATACACGGCCAGCGGGCCCTGTTTTGAAGGTGCGGCAGCTGAGGCGGCTTCGCCAGACGCCACCACCCCGGTCTCATCGTGAACGCGCTGCCATGCTGTTTCCACGTAGGGAACGAAGCATGCTGGCCCCCACTTTTTTTTGAAGCGGCGTATGCCCTCGTCAATGCCCAGACCCAGATTGAGCTGGCTGTGTCCGCGTCGCTCGGCCTCGCGGGCCACTTCCCGCAGGAGTGCGTCGGCCACTCCCGGCGGGCAGGAAGGGGCGCGGGCCGCGAACATATAGAAGGCTGTCGTCAGAGAGGCGTATTCGCCCACTGCCAGGGCCAGCAGGCGCGCGTCGCCCACCGCGCGGGCAGTGAAGAGCACGGCATCGGGCGAAGATTCCAGATACCTGCCGATATTGGCATAGATGGTCCTTGTGCCCGCATCGAGCGCATGGCTGAGACAGAAGGAACGAAGCAGACTTTCGTGCTCCTCCCCCATGATTTCCGTGGCGATCGCGCACTCACGTTCGGCGCGGCGCAGCATGTTGCGCAGCTTTGCGCCGGGCGCGGGGAGAGGCACCGGCAGAAAGGCGTAGGCGTCGGTCCGCACAGCGGCGTCGGCAGGGGCGGCGGCCGGTTTCTCCGGGGCCAGCACCGTCACAGAGGCGCAACGGCAGCGGGCTAGGGCCTTTTGCACAGCCGCATTGAGCGCGGAAGTGCGCGTCTGCGCCAAAGGAGCGGGGGCACGGGCGGGATCATACTCCGGCGGGTAGGCCACAATGACGCAGCGCTCCCCATCCTCATACGTCATGCAGGCGTCAGCGGGCAGGGCGCGCATTCCGCCAGCGGCGACAACATAGGCAGCAACCTGCTCCATGACATAGGCCTGCGCAGTCACGCCTGCGCAGCCACGCACCGGGCTCACGGCTCACCCCGCAAACGGGCCCGCAGCCGATGCCACAGCGTCGGGCGCACCTGCCGCAGGGCGAAGCCCTGCTGCCGCAGCATGTCCCGCAGCCGGAACAGGTGGGCAGTTCCCACCAGGGCTATGGCATCGCCCCGCTGGAAATGGGGCAGCATGGCCGCAAGAAAAACATCGTCACGCACGGATATGACGCGTTCGGTGCGGGAGGGAAACTCCGTGCCCATGCCCTGCATTTTCTCTATGTCGCCGGCAAGATACGCCTGCTTCGTTTCGCGCATGTGCCGCCGCCACGTTTCAGGATGCCGCAAAAAACGAAGGATGCGCTCAAGGGGGATGCTTTCCAGCGAGGCCAGCTGGTCGTCAATGCTCTCCATGCAAAGCACGCGGCAGCCCATGGCGTGGGCAATCTCCCAGGCCTCCTTATCCACAGACTGGTCCCAGCCCTGCCGCTGCAGGTAGGCATAGTAGAGTGAGAAAAAGACCGACCATGGCCTGTGCGTTGCAAGTATGCCGCGCACATCCGCAGGATTGGGCCATGCCATGTTGCAAAAGCGGGCAAGCCTGCCCTGAGGCCCGCGCACCACGCCCTCCAGCCTTCGGATTTCCTCCTCCGTGAGCAGATCGCCCAGGGCCGGGCCAACGCCCAGCGTGGCGCCCTGGCCGGCCACCAGAGCGAGGCTTGCCGCATCCAGAGGCCCCTCAAAGAGCACGGTTTCCGCCCTGCGGAAGAGTGCGTGGAAGGAGCGGGCAAAGGAACAGCAGAACAGATGGGCTGTGCCGCCGAGGAAGGAAAGCCGCCCGTCCTTGCGTGCCTCCCAAAGCATGGCATAGGGGCGCTCCTGCGGCTGTTCGGGAAGTTTTTCCCTGCTGGATCCGCCGCCGCGGAGCAGCGCAGTGAGGGAGGCGTCCACGGCTTCACGCAGCACGCCGCCCCCGGCCCCCGCGGTAGCGGCAAGGTGCAGCTCGCTCATGCGCCAGGAAGCCGCCCTGTATGGTTGCGCGGGAATACCGCCCCATTTTTTTTTGAAGCGGCTGATACCGTCATTAACCCCCAGCCCCAGGTGTATGTATGCCTTGCCGGCGGCGCGCGCATTGCGCAGCATGGCGGCAAAAAGCGCGTCTGCGGCGTGCGGCGTGTAGTGCAGGCGAGAATGCGCCCCGATGATGTAGCTGCAGAAGCCCTCAGGGGCATAATCCATGACGCAGCAGGCGGCGAGATGCCCCTCACTGTCCCAGGCATTGAGCAGACGGATGTCCGTACCGGGCGCTTTCAGCATGGCCGGCGTTCGCGCAAACAGCTCCCTTGCCTGCGACCTCAGGGGGCGGCGGCGCACAAATTCCGCCCAAAGGCGCCGGTGCTCCGCAGTAAACTCCCTTCCCTCTTCGATGCGCAGACATTCCCCGGCACGGCGCACGGGACCGCGCAGGGAGCGCGGCACAGGCGCATCGGCAGCGAGGACGTAGTAGACATCCTCCTCCTCCGCGTGGCCCTGCAGGATTTCAGGCAGCGAGGGCGCAATGGCCCAGCAGTCTTCGATGGCGCGTGTGCCTACGACGGTCAAAAGCGCGGCCCAGAAGCGCTCGCTGTCATACGCGCCCGTGAGGGGGTAGCCGATGGCAACCAGCCAGTCATCCCCGGTAAAAAAAAGATAGCCGTCGCGCACTGTGCCCGTGCCGCCGGAAACGGCCTGCATGAGGGCCTGCGAGTGCTCAGGCACTGTCCGCACGTGAGCTGGTGACGAAAGCATTGGATGTTGTCCTCTCCTGCGCGGGCTGGCGAGCCGGATGTTTTTGCCATTGTAGGATACGCGTCTTGCGCCGTCCAGCCCAAAATCATCCGCAAGATACTTGCCAAAAACCGTAAGATGCGGGATTCTGAAGACGATGCCGCAGGGGTCTGCGGCGTTTCCAGCAACTTTTCACGATAGGGAAGAGAGCATATGAAGAGACTTTTTGCCCTGCTGGCCGCCGCGCTGCTCTGCGCGCCCCTGGCCGCCCATGCGTGGAGTCCGTCCGGCGATGTCACCGTTATCGTTGCCTACAAAGCGGGCTCTGGCACCGATACCGGTGCACGTTTGCTGACATCAAAGGCGGAAAAGTATATCGGAAAAACACTGGTGATCAACAACCTGCCCGGCGCGGACGGCAAGATCGGCTGGACAGAGCTGATCAATGCCAAGCCTGACGGCCAGACCATCGGCTTCATCAACCTGCCCACCTTCACGACGCTGGCCGTGGCGCCCGGCTCAACCTTCAAGGTGAGCGATGTCATCCCCATCTGCAATCATTTGACGGAAACAGCCGTAGTTGTGGTCAAGGCCGACAGCCCCTGGAAAGACCTCAAGGACCTTGTGGCCGCCTGCAAGGAAAAGCCCAGCATCCGCTGCTCCACCAACGGGATGCAGGCGTCAAACCACACGGCGGCACAACTGCTGGCTCAGAGCGCCGGCTTCAAGTACAAGGCCATTCCATACGGCGGCACGGCGGACCAGCTGCTGGCCCTGCGGCAGGGAGAAGTGCAGTTCACATGCGCCAAGGTGGCTGACATCGCGCAGCTCGTAAAAGGCGACAAGCCCGAGCTGCGGGTGCTGGGGGTGTTCGCCACCCAGCGCCTGCCCGAATTGCCTGATGTTCCGACCCTTGGCGAGCTGGGGTATTATGACAAGTGGTACGGTTCGGCCCGCGCCCTGGTCGTCCCCAAGGGCACACCGCAGGAAGTCGTTGATTTCTACGTGGAGGCCTTCCGCAAGACCATGGAAGATCCCGACTGCAAGGCGGCGCATAAAAAGGCGGGGCTTGCCATGGATTTCAAGGACAACAAGCAGCTGGCCGCGCTGATTGCCGAGCAGGAGGTCTTCTGCCGAGACGTCATCACCAAGCTGTACGCGAAGTAAGCCCGCTTGCGGGGGGAGGCGGCTCTTGCCTGCCCCCCGCTGCCCGCTGGTCTGCTGCGTGATTTGTGCCGTGCTGCTTTTGCTTGGGGGTCAACCTTTGCCACAAGGGCAGGGTAGATGAAATACTCTGATATCGGCGTCATCGCCATCATGTATGCGGTCTGCGCCTTCTTTTTTTCCATGGCCGTGAAATTGCCCGAGGAGGCGCAAATCTATCCCCTCTGCCTTCTCGCCGGGCTTGGCGGGCTCAATACGCTCTACCTGCTGCGCTGTCTTGCACGTCTGCGCCGCGACGGTTTTGTCAACGATGTGCCGCAGATTTTCAACGGATTCCTGCGCGGCCAGTTCTTTCTCGTGGTGCTGTGCTGCATCGCCTACATGGCACTGATGGACGCGGTCGGTTTTTATGCGGCGAGCCTGGCCTATCTTACGGGTGTCATGCTGCTCCTGCGCGTGCCAAGGCTGCACTTGTTCTGCACTGTCGGCGTGCTCGCCCTGCTTATTTACGCCGTATTCACGCTGTTTCTCAAAGTCCCCCTGCCTGCGGGCAGGCTGTTCGGCTAGAGACGCGCCGTGTCTATCCGGTCAATAAGGAATAGCGCATGGATACTCTGACTCTCATGGGCATGGGCTTCGTGCATGCCCTCAGCCCCGTAAATCTGCTTGCCATGTTCGTCTCCACTGCCGTGGGGGTGACCATCGGCTGTCTGCCCGGCCTTTCCGCCGCCATGGGCGTGGCCCTGCTTCTGCCTGTCACGTTCGGCATGTCCCCTGCGACGGGGCTCATCGTTTTGGGCGGCATCTATTGCGGAGCCATTTTCGGGGGCTCCATCAGCGCCATTCTCATCCATACGCCGGGCACACCGGCATCGGCCGCAACCGCCATAGAGGGGTATCAGCTGACATTGCGCGGCAAGGCGGCCAAGGCATTGACCACGGCCTGCTTCGCCTCCTTCTGCGGCGGCCTTTTAAGCTGCATCTCCCTCTACTTTTTCTCCCCGCTCTTGGCGCAGCTGGCCATGAAATTCAAGAGCCCCGAATATTTCTGGCTCTCCCTCTTCGGCCTTACCATCATCGCCGGCGTCTCTTCCAAATCCATGCTCAAGGGGCTCATGTCCGGCGTGCTGGGCCTTTTGCTCTCAACCATAGGCATGGACCCCATGGAGGGCGTGCCGCGTTTCATGTTCGGCCAGGCGGCCCTGTATAACGGCATTGACACCACCTGCGCGCTGATAGGCCTTTTCTCCATGTCGCAGATTCTCATTCTTGCGGAGAAGAAGATTGTTCAGCGGCCCCGCGCCGCGGAGTTTAACGATGCCTTCGGCCTCAGCGGCGGTGAAATACGCCGTATTTCACCCGCCATCCTCCGCTCGTGGATCATTGGCAATATCATCGGCATCCTGCCGGGGGCGGGCGCTTCCATCGCCTGCTTCATGGGCTACAACGAGGCCCGGCGTTTCTCCAAGCACAAGGAGGAATTCGGCAAGGGTTCCATCGAAGGCGTTGCGGGCTCGGAAGCCGCGAACAACGCCGTTACCGGCGGCTCGCTCATCCCCACGCTGACGCTGGGCATTCCCGGAGAGTCGGTGACCGCCGTGCTCATGGGCGGCCTGATCATACACGGGCTGCAGCCCGGGCCGGAACTTTTCACCACCCACGCGGGCATGACGTACACCTTTTTTGCCGGTTTCGTCATCGTGCAGTTTCTCATGCTGACCATCGGCATGCTGGGCTGCAGGGGCTTTGCCAGCATAGCCCGCCTTTCCGATGCCATTCTGATCCCTTCCATCTTCCTGCTGTGCGTTGTGGGCTCCTACGCCATCCACAACAACTACACAGAGGTCGTGATCATGATGATCTTCGGCTTCATCGGCTATCTGGCACGCAAGTTCGACCTCAATGCCGCAGCTATCGTGCTGGGGCTCATTCTCGGGCCCATTGGCGAAAAGGGACTCAGGCGCGCCCTGATGCTCAGCGACGGCGACCCGTCCATCCTGTTTTCAACGCCGCTTTGCTGGGTGCTCGTCGCGCTGTGCGTGCTGGGCGTGCTCTCACCCATCCTCATGAATAGAATGGAAAA
>JAILMX010000067.1 GCA_024692205.1 Desulfovibrio sp. | reverse complement strand
GATTGCTGAAAAACGAGCTGGTGTACAGGACACGGTTTCGCTCTCGGCGTCAGGCAAAAGCAGCCATCACGGAATACATTGAAATCTTTTACAATAGGCAAAGGACACAAGCTGGACTTGGGTATCAATCGCCAGCGGCCTTTGCCTATTGTAAAAGATTTCAATGTATTCCGTGATGGCTGCTTTTGCCTGACGCCGAGAGCGAAACCGTGTCCTGTACACCAGCTCGTTTTTCAGCAATCCCCAGAAGCTTTCCATTGGCGCACTTATAGAACCACATTTGCCAGGCCAGAGAGGTCAATGGGGCGGTGTAGCCAAAGATAATCGTTTATTTATCAATGCTGTCTTTTGGATTTTACGCACTGGTGCTCCTTGGCGCGATTTGCCGCCAGAATATGGTAAATGGGGGACAGTTCATCAACGTTTTATTCGCTGGCGGGATAAACGAATCTGGGAAAAGTTGCTTGGGTTTCTGATCGATGAACCTGATTTTGAATGGCCAATGATAGATGCGACCCATTGCAAAGTTCATCCCCATGCCGCTGGGGCCAGAGGCGGCAATCAGGCGATGAGCAGGACAAAAGGGGGCTCAACAGTAAAATACATCTGGCCGTGGATGCGCATGGTATGCAAGTCAGATTTTTTGTCACAGCTGGTACCACAGCGGATTGTAGCCAGGCTGTTGACTTGATTGACGGTATTGCTGCGCAATATTTGCTGGCTGATAGAGGATATGATTCAAATAATGTTATAAATAGCGCTATTAAAGCTGGCTATGAGATTGTCATACCACCGAGAAAAAATCGACTTGATCAGAGAAACTATGACAAATACCTTTATCGTTTGCGACATTTAGTTGAAAATGCTTTTTTGAATTTGAAACGATGGCGTGGAATTGCAACAAGATACGCCAAAACAGTTGCATCATTTGTGGCTGCCGTTCAAATACGGTGCATAGCAATGTAGCTCAAAATTTTGGCATAACTCGTGTAGACACTATCTAGTGCATCACCGAGATCTTGTTGATGACGCCCTTGACGCCTTCGATGTTCTTTGTCAAGG
Organism: Desulfovibrio sp.; assembly: GCA_024692205.1. Taxonomy (GTDB): domain Bacteria; phylum Desulfobacterota; class Desulfovibrionia; order Desulfovibrionales; family Desulfovibrionaceae; genus Desulfovibrio. The sequence goes on along the minus strand of JAILMX010000067.1, from coordinate 14,058 downwards.
CCTCGGCGAGCTGACGCTGCGTCTCGTTGGCGACCTGACCGGTCAGGAGCACGACACCGCTGTTCGTCTCGACGAAGATGCGGCGGGATTCCAAACCGTCCGTGGTCAGAAAGGACGCCTTAACCTTGCTCGTTATGTACGAATCCTCCAGATACGACGTATCCACGGCCCAGGCGTCACGGGGGAAGCTGGTTTCGGCCGCGAAGAGAAAGCCCGCAAGGGCGAAAACGAAGAAAATATTCACGAGGGCAGGTTTCATTGCTTCTCCTTTAGATAGGCGGCCTTAGCCGCGAAAGTCTGTGTCGCCGCACGGCTGGTCTGACGCCGGCGACGTCTCTGTATCCCCCTTAGTACGCACGCAAGGTTCTGTCAATTTACCGGTGGCACCCTTTGAAGCCCAGCCCGACCGGCACGACAGGAAACAGGTATTCCGTGACGTCGCGTTGACTCCGATTAGGCAATGTGGCATAGGAGCGCGAAACAAACCATGCAGGGAGTACCATGCGAAACAAATACCGCGTTTTTCTCAACGACCTGCCCAGAGAGGGCAAAACGATCACGCTGGATGACCCGGCAATCTGGAACGGCCCGATTGAGGAATTCGCCGTTGGCTGCAGCGTGGCGGAGCCCATGACCGCCACGGTGCATCTCATCCCGACCGACAGCGGCTGCCTCGTGCGCGGAACGCTCACCGGGCGGGTCGTCATGCAGTGCGCCCGTTGCGCCGAAGACGCAGAACTGCCCGTCGAAGGACGTTTCGAGAATTTTGAATCCCTCCCCTCCATCACCGCTGCGGTCGACGCGGATGAGGATGAGGGAAACGAGGGTTTCGAGCCCGTTGAGGACGACACCCACGTCGTCATCGAAGGCGGCGTTCCCTCGCTCAATCTGGCGGAGATCTGCTGGGAGGAATTCCTCATGGCCCTGCCCCCGACCCCCCTCTGCCGCCCGGACTGCAAGGGCCTCTGCCCCGATTGCGGGGCGAACCTGAACAAGGGCCCCTGTTCCTGCCGTGATGCCGGCACAGACCCCCGAATGGAAGTTTTCCGCAGATTGAAGGTCGGCCGATCCTAGACACTGGACAGCCCAGACAAAATCCTATATATAACTCGTTCCGTTTACGGTGCCGAGCACCGTCTGACTTTTGAGCCTTATCGTAAAAGGAGAATGCAATGGCCGTTCAGCAGAATAAAAAATCCCGTTCCCGCAAGGGCATGCGCCGTTCCCATGACAAGGTGGCCGTGCCTGCGGTTATCTACTGCTCCTGCGGCGAGCCCACCGCCCCACACAGCGTCTGCCCCGCCTGCGGCATGTACAAAGGCCGTCAGGTGATTGAAAAAAAACAAGCTACTGAGTAAATGAGTGAACGACCTGTCATCGCGGTCGACGCCATGGGTGGGGACTTCGGTCCTTCCGTGATCGTTCCCGGGGCCATAGAAGCGGCCCGCCTGTATGATTTGCGCGTCCTGCTCGTGGGGGATACTCCCCAGATTCAACCCGAGCTCGACAAGCTTGACCTTGTCAATGTTGATTACGGCATCGTACAGGCCGATGAAGTCGTGCACATGAACGAAAAGCCTTCTGACGTTCTGCGCCGCAAAAAGAACTCCTCGATACAGATAGCCTGTCGCCTCGTCAAGGAGGGCAAGGCAGACGGCGTCGTGAGCGCCGGGCACTCCGGCGCGGCTGTCGCCTGCGGCATGTTCATCATCGGCCGTCTGCCCGGCGTTGAACGTCCTGCTCTGGCGGCCCTGCTCCCGACGGAAAAAAATCCCGTCGTCATCATCGACGCAGGGGCGAATGTTGATTGCCGCCCCTACCACCTCTTCCAGTTCGGCCTCATGGGCGACGCTTTCGCCCGCGATCTTCTCGACTACCCCGCCCCCCGCATCACGCTTCTGAGCATCGGCGAAGAGGAAGGCAAGGGAAACAGTCAGGTCAAGGAAGCCTACGAACTGCTCAAAATGGCGCAAAACCTCAACTTTCTCGGCAACGCCGAAGGCCGGGACATCTTCACCGGCGACATAGATGTCGTTGTCTGCGACGGCTTCGTCGGCAACATCGTGGTCAAGATGAGCGAGGGCCTCGCCATGTCGCTTATGCGCATGCTGAAGCGCCTCTTCACGTCGAGCTTCCTGCCGGCGCTCGGCGCCATGCTGGCAAAGGGCGCCCTGAAGAAATTCGCGCACACTATTGACTACGCCTCCTACGGTGGCGCGCCTCTCCTGGGCCTCAAGGGGCTCGTCATCGTCTGTCACGGCCGCTCGAACTCCCTTGCCATGCGCAACGCGATACAGATGAGCGCCACCTTCGTGCGCAAAGGCACTAACGCCCGTCTGGCCGAAACCATCATGGCAAACGACGAGCTTACGCGTTTTTCGCGCGCCATCTGACGCGACACCCTCCCGACCATCAGAACCTTTCCGCCACGCTGCGGGTTCCGTTTTGCATCGTCCTTTCGCCTCCGGCGCCTTCTCTCTGCGCTTGAGTTTTCATTTCGTCTGCGCTATAGCTAGGGCAACCATTACGCACCATAATCAGGGCAGCCCTTATGGAAACGAAAGAAAAAACGTTTGCGCTCGACGCATCGGCGCCGACCGCCGTTGTCACGGGAGGTTCACGCGGCATCGGACAGGCCATCGCGGCAACGCTCGCACGCGACGGATATCAGGTCATCCTGACCTACCGCAGCCGCCGTGAGGAGGCCGAGGCCGTCGCAGACGTCATCATCACCGCCGGCGGCAAGGCGACCCCCGCACGCCTCGACATCGGCGATGCAGACGACATCCGCCGTTTCTTCGCCGAAGAAATCAAGGGGCAGGTCGATCTCGCCGTGCTCGTGAACAATGCCGGCATCACCAAAGACGGCTTTCTCGTCCGCATGAAAGAAGAAGATTTCGATTCCGTTGTCGGCGTCAACCTGCGCGGCACCTTCATCTGCACGCAGGAAGCGGCGAAGATCATGACAAAAAGACGCAAGGGGCGCATCGTGAACATCTCTTCCGTCGTGGGGCAGATGGGCAATGCCGGTCAGGCGAACTACGCCGCCGCCAAGGCCGGCATCATAGGTTTCACCAAGTCCTGCGCAAAGGAGCTCGCCGCCCGCCAGATCACCTGCAATGTCGTGGCTCCGGGTTTCATCGAGACGGATATGACATCCGGCCTCGGAGACGACATCAAAGCGGCCTACATCGAGGGCATCCCGCTCAAACGCATGGGAACCGCTCAGGATGTTGCGGAGGCCGTTGCCTTTCTTGCGTCTGACCGCGCCGCCTACATCACGGGACAGGTGTTGCCCGTCAACGGTGGAATGTACTGCTAAAACGCATGAACCGACGCGTGTGCGCCGGCCCACATAGCAAAAAAATTGGAGGAAACAATGTCTGATATTTCTGAAAAAGTTACAAAGATCATCGTTGATCAGCTTGGCGTTGACGCTGCCGAAGTGAAACCCGAATCTTCCTTCGTCGAAGACCTCGGCGCCGACTCCCTTGACCTGACCGAGCTGATCATGGCCATGGAAGAAGAATTCGACATCGAGATCGCCGATGAAGACGCACAGAAGATCCAGAAGGTTCAGGACGCCGTCGCCTACATCGAAAGCAAGAAGTAAGACGGTATGCGCCACGGCCTCCCTGCGGGGGCCGTGGTTCTGCGGCCACTCGCCGGTTTTTTCCGTCCCGAAGGCAATTCGTGAAGAAAGGAATCCGTACGTATGTCACGTCCCAGAGTAGTGATCACCGGCATAGCGGGAATCACCCCCCTTGCCAACGACATTGAAACGACTTGGAAACGCCTCATCGCCGGCGAATCCGGTATCGGGCCCATCACCCTGTTCGACGCTTCGAACTACACATCCCGCGTTGCGGGCGAGGTCAAGGGCTTCACTCCCGAGGCCTATATGCAGCCGAAGCAGATACGCCATATGGATCGCTTCACCCAGTTCGCCGTGGCAGCTGCCAAAATGCTCATGGCCGATTCCGGCTATGAAATCACCGACGAAAACGCCTACGACACCGCATGCATACTCGGCATAGGACTGGGCGGACTGCACACCATAGAATTCTACCACGAGAAGCTCCTGACATCGGGGCCGAGCAAGATCTCCCCCTTCATGATCCCCATGCTCATTTCGAACATGGGCCCGGGGCAGATCGCCATCATGACGGGCGCGAAAGGCCCGAACATCGTCACGACCACGGCCTGCGCCTCGGCCATCCACGGCATAGGCACGGCATTCAGTGAGCTTCTGCTCGGCAGGGCCAAGGCCGTCATATCAGGCGGCGTCGAATCCACGGTCACTCCCCTCGGCGTGGCGGGCTTCACCGCCCTCAAGGCGCTCTCGACCCACTACAACGATACGCCGACAAAGGCTTCCCGCCCCTTCGACGCCGATCGCGACGGTTTCGTCATAGGCGAAGGCGCCGGCCTTCTCCTGCTTGAGGAACTGGGGCACGCCAAGGCCCGCGGCGCCAAAATCTATGCCGAGCTCGTCGGCTACGGAGCCTCCTGCGACGCCTTCCACATCACGGCGCCCCACGATACGGGTGAAGGCATGGCCCGCGCCATGCAGAACGCCTTGAAAGACGCCGGCATCGCCCCAGAAGACATCGGCCACATCAATGCCCACGCCACCTCGACGCAGCTCAACGACAGCACCGAGACCAAAGCGATGAAGCTCGTCTTCAAAGACCATGCCAAAAACATCAAAATTTCCGCGACCAAATCCATGACAGGCCACCTTCTCGGTGCCGCCGGCGGCATCGAGACGGTCTTCACAGCCCTTGCCCTGCATGAAGAAATGCTGCCGGGCACGATAAACCTGGACACCCCCGCCCCCGAATGCGACCTTGACTGCATGGCCGACGGTTCCAAGCACATCGCCTGTGAATACGCCATGTGCAACTCCTTCGGCTTCGGCGGAACGAACGCCAGCCTCGTGCTGAAAAAGTGGTCCTGATCACGGCAACGAGCCGATAGGTTTCAGAAACACAATAGGCTGCCCGTTACGACGGGCACTATTGTTTACAGGACACGCCTTTGGCGGGGACGCGCACCATGAACCGCATGCCTTGGTCCGATTATTTCATGAATATCACCTACATGGTGAGCGAACGCTCCACATGCCTCAGGCGGCATGTTGGCGCGATCGCCGTCAAAGGCAAGAGGATTCTCGCAACCGGTTACAATGGGGTGCCCAGAGACGTCAGCCACTGCCTTGAAACGGGCTGCCTGCGGGCGAAGCTCGGCATCCCCTCGGGCCAGCGGCACGAGATATGCCGCGGCATCCATGCGGAACAGAACGTCATCATACAGGCCGCCACTCACGGCACGAGCCTTGACGGGGCGGATCTGTACTGCACGACCATGCCATGCGTCCAGTGCAGCAAGATGCTCATCAACTGCGGCATACGGCACATCTTCTACGCCGAATTCTATCCCGACGATCTCGCGCAGGAAATGCTCGGGGAGGCGGGCGTCATTTGCGAGCAGGTGAAATTCACCCCCTTCGCGCCGCCAGCGGATGAGGACAAGCGATGACGGATTCTGACTTCGCCCCCTTCATGCGCGAGGCCGTACGCCTTGCCGAGAACGGCAGATGGACGGCATGCCCGAACCCCACTGTCGGAGCGGTTCTCGTACGCGACGGACGCATAGTGGCCAGCGGCTGGCACCATGCCGCCGGCCGCCCCCATGCGGAGGTGGAATGCCTGCGCGACGCCGCCGAGAAAGGCGTCGCCCCCTCCGAATGCACGCTCTGCGTCACCCTTGAGCCCTGCAACCACCTGGGCAAAACTCCGCCCTGCTCGAAAGCCGTGCTCGCCGCAGGCATACGCCGGGTCGTCATCGGCCTGCGCGACCCAAATCCCGTGGCGGCCGGCGGTTGTAAAACGCTTGCGGCCGCGGGCGTGGAAGTGCTCGGCCCCGTCTGCGAGCGCGAATGCCGCGACCTCGTCGCCGATTTCCTCGTCTGGCAGAGTTCGAGCCGCCCCTATGTCATCCTCAAGATGGCGGCGACCATGGATGGCAGGATAGCCACGCGATCGGGCCGTTCCCAATGGATTTCGAGTGAGGAATCCCGTCGCGAGGTACACCGCCTGCGCGCAGGCGTCGGCCTCTGCGGCGGTGCGGTTCTTGTCGGCGGCGGCACGTTCCGCGCTGACAATCCCCTTCTGACACCGCGCCTTGACGTCAAAGCCCCCGCGGAGCATTCTCCTGCGCCTTTGGCGTGCGTGCTCACGTCGAGTATCCCCTCCCCCGAAGATTCTTTTCACATCCTGCGCGAACGCGCGGAGGAGACCGTCTTCTGCATCCCCGAAAAAGATGCCACCACCCCGGCGGCAAGACGGCTTGGCCAGACGGGTGTACGCATCCTGCCCGTTCAGGAAGCGCCCGGCGGAGGCGCCGACCTCGCCGCCATGCTCACGCACCTGCGAGAAAAGTTCGGCTGCCCATACGTTCTGTGCGAAGGGGGTGGCAGGTTGGCAACCTCCCTGCTCGATGCGGGGCTCGTCGATGAATTCCGCCTGCACCTCGCCCCGCTTTTTCTGGCGGATGACAAGGCCGCGCCACTCTTCACAGGCAAGGCCCCCCTTGAAATAGCCGAGGCACGGCGCCTTCGCGTAGCGAACGCCCATCCTTTTGGCGGTGACGTACATATCACCCTGAGACCAGATTGCGCTGCGGGCAAAGAGGACGTCTAAGTCATGTTCACCGGCATAATACAGGGACAAGGAGAGATTCTGCATATCGATGGAGGCGGATCCGACCGCCGTTACCGCATACGCCCGCTCTTTTCTCTCGAGAACGTCACCGACGGAGAATCTATCGCCGTAAACGGTGCCTGTCTCTCCGTCGAAAGCCACACAGCTACGGATTTCGTCATGTACGCCTCCGCCGAGACGCTTTCCCGCACTACCTTGGGCCTTCGTAAAAACGGGGATCTTGTCAACCTTGAGCGCGCCCTTGCCGTGGGAGACCGCCTCGGGGGGCACATCGTCAGCGGTCATGTCGACTGCGTGGCGACGGTCAGCGCGATCGGCAAGGCGGGCCACTCCCTGCAGTGCCGCATACGCTACCCGGAAGACCGCTCGGGAGAGGTCATCCCCAAGGGTTCTGTGGCCCTGGACGGCATCAGCCTGACGATAAACGTCTGCGGCGACGATTTTCTTGAAGTCAACATCATTCCCGACACGCAGAAAAGGACGACCATGTCACTCTGGAAGGTCGGTAGCCGCATCAACATGGAGACCGACATCATCGGCAAATACGTACGCCGCTTGCTTTCGGGGGCGAATCTCTCCACTACCGGGCATGGCTTGCCGCATGGCGCGGATAGCAAAAGCGGCTGTATCGATATGGACACATTGCTTCGCAAGGGCTTCATCTGAGCCGAAGCCCGCACATCGTTTCGTTTCAACCTTCCCCTCGGGAAGAACACAGGAGCCTGCATGAACACGATGACCACCATTGAGGGAAAACTCGACGCAAAGGGCCTCAAAATCGCCATCGCCGCGACCCGATTCAATGACTTCATCGTCGAACGCCTCGTCAACGGCGCGCTGGATTACCTCTGCCGCCACGGCCTCGAACCCGAAAACGTCACGCTCGTCCGCGTTCCCGGTGCCTTCGAGCTGCCCCTGATCTGCCAGAAGCTCGCATCCTCGAAGAAATTCAACGGCATCGTCGCGCTCGGCGCCGTCATCCGCGGGAGCACGCCTCACTTCGACTACGTCTGCAACGAAGCAAGCAAGGGCATAGCCCAGGCCATGTTGCAGCACTCCACCCCGATTGGCTTCGGTCTGCTCACCTGCGACAACCTTGAGCAGGCCATAGACCGTGCCGGAACCAAATCCGGCAACAAGGGGGTCGAGGCTGCTGAGGCCATGCTGGAAACGGTGCGTGTTCTGGAGCAGCTGTAATCCATGCGCAAAAGCAAGAACACGACGCGTCATCTCGCCCGTGAGCAGGCTTTTCAGATCCTGTACGGGCTGTCCTTCTCGCCGGCCAAGACGCGTGACGATTTGGTGAAAGCCTTCCTTGAATCGCTCCACGCCGCAAAGGATGTGCAGGATCCGGCCGCCGAACCCTCCGGCTTCGCCTGGGAGCTTGTCGAGGGAGTCTGGACCTACAACGATTCCCTGGACGAGACGATCGCCCGCTACTCGCGCAACTGGAAGGTCGACCGCATAGGCCGCATCGAGATTACGCTGCTTCGCCTGGCCGTCTTCGAGCTGCTTTTCCGCAACGACGTGCCACCCAAGGTCGTCATGAACGAAGCGCTCGACCTGAGCGCGCAGTTCGGCGACGGCACGGCCAACAAATTCATCAACGGTATCCTCGATTCCGTCGCAAAAGCGCTGGAGAACGGCGAAGTGACGGCACAGACACGGGAAGCACACTAAATGACACAGAAAGCATACGACCCGCAGAGCATAGAGAAGAAATGGCAGCAGCGATGGGATGACAGGCATGACTTTGCCTGCCGCACCGATGCCGCGCGCCCCAAGTACTACGTCCTTGAGATGTTCCCCTATCCATCGGGCAACATCCACATGGGCCATGTCCGCAATTACTGCATTGGCGACGTCATGGCGCGCTGCAAACGAATGCAGGGCTTCAACGTCCTTCACCCCATGGGCTGGGACGCCTTCGGCCTTCCGGCTGAGAACGCAGCCATAAAGAACCACACCCACCCCGCCAAGTGGACGTATTCGAACATCGACAACATGCGCTGCCAATTGCGGCGCCTGGGCTATTCCTACGACTGGGCCCGGGAGCTCGCCACCTGCCGCCCCGAGTACTACCGCTGGGAGCAGATGTTCTTCCTGCGCCTTTTTGAAAAAGGCCTCGTCTACCGCAAGAATGCCCCGCAGAACTGGTGTCCCTCCTGCCACACGGTGCTGGCGAACGAGCAGGTCATAGACGGCTGCTGCTGGCGCTGCGACAGCAAGGTCGAGCAGAAAGAGCTGACCCAGTGGTTCATGCGCATCACCGCCTATGCCGATGAGCTGCTCAGGGATCTTTCTCTGCTTGAGGGCAAATGGCCCGACAGGGTCATCGCCATGCAGCGCAACTGGATAGGCAAATCGCATGGCGCAGCCGTCACATTCCCGCTTGCGGAGCCATCGGAAGGCGCAGAAAGCATCGAAGTATTCACCACGCGCCCCGACACGCTCTTCGGCGTGACCTTCATGACGCTCGCCCCCGAGCATCCTCTCGTCGAAAAGCTCATCACCGGCAATCCCGACGCGGACCGCGTCCGCGAATTCATCACCAAGACCCGCAACATGGATCGCCTCGACAGGCAGTCGGACACTCTCGAAAAAGAGGGCGTCTTCACTGGATCTTATGCGCTCCACCCGATCACGGGCGAGCGCATCCCCCTCTGGCTCGGCAATTTCGTGCTCGCGGGCTACGGCACGGGCGCCGTCATGGGCGTGCCGTATGCCGACCAGCGCGACTTCGATTTCGCCCGCAAATACGGCCTGCCCATAAAAAAAATCATTCAGCCCGCCGATGGGAATCCCGATCCGACCTCGATGACGGAGGCCATGACGGCCCAGGGCACTCTCGTCGCCTGCGGCGAGTTCGACGGCATGGATAATGAATCCGCCAAGAAAGCCATCACAGACAAGCTGCAATCCATGGGCCTAGGCCACGCCACCACGCAGTTCCGCCTGCGCGACTGGAACATCTCACGCCAGCGGTACTGGGGGGCCCCCATCCCCGTGGTGTACTGCCCAAAATGCGGCCTCGTTCCCGAAAGAGAAGAGAACCTGCCCGTACTCCTGCCTCTTGACGCAAAGGTGCGCGAAGACGGCCGCTCCCCTCTGCCCGAGACCCCGTCTTTCGCCGAGTGCGCCTGCCCCCGTTGCGGCGGTGCTGCCCGACGCGAAACGGATACCATGGATACCTTCATGGAATCCTCATGGTACTTCGCCCGCTACACGAGCGCCCGCACGGAAAACACCCCCTTCGACGAAGATGCCATGCGGTACTGGCTGCCCGTCGATCAGTACATCGGCGGCGTGGAGCACGCCATCCTCCACCTGCTCTATTCACGCTTCTTCACGAAGGCCATGCGCGATCTCGGCCTGTACCCGAAGGATCTGGCCGAGCCCTTCACCAACCTGCTCACGCAGGGCATGGTGCTGAAGGACGGCGGCAAGATGTCGAAATCAAAGGGCAATGTCGTGAGCCCTGTCGAGATGATCGACAAGTACGGCGCCGATACCGTGCGCCTCTTCTGCCTTTTCGCGGCTCCGCCGGAACGCGACTTCGACTGGTCGGACGCCGGCATAGAGGGTTCTTTCCGCTTCCTGATGCGCGTCTGGCGCCTTTTCCAGGATGAGAAAGACCGTCTGCTCATGCCCATGCCCCCCTGCGGCTCAACCGCCGCCGACGCCGCCTCGAAAACGGCCAGGGATCTACGCCGCAAGGAGCACCTCACCGTCAAAAAGGCCACTGACGACATGTGCGAGCGCTTCCAATTCAACACCGCCGTTTCGGCCATCATGGAGCTCGTCAACGCCATGTACCTCGCCCGCGACGTCATGACAGATGACGAAGGCGACAGGAGGGTTTTCTCCTCCGCAATGGCGACCGTGCTCACCATGCTTTCGCCAGTAACGCCCCATGTGTGCGAAGAGCTCTGGGAAGACCTCGGCAATGTCACGCCGCTTGCGGCGGCCGTATGGCCCGCATGGGACGAGGCGGCCACGCAGAGCGACACGCTCACCATAGCCCTGCAGGTCAACGGCAAGCTGCGCGGCACGATTGAAGTGCCGGCCGGCATGGACAAGGACGCCCTCGAAACGGCCGCGCGCACGGATGAGGCCGTCCTGCGCCACACAAAAGGAATGACGATACGCAGGGTGATTGTCATTCCGAAGAAACTGGTCAATATCGTTGCTGGCTAGCATGCCTGGCCAAGCCGTCACCCGCGCCGCACGACCGGCCTTTTCCTTTCTCGTCTGCCCGGACAGCCAGCTTCTGCGCTTCCGGCTGGAGGATGAGGCGAAAGCCCATCCTCCGGCCTTTGGCCAGCGGGAACGCCATGTCTACTGGGGCGACGAAGACCCGCCCCCCCGCTTCTGGGAACAGCTCGGCCTGCAGGGTCTTTTCGGCACGGAGCGAATCCTCGTCGTCCGTCAGGCCCAGATGTGGAAAAAAGATATCTGGGAAAAGATATCCCGTGTCCTCGCCAGGCCTTCGCCTCAGTGCTGGCCCTTTTTCTGCCTCGAGGGCCCGTGGGAGAAAGGTCAGCCAAAAATCCCCGCCTGCATCGGCAAACAGCAGTGCATGGCATTCGCCGACCGCCAGAAATGGATATGGCGCAATCCCGGCCTTGACGAGAAAGGTATCCGCCGCCACTTTGAAAAACGGGCGGCGGAAATCGGCCTCACACTCGCGCCCGATGCGATTGTGCGCATCTGTGCGGCCCTGCCCCCCGACGCGCAGGCGGTTGAAAACGAAGTGCAGAAGCTCTCCCTTCTGCAAACCGCTCAACCGGGCGGCACTGACGCAAACGACGACGTGCCGAGCGGCGAGGCGGCCAAGAGGGATTTTGCGGACGCCTTCGCCTGCATACGCCATCTTGAGGCGGCCGACCTCCCCGGCCTTCTCAAAGAACTGCACCGCACGAGAGATCTGAAGACCAGCTTCTATTCGCTCACCCCCATGCTGGCCCGCGAAATACGCATGCTCTGGCAGATCAAGGCCGGGGAGAGGGTCTTTTTGCCCGCTTCCGTCCTGCCCTTCAAGCAGCGCCTCGCCGCGAAGCTCTCTACAGAGGCTCTCTCGCAGGCCATGAGCTGCGTCGCCGAGGCGGAATGGGCTATCAAGCGCGGCCTGTGCGACGAAACGCAAAGTCTGGAAAGGTTGCTCGTGCGCATCTTCTCCTTCTTTCCGCATGAGCGCAGCTGACCCCTCCCTCTTTTCCCCTTGCCACACGACAAAAACTGATTACTTATGAGAGAGAATACCGACCGGGCTTCGTCAGGACAGGGCCATCGGGCACGACTTAAGGAACGTTTCAACAAGGCTCCCCTTGCCCTGCCGGATTATGAACTGCTGGAACTTCTCCTGTTCTATGCCGTGCCCAGGCGCGACACGAAGCCCCTTGCACGGGCGCTTCTCGCCCGTTTCGCGGATATTCGCGGCGTTCTCGATGCCCGCTATACGGAGCTCAGGGAAATCGACGGGGTCGGCGAGAGCCTCGTGACGTTCTGGAAACTATTGCGGGAGGTTCGCGCACGCTACGGGGCATCCAGCCTCCACCGACGCGCGGAGCTCTCCTCCCCCGAAGCCGTAGCCGCCATGGCGAAATGCCGTCTCGCGGGACAGGACGAAGAGGAATGCTGGCTGGCCCTTGTGGACGCGCAGAACAGACTGCTTTCGTGGCAACGCCTGCAACACGGAAACGTCAGCGCTGTCTTCGTGCAGCCGCGGGACGTACTGGCCGCAGCGCTTGAGGCGAAGGCCAGCGGAATAATTCTGGTACACAACCACCCGGGCGGCGATCCGCACCCGTCTGAGCAGGATGAGAGACTGACCAGGGCCATGCAGGGCCTTTCCCCGGCCATGGGCCTGCGCTTTCTGGATCATGTGATAATCACGGATGAAGACTGCTACAGCATGATCTCCCACAAGATTCTGCACGGCGGTCAGGAGCATACAGATGTCGAATCATAATGACAAAAGCACCATGCCCCAAAACGAAGAAAAAAATACCCGGGAGCCGGTTTCCGCTTCTCCGGACCCGTCACAGTCCGAGGCTTCAATGAGCGAGGACCGTGAAGAGCGTCAGGACGTCCTCACGGGTGAGCAGCAGATAGCCGACATATTGCCGGTCCTTCCCCTGCGTGATGCGGTCGTCTTCAATTTCATGATCATGCCGCTCTTCATCTCGCGGGAAAAATCCGTTCAGGCGGTTGAAAAGGCTCTTGAAAAAGGCCGTCATCTCCTCGTCGTTGCGCAGAAAGACGAAGCGACGGATGACCCAGGCCCGGACGATCTCTACGAATACGGAACGATCGTGCAGGTGATGCGGGCCCTCAAGATGCCGGATTCTCGCGTCAAGATACTCGTCCAGGGCGTCTGCCGTGCCCGTATCAAGTCATACTGCCGCACGGAGCCCTTGCTTGAGGCCCGCATCGAAAGCATTCCCGAGATCCGCCCGCAGAAGGACGCGACACTAGAGGCCCTTATGCGCTCCGCGCGCAGCCAGAGCGAGAAAGTCCTCTCCCTGCGCGGTGTCACCTCGCCCGATGTGGCATCCGTACTTGAGAGCGTGGATGACCCAGGCCGCCTCGCAGACCTCATCGCCGCGAACATCCGCATGAAGATCGCCGATGCTCAGCACCTGCTCGAAACGACGGATCCCGCCGAACGCCTGATGCAGGTGAACCAGCAGCTGGAGCGCGAGGTCGAGGTCGCCTCGGTGCAGGCGCGGATACAGAACTCCGCCCGCGGAGGCATGGAGAAGGCCCAAAAGGACTATTTTCTGCGCGAGCAGCTGAAGGCCATCCGTCAGGAGCTCGGCGAAAAGGAACCCGACCCAGAAGACGACCTCGCCGAACTGAAAAAGGCCCTTGCAAAGGCGAAACTGCCGGCCGACGTGAAAAAGGAGGCCGACAAGCAATTACATCGCCTGGCGGGCATGCACAATGACTCGTCAGAAGCGAACATCCTCCAGACCTATCTCTACTGGCTCGCCAGCCTGCCGTGGAAGAAGCTCTCGCGCGACGACCTCGACATCGCCCATGCGAAGGCGATTCTTGATGAGGATCACTGCGGACTGGAGAAGGTGAAGGACCGCATCCTCGAATTTCTGAGCGTGCGCAAGCTCAATCCCGACTCGAAAGGCCCCATCCTCTGCCTCGTCGGCCCTCCCGGCGTGGGCAAGACCTCGCTCGGCCGCTCCATCGCCCGCGCCATGAACCGCAAGTTCCAGCGTCTTTCCCTGGGCGGCATGCATGACGAGGCCGAAATCAGGGGACACAGGCGCACCTATGTCGGTGCCATGCCCGGCAGGATCATACAGGCCATCAAACA
>JAILMX010000034.1 GCA_024692205.1 Desulfovibrio sp. | reverse complement strand
TGGCCTCGGCGGCCTGTTTCTGCTCGGGGTGGTTCCTGTCGTGCGTCCTGTACGTCGAGAAGACGATGGAGCGGATCTCGCGCATGGAGAGCGGCGGGTTGCACATGGCGGCGTTGTGGGCCGCGGCCTCCCTGAGCGTGTCCTCCTGCTTCAGGCCCTCCGCGATCAGGCGGCCCGCGTAGCGCACCATGTGGTCGTGGCGGCCGCCTTTGGCGACGCTGGTGAAGTCCGCGCGCACGCGGGACAGGTCGAGATTCTCCAGGGAAATCTTCGCCGCCGAGGGGTGCACGGTGTTGAACTCCACGGCAAGCTCCCACGCGTCGGGCACTTCGGCGCAGGCTGTGTAGATCGCGCCCGTCGGATGCACCGAGCCGGGCCCGACAACGTAGCGCGTGTCGGCCTGCAGGTCGGCGTGGATGCCGAGGTCGTGGATCTCTTCGCGCAGACGCTTGAGGGCGCCGACCTCGGCCGCGCCGGGGTGATGGTAGTAGAGATGCCATCCCTTTCCCGTCTTCACCGTGAAGGGCGTGCCGGGCAGGTTTTCCCGCGCCCAGGCCGCGGCCGCGTCGTCGTCGCAGTCGAAGACCACGAGATCTGACACAACGCCGCAGACGATGCCCACGTTGGCGTCCGGCCATTCCTTCCACCAGTCTTCCACCGTCGCCTCGTCGGCGGCGTCGTTCATGTACTGCGCCCAGGAGACGAGGGGCTTCTTCTCCCGCAGGGGGATGATGCTGAAGCCGTACGTGCAGCAGAGCTCGAGCGCGATGTCTCCGCGCGCCATTCCTTCAAAGGGGTTCATCGGTCAGAGCCTCCACGGGGCAGAAAGTCCACGGTCGCGGGATGTATTACGATTGCTTGGCTGATGCGTGCCGCAAGTTCGCCCAGTTCCGCCCGATTCAGATCAACGAGGGAGGGATGCCTGATGAAGAGCTGCTCGCCGAACCAGACGCAGGCCCGCAGGTACGCGGAGTCGGAACGCCCCAGCTCGGCCGCCGTGTTGCGGATGCTCTCCTGCATCGTCGCCGTCACGCGGAAGTTCTGGTTCACCGCCATCGACTCAGACGGCATGGTCGGATGTCTCCGTGTGTGCTGGCGGCCACAGGTCAGGACGAATCTCCGAACGAGGGATTCCGAGAATGCGCTCATAAAACAAGGCTGTTTGAGGGCCGACGTTTCGGTCCCCCAGGTACTGCTTGTAAAGCGTCTGGTACTTCGCTCCGAGCTTCGACGCCTCATTAACCGTCAAGCCCCTAGTGTCGAGTGCTTCTTTCAGTGTGTTCATGACCATATTTTATGCTTTTGTAAAACAAAAGGCAATACAATCTCTGCATATGTAAAATTGACTTATGTATAAAAATGAGGTTGAGCATGAGAATGAGTAATTTTTTCGAATCGGTAATCTCCATTCTCAAGACGTATGTTTCCCAAAGTCACAATGGGAATGTGAGCTCTGCGGCAAAGGCCCTAGATGTTAGCATACAGACTTTCCACACCTGGCTTGCCGGGACCCGCAAGCCCAGCCTAAAGACTCTCGCGCCAATATTAGAGGAATTGGGCGCCCGGCTAACCCTCCCTGACGACCATGCTGCGCCTGACAAGGACGTCTGTTTTGTGGATGCGAGGGTGATGCCCGCGGGCGAGAATGCCGCGCCGCCATTGGCCGAGGACTACATCGCCGCGCCGCTGGTCGGCGAGGTCGGTGCCGGACCGGGCTACCTGCCGCAGGACGAGATAAAGAGCTGGTTCCTCTGCTACAAGAACCTGCCCGCGGTGCGCATGCGCCGCAACCTGATAGCGGTGGAGATCGGCCCCGCATCCCGTTCGATGCAGCCCACGCTGAATCCGGGCGACATAGTGCTGATTGACCGCGACGACCGTGACGTGACGCACGCCGGCCACATGATGCTCGTGCTCGACCCGATGGATGGCAGCGGCATGGTCAAGCGCGTGTCGGTGCGCGACGTGCAGGGGGATGTGCAGATCACCTACTACTCCGACAACGCAAGCCAGTACCCCCCAGCCGTCTACACGCTGAACGAGGATTTCTCGGGCGACTGGGACAACGCC
>JAILMX010000023.1 GCA_024692205.1 Desulfovibrio sp. | reverse complement strand
ATCATCCGCCCCACGGGCATTCTGGGCGAACGCACGGCGGACAAGCTATGAACTGTCGCTGTGCTTTGGCCGGCGCCCTTGCGGCTTTTCTGCTCATCCTGCCCTTCGCCGGCAATGCTTACTGGATAGGCGTGGGCGTTGACGTGGGCCTCTATGCCCTGCTCGCGCTCTCTCTCAACGTCGTTCTCGGGCAGACTGGCATTTTCAACATGGGCCACATGGCCTTTTACGCCATAGGCGCCTACACAACGGCCATACTGAACACTGCCTGCCACTGGCCGATATTCATGACCATGCCCGTCGCAGGGTTCGCCGCCGGCCTTTTCGCCCTCGTCGTGGCCCGCCCCATCATCCATCTGCGCGGCGACTATCTGCTCATCGTGACCATCGGCATCGTCGAGATAGTGCGCATCGCACTTATGAACGATGTCTTCGGACTTACGGGCGGATCGAACGGCATCTTCGGCATTGGGCGTCCGGTTATCTTCGGCTTGAGAATCTTCAAGCCGGTGCATTTCTACTGGCTCGTCTGGGGGATGGTGGGCGTGAGCATCGTGCTTTTCTATTGCCTGTGGCGCTCGCGTTTCGGCCGGGCGCTGAACTGCATCAAGCTCGATGACGTCGCGGCCGAGGGCTGTGGCATCGACGTGTCGCGCTACAAGCTCATCGCCTTCGTGCTGGGCGCGGCGTGGGCCGGCATGGCGGGCACGGTCTATGCCGCCAAGATGAACATCATCACGCCTGAATCCTTCAATTTCATGGAATCCTGCATCATCTTCGCCGTCGTCATCCTGGGCGGCGGAAGTCTGCTCGGCGTGCTCGTGAGCGCGTTGCTCTTCATCGGTCTGCCTGAGGTGTTGCGCGAGTTCTCGAACTGCCGCATGCTCATCTTTGGCATCGCCATGATGGTCATGATGATCTGGCGTCCGCAGGGCATACTGCCCCCGCTTACGCGCCGCTATGCGACGCAGCTGTGTGCTGAGGCGGAACCCGCCAAAGAGGAGGGGAAGGCATGAACCTCCTTTCCGTGCAGGAGATGACCAAGGTCTTCGGCGGCCTGCTCGCTGTGAACGATCTGACCTTCACCGTCGAGGAAGGGAGCATTGTGGGCCTCATTGGGCCGAACGGCGCCGGCAAGACGACCGTATTCAACTGCATCACGGGCAACTACCGCCCGGAGCAGGGCCGCATTTTCTTCGGCGACGCTGCGATCACCGGGGCAAAGCCCCACGACATCGTCGAGATGGGCATCGCGCGAACGTTTCAGTCAATCCGCCTTTTCCCGACCCTGCCCGCCCTCGAGAACGTCCTCGCCGGAAGACATTGCCGCATGCAATCCGGCCTTTTTTCCTGTCTTTTCCATACACCGGCGCAAAGGCGGGAGGAAGAGGCCGCCGTCGCCCGCTGCCTTGAGGAGCTCGATTTCGTCGGACTTGCCGGCCATGCGCGGGAAAAGGCTGGCGGCCTCTCCTACGGCAACCAGCGCCTGCTTGAAATAGCCCGCGCGCTCGCCTCCGACCCGCGCCTGCTCATTCTCGACGAGCCGGCAGGCGGTATGAACGATCAGGAAACAAGCGCGCTTGTCGACACCATAGCCGCCATACGCAGTCGCGGCATCACCGTGCTGCTCATCGAGCACGACATGCGCCTTGTCATGAACATCTGTGAGAAACTGGTCGTGCTTGAGAACGGAACGCTCATCGCGCAGGGCGGCCCCGACGAGGTTCGTCAGAATCCGGCCGTCATTGAGGCGTATCTCGGCGTTGACGACGAGGGGTGGTAACGATGGCTCTTCTCAGTCTGACCGGCCTCAAAGTGTGCTACGGCAGCGTCGAGGTGCTGCACGGCATCGACCTTTTCGTGGAGGAAGGGGAAATCGTCACCATCCTCGGCGCAAACGGCGCCGGGAAGAGCACGACCCTGCTTTCCATCAGCGGCCTTGTGCGTCCCGCCGCAGGCAGTATCTTCTTCAATGACAAGGACCTGCTGAGGATGCCCGCCCACGAAATCGTCAGCCTCGGCATCGCTCAGTCACCGGAGGGACGGCGCGTTTTCGGCACGATGACGGTTCTTGAGAATCTGAACCTCGGAGCCTTCAGCATCTTGGACAAGTCCCGTGCGGCAAAGACTCTCGAATGGATCTTCGAGCTTTTCCCCCGCCTGCAGGAGCGCCGAAACCAGCTCGCGGGCACGCTTTCGGGCGGCGAGCAGCAGATGCTTGCGATAGGCCGCGCCCTCATGGCCGAACCGCGGCTTCTTCTTCTCGACGAACCTTCGCTCGGTCTCGCTCCCCTTCTCGTACGCTCCATCTTCGAAACGGTGCGCGCCATCAACGAGCGCGGCGTGACGGTGCTTCTCGTAGAGCAGAATGCCCGCGCCGCCCTGCGTCTTGCAACGCGCGGCTACGTTCTTGAAACGGGCCGCGTCGTCATGAGCGATAGTGCTGAGCGTCTCCTGGCCGATCCCGTCGTCCGCGAAGCCTATCTCGGCGGTTAGGACGAACAGCCGGTTTTCCTCTCTCCCTTTGCCCTGACGGAGGAAGCGATGCGAACAGAAACAGGTTTCGCCTGCGCCCTCGCCGCGACGGTTATATGGTCCGGCAACTTTGTGGCCTCACGCGCCGTCGCTTTCCTCATACCCCCGTGGCAGTGCAATTTCTGGCGTTGGGCCGTCGCTCTTGCCGTTCTCCTTCCCTTCGCCTGGAGAAGCCTCATCGCCGAGATGCCCGCCTTACGGCGGCACATACGCTACCTTTCTCTTATGGGAATTCTCGGCGTGACGCTCATGAACACCTTTATCTACAAGGCGGGGCAGACGACAGAAAGCCTCAATATGGCCCTTTTGACGCCGACGGCCCCCGTTGTCATCCTTCTGCTGTCTCGTATGATCTACGCCGAGCCCATAACGCCCCGCCGTCTGACAGGGCTCATCACCGTGCTCGTGGGCATAGTCATCCTCGTGAGCCGGGGCGACATGCAGGCCCTGGCAGCCCTGCGTTTCGCCGAAGGCGATTTCTGGGCTCTCGGCACCGCGCTCTGCTTTGGCATCTATTCCTTCCTCATGCGGCGCAGGCCGGCGGAGCTTTCCCCAATGGCCTTCAACGCGGCGACTTTCGCGCTCGGCCTCGTATTCGCCGCGCCCTTCACCCTGGCCGAGGCCTGCCTGCATCCCTTGCCGCAGCTTACCGCGACACTCGTTTTCTGCGTGCTCTACATGGGCGTAGGTTGCTCGACGCTCTCTTTCTGGCTGTGGACGCTCGCGGTGGATGCCATAGGGCCTGTGCGTTCTGGGCTTGTCTATTACAGCCTGCCCGTCTTTTCAGCCGTCGGAGCGGTGCTTCTGTTGGGGGAATCCATTTATCCGGCCCAGATTGCCGGCGGAGTGCTCGTTATCGGCGGCATCTTCGTCGCGACGCGCATAGGGGCGGCACAGACAGAATAGAACGAGGAGAACTGCGATGCCTGATGAAATGAAAAACCGCGTCGTTCTCGCCACAACGAACAGGGGCAAGATACGCGAACTCGCCGACGGCCTCGCCGCCCATGGCGTTGAGGTGCTGAACCTCGCGGATTTTCCCGAGTTGGGGGAGATTGAAGAGAACGGCGCCACCTTCGAGGAGAACGCGCTCATCAAGGCGCGTGCGGTAGCCGAGGCTACGGGCCTCGTTGCCGTGGCCGATGATTCAGGCCTCATGGTTGATGCCCTTGGCGGAGCGCCGGGCGTCTTTTCGGCGCGTTATTCCGATGACTGGGCGCTTCTGCCCGGCGAGAACCGCGACAAGCGCAACATGCGCAAGCTCCTCCATGCCATGGAGAAGGTCGATGATGCCGAAAGGGAGTGCCGCTTCGTCACCTGCATGGCGGCGGTCAGACCCGACGGCCACGAGTTGATCGTGAAAGGTGAATGGCGCGGCCGCCTCTTGCGGGAACCCAGCGGTGAGAACGGTTTCGGCTACGATCCCGTCTTTTTCGACCCAGAGATCGGAACGAGCGCCGCACATCTGACGACTGGGCAGAAGAACGCCCGCAGCCATCGCGGCAAGGCCCTGCGCGCTCTTCTGGCCGGATGGCCTGCCTTCATGGGGGAGCGCTGAAGGGATTTCGGCATCAGCGTGCCGCCATCCAGTTCTTTCCCGTGCTCCTGTCCCTCCTCTGCGGGCTCGGCATGAACGGCAGATGGCTTTGGCTGTCCGCTTTGCCGGAGCCCGTTCTGCGGGTGCGTTTTTTGAAGAGTAGGAAATGCTCTCGCCGCCTTCTCCCCGGCAAATTTTTCCCGAAGTTTTTTTTGCATGGATCTTGCATGAAAATCGCAAAGTCCCCTCGGCGAGCGGGAAAACTTTTTGCGTTGAGTGAGGTCCCATGTCCACATTATTATCCGGCTCTACCGCGATATCCGGGCTCGGCGGTTACGACACCGATTT
>JAILMX010000018.1 GCA_024692205.1 Desulfovibrio sp. | reverse complement strand
TGGTTTTTTCTTGTGAAATCAACTGAGTATCAGAAAGCAGATGCTGATTTCAAAGACCTTTTTGCCGTCATTGATACCTAACTCAGTAAAAACCTAAAATCATTCATCTGGCATCACTACTTTTCTTGAATAGAGCCTTTTCATTTTTCAATGCTGACTGCCGGGCTTGCATGTTCGGCAGTCAGTGCTTATACTTACGCCTTACGTTTTTATCGGCCTGCATCGCGTGATGCCCGCCGGTTTTTTACGGTAAACACCCGATACACCGGAGGTCCCCCTTGTTCGAATCCCTCGTTTATGCCATGGGTGCCCAGCCTCAGGCCGGCGCCGGTCCGGATGGCGGCATGGGCATGCTGATGAATTTCGCGCCCCTGATCCTCATGTTTCTCATCTTCTGGTTCCTGCTCATCAGGCCCCAGCAGAAGAGAGCCAAGGCCCACAAGCAGATGCTCGAGGCCCTCAAGCGGGGCGACCGCATCATCACCCAGAGTGGTTTGCTCGGCCGCATCCTTGAAATCGACGATGAGAAGATCCTGCTTGAGTGCGGCGAGGCCAAGCTTCGCATGTCCCGTGCGGCCATTGCCGGCCTGCTGGACGAGAAAGCCGCCAAGGACGACAAGAAAGACGCGAAGTCTGACGAAAAGAAATAATTTCTCTCTGGTAGGTGAATGATGGGTTTGCGTTGGCGTTTGGCCATATCCGTTGCTGTTTTTCTGCTCTGTCTCGTGTATGCCCTGCCCAGTCTGCCGGGCATGGGTGCGTTCGAGCGTGTGCTGCCGTCAAGCAAGATCAACCTCGGTCTTGACCTGAAGGGCGGTATTCACCTGACGCTCGGGGTGGATGTCGCCAAGGCTGTGAGCAATTCGCTCGCCCTGGCCGGGCAGGATCTGCGCCGTTTGGCGCAGGATGACAAGGTCGTCGTTCTCAGGCCTCGTGTCGTCGGGGGAGATACCCTTGAGTTCGTTTTGCCTCGCGCGGAACAGGAGGCGAAGCTCAAGGAGATACTTTCAAAGCATTTCCCGCAGCTGGACGTCGATGCCCCGACCCGGTCCGAAAACGGGCAGCTGCGTTATGTCTCGCGGTTCACCCCGCAGGAGACGAAGCGCCTTGAAACCATGGCTCTTGAGCAGGCCCTCAAGACAATCCGCAACCGTATCGACCAGTTCGGCGTGGCCGAGCCCGATATCCGCAAGCAGGAGGGCAACCGCATACAGGTGCAGCTGCCCGGCGTTTCCGATCCGCGGCGTGCCGTGCAGGTCATAGGCCAGACGGCGCACCTGGAGTTCCATCTTGTGCGTGACGACATCGACCCGGAAAAGGGCGTTCTGCCCGCCGGAACCATAGCCCTGCCGCAGCTTGAGAAGGAAGCCGGAAAGGAGAAGGTCGGGCGGCAGATTGTCGTCGAGAAGGACGCCATGCTCACCGGCGAGGATGTCGTGGACGCGCGTCCCGCCTTCGACCAGATGAATCAGGCCTATGTCATGCTGAACTTCAATACGCGCGGCGCACGCATCTTCGAGCGTGTGACGGGCGAAAGCGTCGGCCGGCGAATGGCAATCGTGCTTGACGGCAAGGTGTATTCCGCCCCAGTCATCCGTGAGCGCATAGGCGGCGGCAGGGCCAGCATCTCCGGCAGCTTCACCACCGAGGAGGCTCAGGACCTCGCCATAGTGCTCCGTGCAGGCTCCCTGCCGGCGCCCGTCTCCGTGCTCGGTGAGCGGACGGTCGGTCCCTCCCTCGGTCAGGAATCGATCGACAGCGGCGTGCGCGCCGCCATCGTTGGCGGCATTCTGGTCTTGCTCTTCATGGCGATCTACTACGGCAAGAGCGGCATCATAGCCGACGTGATGCTCTGCTTCACGATGCTCATCATTCTGGCGGGAATGGGCTGCTTCGGGGCGACCCTGACCCTGCCCGGCATCGCCGGCATCGTCCTGACCATAGGTATGGCTGTCGACGCCAACGTGCTCATCTATGAGCGTATACGCGAGGAAATCAGGGCGGGGATGTCGCCGCTTGCGGCGGTGCGCGCCGGTTTCGAGCGGGCCACCATAGCCATCACGGACTCGAACCTGACCACGCTCATAACGGCGGTCATCCTGTACCAGTTCGGCACGGGGCCTGTTCGCGGCTTCGCCGTGACCCTTTCCCTCGGCATCATCGCATCCATGTTCACGGCCATCTTCGTTTCGCGGGCCGTATTTGAAACCTGGGCCAAGCATAGCGGCACCCGGGGCATCAGCATCTAACGGGGTATCACATGCCTTTCACCATAGTAAAACCCGGATGTAATTTTGATTTCATAGGCAAACGCCGTTTCGCCTACGTCGTATCCGTGCTGATGCTTCTCATCGGCCTTGGAGCGTGCTTTTTCGGCAACGGCTTGCGGCTCGGCATAGACTTCGCCGGCGGCGTCATCGTGCAGGTGCAGTTTGAGAAGCCCGTCGCTGACGAGGCCCTCAAGAAGAGCCTTGATGTGGCCTCGCTTGCGGGCATCAGCACACAGCGCTTCGGTGACGACGGTCGCGATTATCTCCTGCGCGTATCCACGACGGACGGCAACGCGACGGCTCTGAGGGGCGAAGTGATGAAGGCCCTGCAGGCGGCGTTCACCGACAACAAGGCTGAGATTCAGCGCATGGAGGTCGTCGGCCCCAAGGTCGGCAAGGATCTGACCAACAAGGCCCTGAGCGCCCTCTACTACGCCATCTTGCTGATAGCCGTATACATTTCAGGGCGTTTCGAACAGCGCTGGATGACCGCTGCCGTCATGGCGGCCGTTCTCTGGGGCGGCATGTACGTGCTGAGTTCGTTCACGCCGCTTGGCGTGGGCTGGCTTGTTTTGGCGGCGCTTGGCGTCACCATGATCGTCTGCTTCCTCCTGAAACTGAATTTCGCTCTCGGCGCCATCGTGGCCCTGATGCACGACGTGCTCATCTCCACGGGCTTCCTCGCCATAATGGGCATCGACATCGATTTGACGGTCATCGCCGCACTGCTCACCATCATCGGCTATTCGCTTAACGACACCATCATCATCTACGACCGCCTGCGTGAGCGCCTGCGTGCCGGCACGGGTGAGACGATGGAGCAGATGATCAACAAGAGCGTCAATCAGACGATGTCGCGCACCGTCCTGACGAGCGGCACGACCCTTGCGGCCGCGTTCGCGCTTGTCTTCCTCGGGGGGGGAGTCATCCACGCCTTCGCCGTCACCATGACGTGGGGCGTCATCATCGGTACGTATTCATCCATCTATGTCGCGCCGTCATTGCTCCTCGCCTTCGGCGACACGCAGTTCTACCTGCGTTCGCAGGAGAGGGAGCAGTATGAGAAGCCCGGGGAACACGGCATTGTGTAGTTGTTATTGACAGAGTTTTGCACAGGCCCGTCCATGCGGAATGAATCAGCACGGACGGGCGTTTTTTTTGTATTGACGACAACGAAGACTGTATTATCTGTGTTGGGAACACCCCTTCCGGCTTGCGATGGAGGAGCATTATGGCAGTGACTTATAAAGATTATTACAAACTTTTGGGTGTTGCCCGTGGGGCCGGCGATGATGAGATCGCAAAGGCGTTTAAAAAGCAGGCCCGAAAGTATCATCCGGATCTTAATCCCGGTAATAAACAGGCTGAGGAAAAGTTTAAGGAAATTAACGAGGCCTACGAGGTCCTCAAGGATCCCCAGAAAAGGCGCCTGTACGATCAGCTGGGGCCCGACTGGCAACAGGGGCAGGCCTTCAACGCCGGTTCCGGCTTCGACCGCGGCCAGTTCCATTTTGAAGGTGCCGACTTCGGCGGCTCCGGCTTTTCGGACTTCTTCGAGACCCTTTTCGGCGGCCGCCCCGGCGGCGGAGGCGGCTTCGGCCCCGATCCCTTCGGCGGTTTTTCCTCCCGGCCGAGAAAAGGCAGGGATGTGGAGTCTGAACTTCGCCTGAGCTTGGAAGACGCCCTGCATGGCGGTCGCCGCGAAGTCACGCTGAAGGGGCAGAACGGGGTACGGACACTTGAGGTTACCGTGCCGGCGGGCATACGCAACGGTGCGAAGATGCGCCTTGCAGGGCAGGGGGAGTCCGTCCCCGGGGGCCCCCCCGGAGACCTCTATCTGAAGATTCGCTACATACAGCATCCTGTTTTCAGGGTGGATGGCAGCACGCTTGAATGCGACATCGCTCTTGCGGCATGGGAGGCCGCCTTGGGTGCCCGCGTCGAAGTGCCTACCCTTGAGGGAAAGGTGGAGCTGAACATACCCGCCGGGACGAGTTCCGGCCGGAAATTCCGCCTGAAGGGCAAGGGGCTCGGTCCGACGAACGCCAGGGGGGATCTCCTTGTCCGCGCGATGATCCGCATGCCCGCATCAATGACGGATGAGGAGCGCGCTCTCTGGACAAAAATGGCATCGGCATCGTCATTCAGGGCAAGAGCATAGCGCGGGGCCGCACCTTGGCAGCGCGTTCTGCATTTTGTTTAAGGAGGCTTGATCATGGATATCAATAAATTTACGGATATGGCGAGAGAATCCATGACGACGGCGCAGACCATAGCCGCTGGCATGGGCCACCAGGAGACGGACAAGGAACATCTCGCGCTCGCGCTTGTGCAGCAGGAGAAGGGTATCGTCCCCGCCATCCTCGAGAGCATGGGCGTGCAGCCCAGGGCCTTCGCCGTTGCTCTTGATGGCATTTTGCGCAAGCGCCCCCATGTTTCCGGCGCGGGGCTTGACCCCGGCAAGATCATGGTCACGCAGCGTCTTGCCAAGAGCCTCGGCGACGCGCAGAGCGAAGCTGGCCGCATGAAGGACGAGTTCGTCAGCGTCGACCATCTCTTCGCCGCGCTCCTCGACGAGGAGCCCGCCTCGCCCTTTGGCCAGCTGCTTGC
Organism: Desulfovibrio sp.; assembly: GCA_024692205.1. Taxonomy (GTDB): domain Bacteria; phylum Desulfobacterota; class Desulfovibrionia; order Desulfovibrionales; family Desulfovibrionaceae; genus Desulfovibrio. The sequence continues at coordinate 3,351 of JAILMX010000018.1, read as the reverse complement.
GGAGTACAGGCTGACGCGTGCCGCCTTCGTGACGGCGATGGAGAAAAGCCGCAACGGCGCCCGTATCACGAGCCCGAACCCGGAAGACACCTTCGAGGCGCTCTCCAAGTATGCGCGTGACCTCGTAGAGGCCGCGCGTCAGGGGAAGATGGACCCCGTGATAGGCCGTGACGGAGAGATACGCCGCGTCGTGCGCATCCTGTCAAGGCGCACCAAGAACAACCCCGTGCTTATCGGCGAGGCTGGCGTCGGCAAGACCGCCATTGTCGAGGGCCTGGCCTTCCGCATCGTCAAGGGCGATGTGCCGGAGAATCTCAAGGGGCACAAGCTCTTCGCCCTCGATATGGGAGCTCTGATCGCTGGGGCGAAATACCGCGGCGAGTTCGAGGAGCGGCTTAAGGCCGTGCTGAATGAGGTGGAGAAGAGCGAGGGGCACATCATACTGTTCATCGATGAGCTGCATACCATCGTGGGCGCCGGAAAGACGGAGGGCAGCATGGATGCGGGCAACCTCCTCAAGCCCATGCTGGCGCGGGGGGAACTGCACTGCATCGGCGCGACGACCCTGGACGAGTATCGCAAGTACATCGAAAAGGATCCCGCCCTCGAACGCCGTTTTCAGCCCGTTGTCGTCGACGAACCAACGGTCGAGGACGCCATCTCCATTCTGCGCGGCCTGAAGGAGCGCTTTGAGGTGCATCATGGCGTGCGCATCAGCGATTCCGCAATCGTTGAGGCCGTCATGCTCTCGCACCGCTACATCACTGACCGTCAGCTGCCGGACAAGGCGATCGACCTCATTGATGAGGCCGGGGCCATGATCCGGACGGAAATAGACTCCCTCCCGACAGAGCTTGACGAGATCAACCGCAAGGTCACCCAGCTCGAAATCGAGCGGGAGGCCCTGCGGCGCGAGACGGACGAGGCTTCCCGCGAGCGTCTGGGAAAACTCGAAAATGAACTGGCCGAATTGCGCGGACAGCAGGAGAATCTGCGGCGCCAGTGGGAGAGCGAAAAGGGTTCGATTGATACCGTGCGCAAGCTCAAGGAGGCCATCGAGCAGACCCGCCTTGAGATAGATCAGGCGACGCGCGCCTATGACCTGAACCGTGCGTCTGAATTGAAATATTCGCGTCTGCCCGATTTGGAGAAGAAACTCGCCGCCGCCTCCGGTCAGAGCGAGGGCGGCAAGCAGCGCCTTTTGCGGGAGGAAGTCGGTCCCGATGACGTTGCGGAGATCGTGGCACGGTGGACGGGCATTCCCGTGACGCGCCTCATGGAATCGGAGCGTGACAAGCTGCTCAGGCTCGCGGAGCACCTGCACAAGCGCGTTGTCGGGCAGGATGAGGCCGTGACAGCCGTCGCCGACGCCGTTTTGCGCGCGCGCGCTGGCCTTGCGGATCCCGACAGGCCGGCAGGCTCGTTCATCTTCCTCGGGCCTACGGGGGTCGGCAAGACGGAACTTTCGAAATCGCTTGCCGAGGCTCTGTTCGACAGCGAGACGAATCTCGTGCGGCTTGACATGAGCGAGTACATGGAAAAATTCTCTGTGTCGCGCCTTATCGGGGCGCCTCCGGGATACGTCGGCTATGACGAGGGAGGCCAGCTCACCGAGGCTGTGCGGCGCAAGCCTTTCTCCGTCATCCTTTTTGATGAGATAGAGAAGGCTCATCCCGACGTCTTCAATACCTTGCTGCAGCTTCTGGATGATGGCCGCCTGACGGACAGCCAGGGCAGGACGGTGGATTTCCGCAACTGCATCGTCATCATGACGTCCAATATCGGTTCGCCGTATCTTTTGGACGGTATCACCGCCGACGGAACGTTGAAGGAAGGGGCCCGTGAGCGCGTCATGGAGGAACTGCGTGCCCATTTCCGGCCTGAGTTCCTGAATCGTGTCGATGAGACCGTGCTCTTCCTGCCTCTGCGCCGGGAGCAGGTCGGTCAGATAATCGAGCTTCAGCTCGATCGGTTGCGCAGGCGCCTTGAGGAGCGGCAGATACGGATCGAGATGACCCCTGCCGCGGTCAATCTCGCCGCCGAGGCCGCTTACGACCCCGTGTACGGCGCCCGCCCCCTGAAGCGCTGGTTGCAGCACGCCGTCGAGACGCCCCTCGCGCGGGAGATAGTCGGCGGAAAGATCGTTGACGGGCAGCACGTCGTCATCGACGTTGAGAACGGCGTCCTGGTTTTTCGGGCGCAATAAAAACCCCGCGTGTGAAACCCCATACGCATCATGATGAAGAGCCCTTCCCCCGACGGGGAAGGGCTCTTTGCGCCGTACGCTCTTTACGATATGAGGGGAGGAGAGTAGGATGTTTGAAGAAAAATGACATTTTGCCCTGCCCACGTCAAAGGGAGAGGTGAATACATGCCCACGTATATGGCACTGATACTGGCCGCAGGCAAAGGAACCCGCATGCATTCGGACAAGCCGAAGGTGCTGCAGACCGTTCTCGGAGAGCCCATGCTGGCGAGCGTCGTCGCCGCGCTGCGCCCCGCTTTCGAGGGGAACATCTTCATGGTCGTCGGTCACCGGGCCGAAATGGTCCGGGCGGCTTTTCCCGAAGGCCGCTTCGTCCTGCAGGAGCAGCAGCTCGGCACGGGGCACGCTTTGGCGCAGGCCCTGCCGGTTCTTCAGGGTAAAGGATGCACCCATCTGCTCGTGGTCAACGGCGATACCCCGTTGCTTTCCGAAGCTATTGTCAGCGGTTTTCTGGAAAAGGCGAAAGGGGCGGATTTGGCTTTCGCCACCATTCTGCTGGATGAACCCGGCGCCTACGGGCGCGTGGTGCGCCGCGATGGAAAGCTCATGGGCATAGTCGAGGCGAAGGACTACGACAGCAAGGCCCTCGGTGCCGCGACGGGAGAGGTGAATGCCGGTATGTACTGCCTTTCTCTGGATGTCGCGGCGCGGCTTTTGCCCCGCATTGGCAACGACAACAAAAGCGGCGAGTATTACATCACCGATCTCGTCGCCCTGGCCTTGGAGGACGGTTTGGACGTGCGCGGCATCGCCTGCGGGCACGATGAAAGCCTGCTCGGTGTCAATTCCCCCCGGGAGCTGTCGCATGCCGAAGAGATCGCCCGCGCCCGAATCATCGACGGCCTGCTCTCTACCGGCGTCATTATTCATGCGCCCGAGCTCGTGCGTATCGGCCCCCTGGCCTGTGTCGAACCGGGGGCGGAAATCACGGGACCCTGCGAGATATACGGACGTTCCGAAATCCGCCGGGGCGCTCAGGTCGCCTCGCACTGCGTCATTAGAGACTGCGTGATCGAAGGCGGGGCCGAAATACGTTCCTTTTGCCATCTTGAAGGGGCGCATGTTTCGCAGGGGGCGCTTGTGGG
>JAILMX010000016.1 GCA_024692205.1 Desulfovibrio sp. | reverse complement strand
TGGTTTTTTCTTGTGAAATCAACTGAGTATCAGAAAGCAGATGCTGATTTCAAAGACCTTTTTGCCGTCATTGATACCTGACTCAGTAAAAACCTAAAATCATTCATCTGGCATCACTACTTTTCTTGAATAGAGCCTTTCTGAAAAAAAGGAAGAGGCGTTTCTACGGGGGGAGGAAGAGGCGTTTTCTGAAAAAATGAATGACGCCCGTTCGTCTGCTTTGTCCGAAACGTCCAAAGCAGACGAACGGCGTGCAGATGAAAACGAACCAACGATTGAGGGCGACGGCGAGCTTGTATCCAGGAAGCGCAACCGAAAACGGAACTACCAGTGGAGCATTTGCCTCACCGAAAACGAGAACATGGCGGTGCAGGACGTCCTTCTGCGGACCGGAATGAAGTTTTCGAAGCTTATTCGTTACTGGGCAACGGGGACAATCATCGAGGAAAAAAGTTTCGCTCAGATGGTTTCCCGCCTAAGACAGCTGTAAGGTTTGTCGAAGTTTGCGGCGTCGACGTTCCACTCCGACCGCTGCATGGACATCGCCGAAAGCATCGGAAATGAGATTGCGCGCATCAAAAAGGAACGTGAACCGAGAACGAAAAGCCGTTCGTATGATGAGGGTGAATCGCGCGCACGTCTCCCGAATGGCATCTCGCGACCCGTCCATTTGATTGCGAGATTGACGCTGGAAGAGCACGAAAAAATGAAGCAACGGTTTCATTCGCCGCAAAATGACTTTCGGAAATTCATAGCGGGTTTCGTAAATCCGGACCAGAAAATCACCGAAAAAAAATGGCGGAAGTGGACGCGCGCGGACGCGATTTGAAAGCGGCGATTGAGAAAGAAGCGGCCATTTCCGGCGTGGAATCCGCCGAAAAAATGCTTGAGGCAATACAGGGGATATGACATGGCAACGGCAATATCAAGATACATCAAGCTCAAAAATCCGCAGAACAATGCCGACTATGCGAGAAAATTGTTCGCGTATATCAGCGCGCCGGAGAGAACGCCGCTGCCGGAAGACGGGAACGAACCGGACCCGGTTGAGAAGTGCGCGGCACTCATCGTCATCGGTTCGTCCGAGCAGGACGACATAATCATCACGGATAAGGAGGAAATAAAAAGGGGTTCACAGGCGGCGGCGGACGAGGCGGCGGGTCTATCAGGGGACTTGGCAGCCTTTGCGGCCGACATAAATTGGCTTTGGATTATCTGAACGCCGTGGAAAGTCTCAATGTTCGCACGCTCATTAGAAAGAACGGTAGTTGACGGGCATATACTCTTTAAATGGTAATGGTAATTTTTTATGGTAATAATTGAAATATTACCTTTACCATGTTACCATTACCAAAAAATCACGTAGGAACATAAATGCCTAAAGCAAAGACAGTTACAGAAAAGGCCGTGCTCGCAGCGTGCAATGAGGTCATGGAGATAGTCCGCGACGACGGCGGAAAATTCACATATGCCGCCGTGCGTGCAATTTGCGGCGGCAGCAACCGCGACATTATTTCCCATCATCAAGCGTTTTTTGGCTCATCCGGTAAAAGGGGATTGTTTAGCGGGAAAAGGAAGTCCTACTGCGCGAGTTTTTTTCTCTTTCGCCGGAAAGGAGCATATACCCGCGCCCGTGGAAGTTACGCCCGCTACAGTCTCGGAAAAAGTCTCGTCCAATTCATTGAAAGACAATCCTACCATGGGAAAATCAGCAGCACAGGTTTCCAGCCCGCAGAATGCCCCTGCACCTCAGGTTCAACAAGCCCCCTGGCATAGCCGCGCTTGGGATATGATCGTAGATTTTGCCCGAGCCATGCCAAGGACGGATCCGAAAACGGAATTAAGGGGCGCATGTCTGCAATTCTGCAAAAAGTATCCGAAGGTCACGGCGGATTATATCGAAAAAGTCCTGTCTCTTCACAGCAAGCGCACGCCAGAAGAACAAAAGCGTATCGTCGCGAGTGTCGCGGAGTATATAGCCGGGCGTGATCAACAACCTTTGGTTGAAAGCATATAGAAGAAGTCAGGGGATGGAGGCACGCCTAAGCCAGAGAATGCCCATAGTCAGTCACAGGTTACCGTAATGTCGAAGCCAGAGGTGGCAACTCCATGGCAGCCTTCAAGTATTGGCAAGCCGCAGCCGGAGGCCCTCGTAGTCCAGCCCGTTGCAGAAACGAAAGTCGTGCCGCCATCCTCTGGCACCAGCCAAGCAAAGGCGGTTGCCGAGCATAACGAGCCAGTTTCCGATCGGAAGTCACCTTCTTCAACCCCTTCGCTGAAGGTGGATGATTCGGGAGACTCCATCGGCAGGGAAATCCGTTCCGCCCTGCAATCCTACTGCACAATGCTTGCCGAAAAGGCCGAGGCTGCCGAGGTCTATGGGCAAGCCAAACGACGTGATCTGATTCGTGCTCTTCTCCACGCCCCTGTTGGAGACCAGATTTCCGGATTGAAAAAATGGCTTTCTCGCGAACATCCAGAGGTCGCGCAGGAAATCGGCAAACGCCTTTCACTTGCCCGCAGCGTTCCTGAGAACAAGGATCGCCTCCGCAGGCTGGAAGACGTCTTTCTGTATCTGCCCTCGGATTTCGTTCGGAACAGGCTGGGGATAGAAATACAGGAAGACGCCAACGATGCCGTGGCAGGCGTTGCCGCCGCCAAGAACTGCACGCGTATCGAAGCCGTAAAACGGATTTCCTCAGTCATGCCCGATATTATGCGGCTCGGCAAGACGTCCGCAGCAAAGATGCCGCGTGGCTGGGACGCATGAGTATTCATGCCCAGAGAATGCAAGCGGTTACACAGCAACAAGAGGAGACACAATATGCCATCCAGCCAGAATGACCATTTAACCCAAAACGACATCATACACGCTCTTGCCTTTGCAGCCTATCTCTATACGCGCATTGCCGATGAAACGCGGAATTACAGCCTTGCTGTCTCCCGTTACGCTGCGGAAATAGCATCGGCCCGAACCACCATAGCGGCAGAACTGGCAAACAGCAGGGATGTACGGCTTACGTTCGACTATGAGGATACGCCCGATGCCACAGGAGAGGACCTGATCAATCAGGCCCAATCGGTGGACACTGCCATTCGCAAAGCACTCAAGAACGCCAATGCCTCGGCTTATAAAACAATCACCGAGGGCATGTTTGTCGCTGCCGATCGACTGAAAGGAATGCTGAACGAAACATCAGAGAAGGCCCATGCCTGGCAGTGCTGCGTCTGCCAGCGACTATTTACAGAAAAACAGGAAGAGAATGCCCCTGCGGAGCAAGCTATGCGGCATTCAAACCCGTGTGGAAAGGCGAAAATGGCAAGTGGTTTGGCTGTTGCTGACCCGAGCAGAACCGTATTCACGCAGTATTAAGCTCAAAGCGCCAAAATTGCCAATTCGCGGGTTATCAGCTAGTCTGAAAAATAAACATCGGATATCGAACGAAACGGCATGGACGAAAAACCCGCATACAAGCTGAGCTTCACGGCTGGCGGCCTTTTCTTGCGCGAAGGCCCCTCGCTTGCTCGCCTCTAGCTCGAAGTCGGCGGCGTCGATGCCGTGCGTGAACGCATCCTGGCCGACAACCTGTTGCAGGTCCGAACGCAAAGCTCCCTCAAGCGCCTCTGCCGGGAAGTTCTTGGCCGCCTTGTACAGCTAAACGAAAACGAGCTGATCTTTCTTTCTAAAGCGACGCTCCGTGACTGCGGCTATTTGCTCTGGCTTGCTGCCTGCCGCCAATACCGCTTCCTCGCCGATTTCGCCGTCGAAGTGCTGCACGAGCGCTTCCTGACGCTCAAGCCGACTCTTCCCACACAGGAATTCGATGCCTTCTTCAACGACAAGTCTCAGTTTCACGCGGAGCTTGCCGACCTGTCTTCCTCTACGACCCAGAAGCTGCGCCAGGTTCTGTTCCGCATGCTGAGGGAATGCGAACTGCTGGACAAGGCATGCTCCATTATTCCCGCGATCCCCGGTCAGGAACTTACTGAACTGCTTCGTGTCAGGCAGGAATATGTTTATTTTCCCATGAACGCTCCAATGCAAAAGGACGCGGCATGAGCAGCTTCCTTCAGGCACCGACGCTTTCCGACCGTTTCGAGCACGTGTTCCGCGTGGTTTCCGGCGAA